>JAFSHK010000008.1 GCA_017440375.1 Lachnospiraceae bacterium
TGTATCATGTGTTGTAAATACAAGCTGAGCGTGGTTGGTATTAATTTCCGGATTTAAGAATGTAAGCAAGAAGTTTCTTACAAGTAACGGATGCAGACGTGCATTTAATTCATCAATGAAGAATACACTTCCTTTCTCCAATACTTCCTGTAATTCTGGGTATAATGCAAACATCTTCAATGTTCCTGCAGACTCTAATCCCAAAGGGATTTCTGCCATGTCATCAGAGTCAATCATCTTATGAAGGGCATTGATTTTGTAAGTATCTTCCGCGGACGATTTTCGTCCGTTAGCTTCTCCATCGTGAGGAACCTTTTCAATCCTAAAATCCTTAATATGCTCGTCAAAGGATGCAAAATATTCCACAACTTTCTGCTGAATATCTTTATTCTCCACAAATCCCTTCGGTAATCTTCGAGACATGAAGAAATTAGTAACCGGATCACCAAAATCTGCAAACTCATTTGCAAGAAACCAATCTCGAATATCCTTACACTTTCCAATTTTCAGTTTAGCGCCCAAAGAGATAATAAGCACCTGCTTTTCAAGCGCAACCTGAATATTATCCCTACTACTTTTAGGGAACCCAGACAAATCAAGTTCTTCATCAGTAGTTCCACGATAGAATACTGTACTGTACTTTCTAGCTGTCTTTGCTTTGGAATTAAGCCATTCTTCCGTTACGCCTTCCTTATTGATGCAAAAACCATAGTTATATGTCTTCTCTGCTTTGTCTCCGGCCAAAGTGAAATATACTTCAAAACTGGATTCTGCATCAGCTGATGTTGAATCAAATAGAAATGGGGTGGGTCTGAATTCCTCAAACTTTTCCTCTTCATCACCATACTTAAATGACTCTGCAACATAATCAGACATATATTCAAAAGCATTGTATATATTGGACTTTCCGCTTGCGTTTGCACCATAAATGGCAGCAACCGGCAAAATCTTCTCACTACCAACATTCACTACTCTATCTGAAAACTCTGTCATCTTTGCCGCAGACAAATCTAAAGTAGCCTCTTCTCTAAATGATTTGAAATTTTTGAAATTAAATTGTATTAACATGATTGCTACCTCACCTTCTTTTCTACTTTCTATTATATCCACTTTCGTGTTGTTTTCAACCGTTAAATGTGATTTTCTCTCACTTATTCGTATTTCATTTCTAAAATCAAAGAAAAAGACGAGAAAACTCGCCTTTCCAATTACTTACCCACTTAATCCTTTATATTATGCTTCAACAGCTGCTTTCAACTCATCTAGACTGAGCCATGCATTTTTATCCGCATCAAATTCTTCTGCTTCTTGAAGTATTTTAATTAGCTTTTTCTCAGACTGATTATGCTCATAATCTTGAATATAATTTATCACAACATTCCCCCTTTCTTCCTGACAAAATATAGTTATTCATTTTCGACTTCTATTCAATCCCATACTCTTTACTCAACAACATAACTACATCCTCAACCGTAATAATTTCTGACAGTTTACGGTCGGGAATTTCTATTTCAAACTCATCTTCAAAAGCAACAATAATATTTACCATATCCAACGAGCTTAAACCTAGATCATGTAATAAATCAGTTTCTAAACAAATTTCTTCCTTTGGTATATCAACATGTTCAACTAAAATATCTTTAATTTTTTCTAACATAAAATTACCTATCCTTTTAATTATTTCGCTTAATCTTTCTAGTTGTAGTTTTTTCAAATTCCTGCTCTCGCACTACAACTTTACCTATCCTTTTATAATTCGGCATAGACTTATTCAACATCATGATATCTCCCTGAATCTTTTTATCAGCCTCAGGTTCAATTTCTTTATCCAAAAGCATTTCCGCTTGAATCTGCTCATTCTTTTCTGAAACAAAAACCTCTTTTACATAAGGAATTCTCATAATTTTGTACTTCATATATTTCTTTACAAAGTCCGGGTAATTCTGCTTTGCCATAAGAGCAGTTCCCTTTTCCAGATAAATGGTGGTGGCATCATATTTCTCCACATACTTAAAATTTACAAGATATGCCCTGTGCGGTCCGAAAAAACTGTCCCCTGCTACTGCTTCAAGGTCAGACATTTTTCCGTAATACTCTATTTTCTCGTCCAGCTTGTGAATAACCACCTTACGATTGAACACCTCTGCATAGACAATATCTTCTATCATTACCTTTGTGTGAACCCCACCATTGTTGATCATCACGTAATTCGCTTCCGGCTCGCTCACATTTGTATCCTGTGAACACCATTCATCAACTGCCCTGCAAAGTACATCAGCAAACTTGGTATCATCAATCGGCTTCACAATATAGTTAAATGCACCTACATCAAATGCCTGGAATACATATTTCTCCACAGCTGTCACAAAAATAAGTATCACACTTTTGTCCTTCTTACGAAGTTCTCTGGCTGTTTCCATTCCGTTTCTACCGGACATCTGTATATCCAAAAACAGAATATCTATGTGCTTATCTGATAAAAGCAGTTCTTCTCCTGACGAAAAGGAAACAATTTCTGTCTCCGGGTACTGCTTTATTACCTTATTTCCTATTAACTCCCTGATGTTCTTTTCATCATCACAAATCGCTATACGCACAAACTCACTTCCTTTGCAATTCTTATACACTCACAAACTCGTGCTAACGCACTCTATTGTCTGCTTCGCAGACTACTTGTTCGTTATCGCGTAGAGAATCAAATGCCAGCTTCGCTGTCGCTTGATTCTCTTTTCGCGTATATTATATCGGAACTTGTACCCTGTTTCGATACCAAGATGTTGTGAACCGACCTTTTTATGTTGTGAAAAAACGTAACAATTTTCATTTTAAATATTATCCCTCGATAACTTTATCAATACTTTCTTCCTTAACAACCTTCTCCCATTTTCCATATAAAAAATCTATTGTATGTTCAATTCTCTCCATTGAAAAATCTTCAATACTTACCTTTAGAAAAACAGAAATTTTCTTTCAAATATACCTTTATATTCATAATCTAATCCTCCTCGTATAATATACCATTACCGCTAACCGTTAATTATCAGCAATATTTTTTTAATAATTTCACATTGCCCCCATCTTCTTAACTTTCCTTTATTTCCTTAACTTCCAGAAACATTTGTAGCTCACTTGTAACTTACGATTTTTAACAACCTAAAATCAGCATTATTCTATTCGTTTTCACAAAAAAATGCTCCGTAAATTCCTTTACGAAGCACTTTTTTATCATTATTTCCAATTTTAAATTACCAATTTATAACTTGTTGCCTTACACAATTCCCTGTGCCTTCATAGCCTCAGCTACTTTCAAGAAGCCTGCGATATTTGCTCCTGCAACGTAGTTACCTTCCATACCGTATTTCTTGGAAGCTTCATCTAAGCTGTGGAAGATGTTAACCATGATTCCCTGTAATTTGGAATCAACTTCTTCGAATGTCCAAGAAAGTCTTTCAGAGTTCTGGCTCATTTCCAGTGCAGAAGTAGCAACGCCACCAGCATTGGATGCTTTACCAGGACAGAACAATACACCGTTTGCCTGGAAGTATTCTGTTGCATCCATAGTAGTAGGCATGTTAGCACCTTCTGCTACTGCAAAACATCCGTTAGCAACGAGTGCTTTGGCATCTTCTAAGTTAAGCTCGTTCTGTGTAGCGCATGGAAGTGCGATATCACATTTCACATTCCAAACGCCATGTTCGCCGTTCTTCTTCTCATGATATTCTGCGCTTGGTCTTGCTGCTGCATATTCTGTCAAACGAGCACGTTTTACTTCTTTTACTTCTCTTAATAAATCTACATCAATTCCTTCCGGATCATAAATCCAGCCTGTGGAATCAGAACATGTAACAGGTTTTGCACCTAACTGCTGTGCTTTCTGGATAGCATAAATAGCAACATTACCTGCTCCGGAAACTGCTACTGTCTTGCCTGCAATGTCTTTGCCGTTGCATTTTAACATTTCTGCTGTTAAGTATAATAAACCATAACCTGTTGCCTGTGTTCTTGCAAGAGAACCACCGTAAGATAATCCTTTACCTGTAAGAACACCTTCGTATACGTTACGAATTCTCTTATACTGTCCGTACATGAAACCAATTTCACGTGCACCTACACCGATATCACCGGCCGGAACGTCTGTATCAGCTCCGATATGTTTGCAGAGCTCTGTCATAAAGCTCTGACAGAATGCCATTACTTCTCTATCTGATTTACCCTTAGGATCGAAATCAGAACCACCTTTACCGCCACCAATTGGAAGACCTGTTAAGGAGTTTTTGAAAATCTGTTCAAATCCTAAGAATTTGATAATACCTAAGTTTACGGATGGATGAAATCTTAAACCACCCTTATAAGGTCCGATTGCACTATTGAACTGTACACGGAAACCATTATTTACCTGAACCTGACCATTATCATCTACCCACGGAATGCGGAACTGAATGATTCTTTCCGGAACAGTTAATCTTTCCAATAAAGCATCTTTTTTGTATGCCTCTTCATCAGCTTCAATAACAACACGAAGAGATTCCAAAACCTCTTTTACTGCTTGGTGGAATTCCGGCTGTGCAGGATTCTTAGCTACCACCAACTCATAGACCTCATCAACGTATGACATCTTTCATGTCCTCCTTTAGAATTTATAATAAAATGTAATCAACTTTCACAAGTCAGCTATTTAACTTCCTTGCCTTGTTACATTATAGTATGTGAAAGGAAAATCTACAACCCCGATTTAGTAAGTTAAAGTATAAAAATTTTTTTCGTTTTTTTATGAAATTTGTACAATGATACAAATATTCCAGTATAATTGTATACAATCTCATAGATACTCTTTTAAAATATCTATATTTTTTTGCTCAAAATCCATTAGTTCTTGTGCAAGTTCTACTGATTTATCCCCTGCCTGCGTATGATGCTTTACTGATTTATATATGTCAGTCATTCCTTTGTAACTGTTTTGAATCATCATATCTGCCAAATGACTGGTACTTGTGTTTAATAACGTATTTGCGTGAACATTTCCTCTTATCAATATATCGTTTAATTGATTATTGCGATAAGTGCCACTCTTTGCCTCTATGAGTTTTTCTATGGCATCATTATGAATTCTTGCATAACCGATGGATTGTCTGGCTAAATTCATAGTCAGTTCCTTATCTTCCACCTTATCCAAGAGAGTATCGAGTGTTGTCATCGCCATGTGTGTATTTCTCTGTATATCTTTTAAAATTGCAATATCGTCCTGTTTCATAGCCAATTCCTTCCAACAAATATTTCTTTTTGCTTTTTGATTTATAGAAAGAACTTTCACACTTTCACATGACAAATTATTTCTGCAAACCAAAAAGAGTATAGATTTTACTCTATACTCTTTATCATTACCATATTTTGTTATCCATAATCATAAAAACTTATTCCACAAATTCAGATTTTACGTATGCAGTCTCACCGTTGTACTTAATCTTCGTCCAGCCATCCGCCTGCTTCATAATGAGTTCAAGTTCTTGTCCGATGTAGGCAGTACCAAGTTTCTCGCTGTCTTCACTGGCACCACTTCTGATTCGAACATTTTCAATAACGGTTACTGTACCCGTAGACTGTGCATTATCCTCTGCCTCGTCTTCTTCTGCCTCACTTGCATCGGTATCATTCTCTGTACTATTTTCTGTATCATTCTCTTCCGCTGCTGTGTCTTCTTGTGTATCTTCTGCTGGAACTTCCATTGTTTCAGAATCTTCTAAAAATTCACTCTTAATGTAGGCCTCCGAACCTTCAAATACGATTTTGCTCCAGCCGTTTCCTTTTTTCTCTACCAGTTCAAACTCATCGCCGATTTCTGCTTTACCAAGTTTATCTGCTGTTTCGCTATCAGAAGAACGAATATTAACAACGTCCGTTGCTTTTACTTTTGTAACTACTGTAACAACTTCATCCTCCGTTGTTTCTTCCCCTTCTTCCGTTTCTGCATCTGCTTCCTCTGTGGTATTACTTCCTTCTGCCTGTGCCAATGCTTCACCGACTGACTTATCAATTTCTTCTCTTAAATCGAGAATAAATTGTCCCAGTTCTTCATCTTCTGCCAACATATCATTATAAGCAACAGCAACTTTGTTGTTCAAATCTACAACATCATCCTGCAAGCTTACTTCTTTGATATATTTCAAATCACTTTCTGTTTCTTCACCATTATTATTGATATAATACTTTCCGTTCTCGTCCACACATACATAAAATACCTTCATGCCCGGAATCGTATTTTCATAGTCTTCGAATTTTACTTCGGAACAAGCATATACCAGATAGGAATTTTCCACCGGACCAATTTTCGTATAAATGTCTAACTTTGGATAAGACTCAATGTATTTACTCATTTCTTCGATTCTAAGAATCTCAGTATTATCCATTTTATCTACCAAGGTCTCAATGGTAGCAACATCGCCATCTGCCATTGCTGTATAATAGGAATTCATTAACTCATTAATTTCCGGATGGGCATTTTCTTCCAAAGGTACTGTCGGAGCTGCAATAGAATTACTTGTTGCTTCTTCAATTGTATTGTTTACACTTATATTTTCCTGTCCTTGTGTGGCTTTCTTATTCGCATTAACGGAAATAACAATGGTAATGATTACGCAGACTGCCAATACAATCGGCATGACAATCTTGGAATTCTTTACAATCCAATTTTTGAGAATTTCTAATTTTGCCATCAAAAAGTCTCGAATATTGTTATTTGACGTATTCATAATCTACAACCTTTCTTTTTTAAACAATGATGTAAAAATGCACCCGACAGGAATCGAACCTGCATCAAAGGCGTCGGAGGCCTACGTTTTATCCGTTAGACTACGGGTGCATGGTTTTCAGTTTATCATAACATTAGACCTTCGGTCTATCGCTATCCTACCGGTTCTGACCAAATGTCTGCTACGCATCCGCTTGGTCATCTGCCGATAGGATATGTTACAAATTTATTACATCATCCTGCTTATCATACCATAAGAGGAAACTGTTGTCTAGTAATCAAATCATTAAGAAATAATTTCCGCTTATGCTAATATTTTGATTTTTTCTGTGATTCTATCATAATAATAGACACTGTAGGAAAGGATTTCTTCCGGTTCAACTTGTGTGTCATTTACTTCCTTTACCATATCTTTAAAAAATGTCTTTTCGGTAATTCCGTTATCCGGCACAAGGATTACTTCGTGGATGGAACTAGGAAGAATAATCAGGTTTTTATTCAAACGTTTTGTTAACTCCTTTATTGATTCGGAATACAAAAGTGTTGCTGCCCCGAAAATTCTGTCCCGGTTGCTTAACACATACATCATAGAAGAAGCTTCTTCTGACAAGCCAATCTCATCTTCTTCGACTTGCTGTTTTAAATTTCTGGACAAAAATTCCTGAAGAATCTTTTTAATAGGAAGTAATTCTTCCGGCAGGAGCTTATGCATGTTATCCTTAGCATCCATATAGAGTGTATTGATATCAATATCCCACATCTTCAAATGACTGTTTCGAATCAATATTGTTGCCTTTCCACAATACTCTTCCTCCATTGCATAGTAGAAAACAATTGCAAGGTCGTTCCATTTGATATATGGAATCTCTTCTAAAAGTTTGCTGTTGCTTTCCCAATGAATCAGTTTGTATAATACGCGTTTTTTCACCTGTTCGTATTTCGTAAAGAAATCCATATCCATCTGAATTTCTTTGGCATTTCTCTGATACGCGCATAATATATCATAGATAATATCTCCGAAAGTTCTTCCTTCTTCATAATCATCGTACAATTCATCTATATAAATTGTCGGTGAAACATTCGAACCTTCTTTGGCAATAATAATTCCTCGAAGAATCACTCCATTGTTCTTCGTTATTTCTTTGTAAGCAATTTCATATTCATCGCCCATTACCTCTCTCAACGCGTTACATATCTTTGTTTTAAATTGTTCAAATACCATTTTGTCCTCTCTTTCTATTCTCTCCGGACAAAATTTTTGAAAACGTGTACAGTCATGCACACAACAAAAAGACAATGAAAAAGAAAAACTTCTCCATTGTCTTATAAGCTCTTAGAAAATGTAATCACAGTACTGATTATACTCTGGACAAATACTCGCCTGTTCTGGTATCAATTTTAATCACTTCACCCTGACTAACAAATAATGGTACCATAACCTTTGCTCCTGTTTCTACGATAGCAGGTTTGGTTGCACCTGTAGCTGTATCGCCTTTGAAACCTGGCTCTGTATCTGTAATCTCAAGTTCAACAAATAATGGTGGTTCAATAGCAAACACATTGCCGTTGTAAGAACAGATTTTAACCATCTCGTTCTCTTTCACGAATTTCAAGGAATCACCTACTGCATCAGCGTTTAATGCAATCTGGTCATATGTTTCTACATCCATGAAGTTGAATAAATCACCATCATTGTATAAATACTGCATGTCTTTTCTATCAATACGTGCCTGTGGGCATTTCTCAGTAGGTCTGAAGGTCTTTTCAACAACACCTCCGTTGATAATGTTCTTTAATTTAGTTCTTACGAAAGCAGCTCCTTTACCAGGTTTAACATGCTGGAACTCAATTATCTGATAAACATTACCTTCAAATTCAATGGTAATACCATTTCTGAAATCGCCTGCAGATATCATAAAATAATCCTCCTAAGTTTTCACAAATATAATTCTTTCTTAGTTTATACTATAAATTCTCATTTTTCAACCTCTTTCCCAAAAAAAGGCTAAAACTTTTTTCATTTTAGGCTAATGCCTGTCTTGCAAGCTCCAGACACCCCATAATTCCCTGCTTATCGTCCAGACTTGCAGGAACGATATAATGCTCTAAATCTTCTATCTCTTTCGTTTTAATGTATTCTCCTAATAAAACTTTCACATAGCTGCGAATCATCGGGAAAAGCTGTTCCTGATGCATAACGCCTCCTCCTAAAATAATCATTTCCGGTGATAAAACCATAATGTAGTCTACAAGCGCCTGTGCAATATAATAAGCTTCCAAATCCCATACTTCTTTTCGGTCTTTTAACTCGACAGCTTTCTGTCCCCAACGTCCTTCAATTGCAGGTCCTGCAGCAAGTCCTTCCAAGCATGTCTGATGATAGTGGCAATTTCCTTCGTATTCATCATCAGAACGTTTCCGAATCAACACATGACCCGCTTCCGGATGCATCATTCCGTGAAGAAGCTTTCCTTCCACATAAACACCAGCCCCCACGCCGGTTCCGATTGTAATATATATTACATTATTTTTTCCTCTTGCCTGCCCAAACGTAACCTCTCCCAGTGCCGAGCCGTTTACATCTGTATCAAATCCAACCGGACAACCGAGTGCCTTTTGAAAAGCTCCTACAATATTACAATTAATCCATGGCAGCTTTGTCGTACTAGTAATATAACCATAGGTATCAGAATTCTTGTTTAAGTCAATGGGTCCAAAACATCCGATTCCTAATGCTTCAATTCCTTTTCCTTCAAAAAAAGCAATCAATTTTGGCAGAGTAATATCCGGTGTTTCTGTCGGAATCGACACCTGTTCAAAAATCTTCCCGGTTTCGTCTCCGATTGCGCAAACCATCTTTGTACCGCCTGCTTCTAATGCTCCTAATCTCATAGCCTCTCTCCTATTCATTCTTTGCATATTTTTCTTGATATAAATATAACCACGGAGTATTGACAGGGAGTTTAATAAATTCTTCCTTATCATATATCTCCTGTACTTTTCCATGTTTTATCCGAATCAGTTTATCTGCCAGTGCTAGAGAATCTGCCAGATTTACCGCCAAAATCACTACTGCAATATTGCGGTCCAAAAAGCGTTCCAAAAGTTCCCAAATATGGCTTCGAATGGACACCTCCGCACTTTTAAAAGGTTGTACACAGAATACAACTTTCGGATTCTGTAATAAAATTCTGGTATAAACCAAATCATATTTCTGTTTTTGACTTAATTTTTCTACTTTACATTGAAATACTTCTTTTCCCAGTAAATCACCATATTCATTGATAATGCTTTTGCGAATTCCTCCGGTCGTCCATACTCTTTTAAAACGATGATCCATATTAAAACAAAGATTGTCCATATAGCTCATCCTTGGAAACAGCATCGACTCCGTAGGCAATTCCTGAATTATCGCAATTCGTCTGTCCTCACAAGAAGAAAAGACGTTTCCTTGCAAAAGTATTTGTCCGCTGTCCGGCTTCTCTCCTTGAAACAGCGCAATCAGGTCTTTAAAAATCTTGTTATCCAGGTCTTGAAGCACCATGCATTCTCCCGGAAACACGCGAATATTTAAATCTCGCATACTACCATAATACAGGCGACTTGTTTCAAATACTGCCTGCCTGTTTTGATTCTCTTCTGTCGCACTAAGCTGTTGCCGTACCCATCTATCATAATCTTCAACACTTTCCAGTGAAAAAGTATCCGGAATATTTTCCCTTGTTTCAAAGCATTTAATAATCTGTCCGTTAACCATGAGTGCTGTTTTGTCACATCTTTGCTTTGCCTCTTCAAAATGGGCCGTGATATAAAGAAATGAAATTCCCTTTCCGGCATAATACCGAATAATTTCATGCAGCTTCACCAGCTCACTTTCACTGATAAAAGTACTGATATCCACCAATACAATCAGACGATTCCCTGACACCACTGCTTTCAAAAGCTCCACTACAAAACATTCAAATGCAGACAATTCATCTATATAGGCATTGGCATCAATTTTCATTCCGATTTCTTCCAAAAAAGGCTGCAACTGTTTTTGTAAAACCTGCGGCTTTATCAACCACTTTTTGAAACCGGCACGCAACACAAAAATGTTATCTGCTACACTCAAATCTTCTGCCAGACAGCTTTTACTTTGAATCACACTAATGCGATTCGTCGTGTTTTGATGTCGCTTCCATTGATTTACTAATTTTTCCCGATAATAAACATACCCATAATGTAACGGCAAATTCTGCTTTAATAATTTCAGCAACGAATTCAAACCATAATGATTTACCGGAACGAGTCCGAAAACTTCTCCTGTCCGAATCGTCATACTGAAATTATCCAGACAAACATTACCCTGTTCTTTATAGGTCACTCGTTCCATACGCAAGGTTTCTGTTTTCATTCTTTATTTCCCTATCACTCATAATCGTCGGCAATGTAATTTCCACATCAGTTCCCACATCCGGCATAGAATAAACATGTAAGCCATACTCTTCTCCGAACAGAAGATGAATTCTATTATTTACATTGACAAGGGCAATTCCACCTTTTGTTTCCGATTCTTTTGCCGAAAAAGCTTTTGCACTCTTCTGTAATCGCTCATTCATATCCGCAAGTGTTTTTGCGTCCATACCCACGCCATCATCCGAAATGCGAATTAATAATCTTTTACCGGTACATTCCAGACAAATTTTTAAATGTCCGGTACCTATTTTGCATTCCGTTCCATGAATAATACTATTTTCCAGAATCGGTTGCATCGTAAGCTTCGGCAGACGATAACTGTAAATTTCTTCTTTTTCTTCTTCCTTACATTCTATCGACAAATGCAAGCGCTCTCCAAAACGATACTGTTGGATTTTAAAATAGGTTTTACAGTTTTGCAATTCTTCCTCTACCGAAACAAGATTCTCCACATTACTGATTGTATATCGGAAAAAGCTTGCTAATGCCTCTGTCATATCTGCCACACTGACAAGTCCGGCTATCAAAGCCTCACTACGAATACTTTCCAATGTGTTATACAAAAAATGCGGATTAATCTGATTTTGTAATGCCAAATATTGAGCTTGTCTTTTGTTAATATTCAAAAGCTCTGCCGAACTCATAATCTCTTCTAATTTATGAGTCATCATTTCTGATGTAGGAGTCATCTGTGCCTCCTCACTGTTCGACATACTACTCGTTGTATAACCATCGAGAAAAAGCTTCATTCTTTCTTCCATTCTTCGATAGGGGCGTATTACCCAAATATAGGCCAACCACACCCCAGTAGCCGCCAGCACACATCCTATTATAATAGGAATCAATAGAAAATGCTCTCCTCTTACGAAAGCTGCCAGGAGCATAGTCAGAAAAAACGCCGTTAACACAACCGCACAAATTCCTAAAAAAAGTACCCTATATGATAGAAAATACCATTTATGTTTCTTCATGCTTCATCCCCGCTTAGCCATACAGTTTTCGATATTCTGCCGGATTCACCCCTGTCATTTTGTGAAACGTATGTGTAAAATGTTTTCTGTCGTTATAGCCAACTTTTTCACAAATTTCTGCCACCGGCATATTGGTTTCACGCAGTAAATTTTTAGCCTCTTCCATGCGTACACGCATCAGATATTTTGCAAAGCCTTCTCCACATTCTTTCTTGAACATTGAACTGAAATAGGCTGCGCTAAATCCTACATATTCACAGACCTCTTCCAACGTAATATTTCTGTCAAAATTCTGCATAATGTATTGTTTGGCAATACGAATCGGACGGGATGACTCATTCTCCTGCTTCTCCATTTTATCCAGAATCATTTTCTGCTGTAACTTTTTCAATTCTGCAAATAAACCATCTATTGTACCGCATTGCATACACTGTGTTTCAAAATCCTTCTGTATTCCTTCGGCGTCCTCTACTCCGGTTCTTAATAGAAAAAAACGTCCCGCCATCAACACAAGTTCTAACACTTCCCGACCTCTGATATCAACAACTTCCATAATCGCCGTCTTCAAATTCTCATCTACCAGAAAAACCCCCTCTACATCCAATACTTCTATCGAATGCTCTGCTGCTTTCACATATTTATCCATAAGATTCTGCTTCTGAATACCAGAAGAAGGAGGAACATTTTCTAACAGTCTTCCGCATCCCTCTAACAATCTCTCAGCCACTGCCATATCTGCTTTTTCCATTGATTTCAAAAGCATTTCCGGCTTTTCTTCTACACTTCCCAATCCAAGAGAAAAAGTCACATTCCCAAGAAGATATTTGTTGCCCTCTAACTGGTGTAAAAACTCATGCATTTGTCTTCGCACATCTTCTTTATCTTCCGGCATATAATTCAAGATACCGTATCCGGTATGCTCTTGAAAACCAAGAATGCAATCTTCACAACAAGTTGCAATACCTGCATCAAACAACTCCTTGGCTTTTTCCTGTACCACAAGAAAGGAAGAAGCATCCACTTTTTCCCTATCACAATCTATTTTTAATATAAAAGCCTGATAGTAACCGTCCGCTACCATAAAATGATATATCTCATGCAAGCTGTTAAAATTTAAATTTTTATTTTTACTGAGAATATCTTTTATCAAGCTTTCTCTGAGTCTGTTTAAATCATTCTGACTTCGTATAAAATTCTGTATTACATTTATTTCTTTTTTTCTTTCATCCAATCGTACCTTAATTTTTTGCAAGGTCTCAAGCAATTCCTCTTGCTTAATTGGTTTCAGAATATAATTTTCCACGCCATAGGTCATCGCACTTCTTGCATATTCAAAATGTGCATAACCACTAATAATAATAATCTCTAAATCCGGTTTGATTTCCTTTGCCTGTTTAATCAGTTCCAACCCATTACATCCCGGCATCCGGATGTCTGTAATTAAAATATCCGGATTACATTTTTCAATCAATGCTAATGCTTCTAATCCATTTTCAGCAGTTGCCGCTAATTCCATATCTAATGATGACCAGTCCACCAATGCCTGCACTAGTCTGCAAATTAACTTTTCATCATCTGCTATGATTACCTTCCACATAATCTTTCCCTCATAATTATTACAATTCCTTCTCTATATCATAGCATTGGTTTGTAAACAATTCAACAGGAACGCCGATTGCTCAAGCGTTCCTGTCACCTTTTATTTACGGTGTTTAATTGTTACCAGTACTATTTGGAAAGTACAGAAACACCTGTATCGGATACAGCTCCGCCTAAGCTTTCACCTTCCAATGCCTGTACACAAGCTTCTACACCCATAGAACCCATTTTGTCAGGATTCTGAGCCATTGTACAAAGTAAGTGTCCATCTTCAATCAGGCCAAGAATTGCATCTGATTTATCAAAACCTACACCTACGATTTCAGCGTTACCGGATGCTTTGATTGCATTGCCTGCACCTGTCGTAGAACCTTCGTTACATCCGAAGATACCAACTACACCCTGTGTAATATAATTCTCAGCGATGCTCTGGGATTTTGCTGCATCACCTTCACCATACTGTGTTTCGAGAAGTTCGAAATCTGTTCCTTCAAATGCGGAACGAAAACCTTCTTCTCTCATAACGCAAGAATCGGTTGCTGCGTTTACATTGATAATACCGATTGTACCACTTGTGATACCTTTTGCTTCTAAAGCTTTCTTCATTTCTTCGCCTGCTGTTGCGCCTGCTGCCTTGTTGTCAGTAGAGAATGTTGCTTCTGCTTCTACGTTTGCAGGTGAGTCAACATAAACAATTTTAACACCTGCTGCCGATGCTTCTTCTAATGCGGAAGAGATAGCATCCGGACCGTTTGCTGCAACCATGATTGCATGATAACCGCCTGCAACTGCATTATTTACACATTCAATCTGCTGTGCATCATCTTTTGTGTTAGGAGACATAAATGTTACGGAAACACCAAGTTCCTCTGCTTTTTCCTGCGCACCATCATTTAAGGTTACCCAGTGCTGGTCAATGGAATCCATTGTAATCAAAGCAATTTTCCATTCTTCGGATGCTGCTACATCAGTAGCTGCATCATCACTGCTTGCAGATGCATCTGCTGTTAGTACAGAAACACCTGTATCTGTAACTGCACCACCAAGTTCCTCGCCGTTGATTGCTTTTACTGCTGCTTTTACACCTTCATATCCCATAACATCCGGATTCTGAGCCATTGTACAAAGTAAGAATCCATCGTCAATCAAACCAAGAATTGCATCTGATTTATCAAAACCTACACCGATAACATCTGTATTACCGGAAGCTTTGATTGCATTACCTGCACCTGTTGTAGAACCTTCGTTACATCCGAAGATACCAACTACACCCTGTGTAATGTAGTTTTCTGCGATGCTCTGGGATTTTGCTGCATCACCTTCGCCATACTGTGTTTCAAGAAGTTCGAAACCTGTTCCTTCGAATGCAGAACGGAAACCTTCTTCTCTCATAACACAAGAGTCTGTTGCGGCATTTACATTGATAATACCAATTGTACCACTTGTGATACCTTTCGCTTCCAATGCTTTTTTCATCTCTTCACCTGCTGTTGCACCTGCTGCTTTGTTGTCTGTAGAGAAAGTTGCCTCTGCTTCTACATTTGCAGGTGAGTCAACATAGATAATCTTAACACCTGCATTAGCTGCTTCTTCCAACGCGGATGAAATAGCATCCGGACCGTTCGCTGCCACAATGATTGCTTTTGCACCCGCACTAACTGCGTTGTTAACACATTCGATCTGCTGTGCATCGTCTTTTGTGTTAGGTGCCATGAACTGAACTTCTACACCTAACTCGGCTGCTGCCTCTTGAGCACCTTCATTTAAAGTTACCCAGTGCTGGTCAATAGAGTCCATTGTGATCAATGCGATCATAGTACCGGAGCCAGCTCCTTCACTACCGGATGTGGTAGTCTCCTCTGTCTTGCTTCCACATCCTGTTAACATTGCCATCATCATGCACAATGAACAGATTACTGCTAAAAGCTTTTTCATTTTGAAATTCCTCCTTTAATCTTTATCTTAGCACCATACCGGAAGTTTCCTTCCAGTGTAGTGACTAATTCATTTTTTCTTATCTTGTTAAACTACTCTCTTATGATGTTGCTTTTTTCTTGAAAACACCATTTCTTACTACAACGTCCAGAAGTACCGCAAATACAACGATGATACCGATTACAAGTCTCTGGATACCAACCTGTGCACCAATCATGTTAAGACCATTTTCAAGCGTCTGCCATACAGCAGAACCTGCAAGTGTTCCAAGAAGAATACCAGTACCGCCAAGTGGTGAAATACCACCTATAACGCCTGCTGCAACAGCGTACATTTCGTACATATTACCAGCTTCCATGTTACCCATACTAGCCTGACCACAAAGAATCAAACCAACTACGAAGGAACAGAATGCACTTACCAAGTATGTTTTTGTAACAGTAGCTACTACGTTCACACCAGATAATTTCGCTGCGTCTACATTGGAACCGATTGCATAAATATGACGACCTGTTCTTGTTTTAGAAAGCAGGAAGAAAAATACTATAAATAAGATAATAGCAATCCAAAAAGTATTATATACACCTGCCGTCTGTCCATAATAAAACACATTCTGGAAACTTTCTGCCGGTTCTTTTCCAATACCGGAAGCAATTGCATCTGTATTACGGTTTCCGTTTACCATGTATGCAATGCCTCTTGCTACGAACATGGTTCCAAGTGTAGCGATGAATGGCGGCAGCTGGCATTTTCCAACCAGAAAACCATTTATAATACCAATTACCATACAGCAGCAGAATGAAATAAGAATTGCTACTAACGGGTTAACTCCCATTGTCATAAGAGTAGCGGTAATCATAGAACTCATACCAACTACAGAACCGATAGACAAGTCAATGTTACCTGTAATCAGTACATAACTCTGTCCGATACCAATAATTAAATATTTTGACATGGAACGAAGTAAGTTCATAACGTTCTGTCCAGAAAATACATTTGGATTGATAATACCAAATGCGATGTAAATAATAATCAAACCTATAAAAGCTGTCAAAGCTCCACCCATACCTCTAACGCTTAAAAGCTTTTTAATCGGATTTTGTTTTTTCTGATTCATTTCTTTATCTCCTCCTATTTCTCATCACTGACTATTTTCTTCTCAAACTGTGTTGCCAGTGTCAGAATTTCATTTTGTGTGATTCCTTCTGCCATTACTTCACCGGTAATACGGCCGTCGCACATAACAAGAATTCTATCAGCAATTCCCATTACTTCCGGCATTTCAGAGGAAACAAAAACAACAGCAATTCCCTGTTTTTTCAATTCGTTCATTAGGTTATAAATTTCAACCTTCGCAGCAACATCAATTCCTCTTGTCGGTTCATCAAAAATAACCACTCTGGAATTTCTTGCCAGCCATTTTCCAACCACTACCTTCTGCTGGTTACCACCGGAAAGATTCTTGGCATCAATCTCAACCGTTGGTGTTTTGATTTTGAGATTTTTCACTGCCTTCTTACACATTTCTATTTCTTTATTTCTATTAACAACCCCTAATTTATTACACAAAAGATCCAGATTCGGAAGTGCAATATTATGTCTGATACTGAGTTTTGTACAAAGACCATCTTTCTTTCTGTCTTCCGGTGCAAGTACAATACCGGCTTTAATTGCATCCATAGGACAATTGACTTTTACTTCTTTTCCATCCAGAATGATTTCACCGCTTTCCTTCGGGTCAACGCCAAATATTGCCCTTGTGGTTTCTGTTCTTCCGGCACCCATCAGTCCTGCGAAACCAACTATTTCACCTTCGTACACAGAGAAATTAATATCTCTTACCATACGTCCTGCGTTCAGATTTTTTACTTCGAAAATCTTCTTTCCTTTTTCACAAGATACGCGAGGAAATTTTTCTTTAATTTCTCGACCTACCATATACGCAATGATTTCATCCATTGTCACATCTGCAAAATTCATTGATGTTATGTACTGACCATCTCGCATGATGGTAACACGGTCTACAATGTGCTGCAATTCCTCTAACCTGTGGGAAATATATACAATGCCGCATCCCTTTGCTTTTAGTTCTTTGATGATACGGAATAGGTCTTCAATTTCTTTTGCCGTAAGTGCCGATGTCGGCTCATCCATTATCAGCACCTTGGCATTGATTGACAGTGCCTTGGCAATTTCTACCATCTGTTGTTTGGAAACAGGAAGTTCTCCTACTGTCTGCTTCGGATCCAAATCAATCTTCAAATCATCCAGAATTCTCCGCGCTTCCTGTTCCATCTCATGATTGGAAAGAATGATTCCCCTTTTTTTCTCTCTTCCAAGGAACATATTCTCTGCAACCGACAAGTGCTTACACATATTCAATTCCTGATGAATAATTGCAACACCGACTTCCTGTGCAAGCTTCGGACTTAAATCTCCATATTCCTTCCCGAAAATCTGCATCTTTCCTTCATCTCTTGTATAAACACCACTAAGAATTTTCATTAAAGTACTTTTTCCCGCACCATTCTCACCAAGAAGTGCCAAAACTTCTCCGGAACGAAGCTCAAACTTTACATGGTCAAGTGCTTTAACACCCGGAAAGCTTTTGCAAATATCTTCCATGGATACTATTATCTCACCCATTACATACCTCCACGCTTTCAAAACAATTGTTTTCGTTTTTTACAGTATAGCAAAGAGACCTTATATAAATAAGGTGGTAGATTTCTTTCTTTTAGGGGGATTTTTATGCACTTTTCATACCCATTTCATCTATTTTTTCGTTTATTTTCGTCAAATTATAATTATTGAACAGTTTTTGCTTATTGTTTTTATGCACTTTCAACATTAATGTATTTATGAATCACTTCACAAAAAAGGAAGCTCTGTGCATTTCCTACCGCTGAGCTTCCTTCTACCTTCTATATTTATCTATTTATTACTTTCCTTCTTTCCCAAGGATAAAATCAATTGCCATCAGATAACCTTCCAGACCATGTCCATAAATTTGCTTATCACATGCCGGAGCGGTTACGGATACTTTTCTGAAATCTTCTCTTTCCATAATATTCGAAATATGTATCTCTACCTTCGGAACGGTAATGCTGGCAAGTGCATCATGAATTGCATAGCTGTAATGAGTATAAGCTCCCGGATTGATGACGATGCCTTCCGTTCCGTCAAAGTAAGCATCCTGAATTCGGTCAATAATGGCTCCCTCATGATTGCTCTGAAACACTTCAATCGTACAGCCTTCCTTCTGTCCTTTGTCGGCTATCTTGTTTAACAGATAGTCATAGTCCTGTGTTCCGTATATGTTTTTCTCCCGAATACCGAGAAAATTCAAGTTCGGTCCGTTTATTACCAATAGCTTCATTCCTTATACCTCTCTTTTCCTCTGTTCCTGCAATTTCCTTATTTACTACTCCAAAAAAGAACTTTCCTTCAGCTTTTCTACAATTTCATCCAGAATGGTATCAAAATCTTTCACATCTACATCAATAATCACATCGGCGGTCTTCTCATAAATTGCTGCCCGCTGTCCCATCAACGTTCTGATTTTCTCCTGTGGATTCTCCCCCTGCAGAAGCGGTCTTGTGGTATCGTGTTTTAACCTTTCATAAATCGTTTCCGGTTTTGCACGCAGATACACAACTGTTCCCAATTCTTTTAACAAAGTATGGTTTTCTTTCCGAATCGGCAAACCACCACCTACTGATATAATCTGGTTCTTCTCTGTCTGAATCAGTTTCTTCAGACACTGGGTTTCCAAGTCACGGAAATATCCTTCTCCATCCGTCACAAAAATATCGGAAATTGTTCTGTTTTCCTCTTTTTCAATGATTTTGTCCGTATCCAAAAGGGAGCGTCTTAAACGATAGGATAGTTTAATTCCCACCGTAGATTTTCCGCATCCCATGAAACCGATTAAAATTACATTCATAATCCCATAGCCTCTTTCATTTTCTCATAAGCAGCCTGTGCATCTTCTTTCGTAATCTCTACTTCATTCCATAATTCATAAGCAATAATTCCTTGATACAAAAGCATCTTCAGACCATTATAGGCTTCTCCCCCCGCTTCTTTTACAAGCTGCATAAAACGCGTGTTAAAGGGACGATAAATCAAATCATAACCGGTATGTATTTTCTGATAAAATGCTTCATCAGCAATTACCACCTCATCATCATGTGGTGCAAGGCCTACAGAGGTTCCCTGGATTGCCAGAAATTGTTTATCCGGAAGTTTTTCATAATCCGTAAGAAGCATCGGTACAATGATTTCCTTGCCGACTGCCTGATTCACTTCTGCTGCGACTTCTTGCGCCTTTTCTAAGGTTCTATTCAGCATATAAACCTTCACCGCTCCTTTCGAAGCACATAAATATGCCACAGCCCTTGCTGCACCGCCTGCCCCCAGAAGAACAATTTCCTCGCCTTCTATTTGTACGCCGTCTTCCAACATAGCTCGATACAAACCTAACATATCCGTATTATATCCTTTGTAGCCATCAGCAACACGTACCAACGTATTGACCGCGCCAATCTGTGCTGCCAGTTCATCTACTTCTACAAGACTCTTTGTTACTTCACTTTTATATGGAACCGTCACATTCATGCCAAGAACATTTAATGCATAGGCACCTTTTACCGCAGTGTCCACCTGACCTTCTTCCACCAGAAAAGGAACATACACCAGATTATGCCCTCTTCTTGTTGCAAGTGTATTATGTATCGCCGGAGACATGGTATGTTCTACCGGATTCCCAATCAAACCACAGGTTCTTGTTTTACCGTCAATCATGCTTTGTCCTTTCCCATCAACTTTCTTTTTTTCATCTTTTTTCTTTTCATCTTTCCTTTTTCAATTTACGTTTATAGAAAAACAAGACAATTTTCTCTAAATATCTTTTCAGTACAATCTGTATTTCTTCCTTCGGATGTATCGGCTTAACCAAATAGGATTTGATCCCCGCTTTCTTCGCACCCCATACATCCGTAAAAAGCTGGTCGCCTACGAATATGGTTGTTTCCGTTGTCGTTCCCATCTGCTCCATTGACTTTCTATAATTGACAGGCGATGGCTTATTTGCTTTAAAAATATAACGGGAATGTACCTTGTCATTAAACATCTTCACACGAGGTTCCTTGTTATTCGACAGGAGCATGCTTTCATAGCCGATGCTTCTAAGTCTTTCAAACAGCGCAATACTTCGCTCATCTGCCGGTGCCCCATGCGGTACCAGTGTATTATCCACGTCAAAAATAACACCTCGATACCCCTGCTTATACAATCCTTCATAATCTATTTCATACGCAGAATCCAGATAAACATCCGGATAGAAACGCTCTAACATAATCTTTTTGCCTTTCTTCCTAATCTTAATACACATTCAGAAAAATTTATCATCTTTCACTTGTATAATAATAACAAAACACCCTGCAACAATGCAAGGTGTTTTCTTATCTTCCAATTCTTCTAATTCAATTCATTCTCTTCATGCTTATATTGTCTGCATGGTAAAATCTTTCGCACTTCCGACAAAATACTGATACTCCTGCAATATCTGATCTCTTTGCATATCAGAAACCGCTTTCTGCATATCCAGATTGTCAAGGCTGCTATCATTCCCGATATAATCAAAGCTTTCTTCTTTGTTAAAGGTTAATGATATATTTTCTAAATCTACAAATTTCTGAGGTTCTTTTTGCCCTTTCGGAACACTCGTATGTAAGTTATCCTGTTTCCGTGCTATCCCATTTTCTTGTTCAACTGCGACCGCTTCTTTTTCAACTTCTTGAGACACGATTGAATCCTGTTGCGGTTTAACTACCGGAATCTGCTGCATTCCATAACTATTTCGAAAAGAATCCAAAACACCGTTTACCATCATAACTTACACCACCTTTCCTCATTCTATTATATATATCGGCTTTTTCTTAGAGTTTCTTTACGATGTGGTTATATCTTGCTGTAAAAACAATTTTTAACACGGTACTAAACAACATCAAAAGAATATCCCACATCAAAAAAGCATATGATTTCTGGACAAAGCTTTCATACCATTCCACACCTGCCCATACTTTTCCTCCAAAAAAGATAAATAATAGAAGAAATAATGCAATAATCATAAATAACCAGCGAAAACCGTTTGCAATCGACATCGGTACACTAGCTCTGGCTACAATTTCTTTTTCCTGTTCTGTCATAATGTATCCCTTACTTCCTATTTATCCAATACTTTCTTTAACTCATCCATAAAAGTATTGATATCTTTAAATTCACGATATACGGAAGCAAATCTTACATAAGCAACCGCTTCCAAATTTTTCAGCTTATTCATAACAATTTCGCCAATTACCTGACTCGGAATTTCTTTCTCTTCCCGATTGAAAATTTCAATCTCTACTTCATCAACAAGTTGGTTAATCTGATTGGCACTAATTGGTCTTTTATGACATGCACGAAGCACACCTGCTTCAATCTTCGCACGATCATAAGTCTCTCTGTTATTATCCTTTTTAATGATAATAAGAGGAATTGTCTCTACCTTTTCATAAGTTGTGAAACGCTTATCACACTCATCACACACTCTTCTTCGTCTAATAGAGTTGTTATCTTCCGCAGGTCTGCTATCGATAACTCTTGTATTCTCATGACCACAAAATGGACACTTCATCCCTACTTCCCCCTGTTTCTTTTTTCGACTTTAATGATTTCTTTTTACATAAAAAAACATTTAAAAATATTATAGGGGATAATAATTTTTATGTCAACTATTTTATGGAAACCACTCAAAAACAATACCTACTACAAAAATGACTATTTTCTACATATATCCACGATTATAATGTCCGGACCAATCTGTTTTATTTCATTATAGCAGATTACATAATCTGGCTCAGAACAAAACAAATCATACCATTTATTTTTACCTTGAACAATTAGCTTGAAAATCTGTCCGGTGCATTCATCGAATTCAAAATCCGTTACTCTGCCTAGCTTTTGACAATCTTTCAAGTTGATGACTTCTTTTTTCTTAAATTCCGAAAACAGCATAAACATCCCTGCATTCTGCTCTTTCTATTATTAAATGCAAAACATTTAGGGATGTTCCTATTTTACGGTTACATAATCCTTAAACACATAACCGATACTTCCGTCCTCCAACAGAATAATGTACCAGTTCTCATCTTCCGTCTGCCCCAGATGCTGATACATATCCCCTGCCTTAGCAACCTTGATAATATTCGTTCCTTCTGTGCTTGGGTTATCTCTTACATTCACATTAGAATCGATCTTCAATATGCCTACGATTTCCAGATTCTCTCCATTTACATTGACTGTCTGTTCTTCGCCTATAATGTTAGTGTTATCCCCTTCGCCATTTTCCGCATCTTGCACGTTTTCAATGCTCTCCCCGTAATCTTTATTTGGTTGATTCCGAACCATATGAAAGATTAAGAAGGCTGCAATGGCAAAAATCAAAAGCGCCATAACCGCAGAAACAATGGTTATAATATTATGGTCTTTTTCCTCGTACTCCTCGCCTTCTTCCTCGTATTCCTCTTCGTTATCTTCCCATTCTTCATGAATTTTCTTCTTAATCGGTCTTTCCGGTTCCCGCTTTACTTTTTTCTTTGGTAACGTTGTCACTTTATCTTCTTTTGTCTGTGCTTCTTTTGTCAGTGTTTTTTTCCTCGTTTTCTTAGCCACCTCACCGATTTCGTGCTCTGTTTCCAACAATATATTTTTCTCAATATCTGCTATGGGAATATCTAATGTTTCCTGTGTTATCACAGACTCATCCGTGACACTCATTTTGTTTCCTGCTCCCACCAGTCTGCCACATTCGTGACAGAATTTCATTCCATCACGCAACAGCGTTCCGCAATCGGGACATCTGCGCTCCCTTATCACTTTATGACCGCATTGTGCACAAAACTGGTCTGTTTCCAATATGGCGGCTCCACAATTTCTACATTTCATGGTATATCACCTCTTTTGTCTTTCTATCACTAAGTAGATAAAATATATGTACTAATGTAACAAATATATAACTTATTGTAAAACATTTTTTACGGCATAAATCATTCCATATAAATGTCATTATTTTTCAAGTTACTTTATGAATAATTCTTTGGCTTTCGTACATCCTTTTTAGAAAGAAGTTTTGTACCCAAAATAGAAAAGGAAATGGAGAAAGCTATGATTCAGGGAAAAGTGGAAATCTGCGGAGTAAATACAGCAAAACTCCCATTGTTAAAGAATTCAGAAAAAGAGGAACTTTTCAAAAAAATCAGCGATGGGGATGAAGCCGCAAGAAAAGAATATATCAATGGTAACTTACGACTCGTTTTAAGCGTTATCAAACGCTTTCATTCCAGTAATGAAAATGTAGACGATCTTTTTCAAATTGGCTGTATCGGTTTAATCAAAGCAATCGACAATTTTGATTGCAGCCTGAATGTCAAATTTTCAACTTATGCTGTTCCCATGATTATTGGCGAAATTCGTCGATATTTGCGCGATTCTAACAGCATCCGTGTTTCCCGTTCGTTAAAAGATACTGCCTATAAAGCTATTTATGCCAAAGAAAATCTGACCCGAAAAAATGCTCAAGAACCTACCATAAACGAAATCGCAGAAGAAATCGGTATTCCGAAGGAAGATATTGTTTACGCTCTGGATGCCATTCAAAGTCCAATGAGTCTTTATGAACCGATTTATACAGACGGTGGTGACACACTCTATGTCATGGATCAAATCAGTGATAAAAAGAACAAAGAAGAACTCTGGGTAGAACACATTTCTCTAAGCGAAGCAATGAAGAAGCTTTCCTCGCGGGAATATGAAATCATTACTCTACGTTTTTTCGAAGGCAAAACACAGATGGAGGTTGCTGAAAAAATCGGCATCTCACAAGCTCAGGTTTCCCGCTTAGAGAAAAACGCACTGAAAGTCATGCGCAATTACTTGACTGCATGACTCTCGGAATGTTTTTATATTTTTAAAACTCTATGCTTCGTCGTTATGAAGATCTGCAATATCATAGGATAAAGTGATATCTCTCTTACCGTATAATTTGAAATAATTCTGTACAATTCGGTCAGTGACAATCTGGATATCACTTCTTCCTGTACCCATGAGAACAACAAGGAATTGTGAACTGCTGTATCTGGTTCCTACGTCTACACCACGAAGCGATTTCACAATCGCCTGCTCCATACACTGCATTGCCTGTTCCATCTGTTCTAATCGGATATCACTTCCGTCTGCCGAATATAGCGTAAATAAGATTAACTGTACTTCTTGATTATTACGCTGTGAAAAATGAATAACAAAGTCATAAACTCTTCCAAATTCTGCATAATCAATCTGGAATGCACCTTCATAAGACTCCCTGTTTTCTACCATATCAACCAAACGATGCAAATCCGCTTTGGACTGTTCCAATGTCTTTATCATATCAGTACTCTTGTAGAAGGAATATCGTTCCTCTCCTTCTGCATTTTTCACATGATATAATGCTTTGTCAGCCTTACGTGCAAGTTCTGCAAAATCACCGCCATCCAGACCAAAAAGGCTGATACCGATAGATAGGGAAATGTCCTTTAATAAGGCAATCTCATTTCTCTTATCGGCAAATACGGAAAGAATCTCTTCTGCTTTAGCCGCTGCGTCCTTCTGATCCCTAATTCCCTCTGCATAATACAGAAATTCATCGCCACCCATTCTGCAAACAATATCTTTCTCGGAAACTTCCTTCAAAACATCTGCTGTTATCTTCAGAACATAATCGCCTGCCAGATGTCCGTACTTCTCATTCACTTGTCTAAAGTGGTCTAAATCAATCATCATTACACAACCACTTCCATTACGCAGACTTTCTGAAATTTCTTTCTCTCCCTGCTCTCTTCCAAGAAGTCCTGTAAGATAATCTATCTTTGTATCAAGGCCACTCTCTTCTTTTGTAATGCCACCATAAATCTTATCACTGTTGAAAATAGGCATTACCATATCTTCCTCCGGAATATTCTGCTGCAAATTACCTTCTTCCAGAAGTTCCATAAATTTATCAATTAATACCGGATCAAACTGTGTCCCTCTGCCCTTTAAAAGCTCTGCTTTCACAACTTCATCCTGTAATCTTTTACGATATACACGATTACTTGTCATCGCATCATAGGAATCTACAATTCCGATAATTCTTGCAACTAACGGAATTTCTTCTCCTTTCAAACCATTCGGATAGCCTTTGCCGTCATATCGCTCATGGTGATACTTTGCTCCCACATTGACATCTTTAAACATTTTGATATCCTTGAGGATTTCCGCTCCCATAATCGTATGATTTTTAATCAGTTCAAACTCGACATTCGTTAACTTAAACGGTTTATTTAAGACAGAATCCGGCACACCGATTTTGCCGATATCGTGCAATAATGCTATGTAATGGATGTTCTGTACCTCTTCCTCCGACCATCCCAGCTTACGCGCCAATGCTTCCGAATAATGTGCCACTCGTATAGAATGCCCTTTTGTATAATCATCTTTGGCATCGATTGTATTAGCTACTGTCGTAATCGCCTGAATCATAACAAGTTCTACTTCTCTTGTCTTCTCATCCAGACGCTGTTGCAAATTCTGCCTGTATCCTTCTAACTCAATTGTTCGGCGAATACGATTTAACATAATGCGTGGGTCAAAAGGTTTGGTAATAAAGTCATGTGCACCCATTTCAAATCCTTCTGCTTCACTCTCTGTCTTCTTATCTGCCGTCAGAAAAATAACCGGTATCTTACTCCACTGCTCATGCTCCTGTAAGATTTTCATGACTTCAAATCCGCCAATTTCCGGCATAAAAATATCGAGTAATATTAAATCCGGCGTGTACTTCTCAAGATACTTGAAAGCCTGTTTACCGGAATTCACACCGACTACTTTATACTCTTCTAATAAAAGCTTCTGCGCTGTTATCAAATTCCATCTGTCATCATCTACAATTAAAATAGTTTTTTTCTCGCCCATGCCATTCCCCCGAACTCGTAGATCCTGTTTTTATTATACTTTTTTTCAATATAAAAAGCAATCGAATATCTGATAATACTCGATTGCTTTACTTTCTTTATGTTTCCCGCAAGATTTCTTTTTTTAACCTGCGCATGATTTTCTTTTCTAATCTTGAAATATAGGATTGTGAAATTCCCAATAATTCTGCAACTTCTTTCTGTGTTAATTCGTTGCCATCAGCATTTCCAAGCCCGAATCGAAGCTTAATAATGGTCTGTTCACGTTCCGATAATTTAGAAATAGCTTTAATCAGAAGCTTTCGTTCTACTTCATTCTCAATATCCTGATAAATAACATCTTCGTCTGTTCCAAGTATATCCGAAAGTAAAAGTTCATTACCGTCCCAATCCACATTCAAGGGTTCATCAATGGATACTTCCATTTTATGCTTACTGTTTCTTCGTAAATACATCAGAATTTCATTCTCAATACACCGTGACGCATAAGTTGCTAATTTAATATTTTTCTCCGGATTGAACGTATTGATAGATTTTATCAATCCGATCGTTCCAATAGAAATCAAATCCTCCACTCCTACTCCGGTATTGTCAAATTTTTTGGCTATGTACACAACTAATCTCAAATTATGTTCAATCAGAATGGCTTTTGCCTCGTCTTCATATTCCGTTCCCAAATCACTAATAATTTCATTTTCCTTTTCAATCTCCAATGGCGGCGGCAACACTTCCGCCCCTCCGATATAATGTATGTCCCCCTGCTTATGAATAAGGAATCTGGTATCCTTACGCACCATCTTAAACTGCACCTTGCCGGGAATTGCCACTTTAAAAACCATTTCTTTTCCTCCTAGTCATCCAATAGTTGGGGATGTAATATCATCTGATAAACACTATCCTTCGATATACCTGCATTACAAATTGCAACAATGACCTTCCTTCGATGTATTTCCTGATAAGTATCTTCTATAATAAGCTCCGGCAATTCATAAGCTTCCAGAATGCCTCTTTTCTTGCCTACACTCCGATATGGGATTACATGAAAATTCTCCGGCAGAAAACACTCTTGAACATTCTGTGCCGCACCTTCACTCATAATGCATACCGGTGCCCCACTCATCGGTTCGGTCAAATGATTTCCGGTATCTACCAGTGCCTTAATTCTCACTTCTTTCTCTTTTACCGGAATCTTAATTTCCCTGATATCATTTCTCTTTCTTTTTTCTATTTTATGTATCAGAACCTTCAAAAGACTGTAACCTATATAACCGTAGAATAAAAGATACCAAATACTATAATCGCTCCGTTTTCCAGCATTCCAAAACGCTCCAATTCTTTGCTCCAGCCATGATACAATACTTCCGAAGAAAAAACCGCTCATTCCCATTATCAGGCTGCTTTGAAACACGTTTTTTACTGAACGAATCGGATATACAATCCGCATCATGCACATACTGACAGGTATCATTCCACAAAATAGCCTGATTCTCAAATTGCAAACCGGCAATAATATAACCAGACATATCATTCCGGCTCCAAACAAGGCTCCCAGTAAAATTCTTCGATGTGTGGCAGTACATTTCAGAATTTTTCCCGTTATGGATAACAGATACAGATTCATTACGAGTTGAATGAAAAAAATACTGTCAATATATAAGTTGTAATACACTCTCCACCTCCATGTTTCTGCTTTATTATAAAGAATACTGCGCGATTATTTTGTCAAAACGTGAGAGCAATTCCAGAATATTTTCTGACTTTTTCCGACAAGCCCGAATCCTTTCTCACTACCTACAAGCAGTATTTAATCATCAAAAAAACCACCAGAGTTTCAAACTCTGATGGTTTATCAAATCATCCTTATTTATACAAATCCTATAAGTCCTATTTACGCTGTAAGAAATCCGGAATCTTCAAAGATTTCTCTTCTACGGAGCTTCTGATATCCGTTGCTTTGTTAATACCGGTAATCGGTTTCACCGGAGTCGGCTGTACACCGCCTGTCTGGGTTGCTGTTGTTGCCGTTGTAGCTGTTGCTGCAGATGGTCTGATTCCCAGATTACTTGTACCAAAACTGCCAAGTCCTGCACTTGTTCCAACGGTTGTTTTACCCTGCAAAGAGGTTGGCGTAATATATGTAGATTTGAAGCCTAAACCTTTCGCCTGATTTGCTTTTTCTTCAATACCGGTAGCAATAATAGTAACATTGCAGGTATCTGTTTTGTTCGCATCATACATAGCACCGAAGATAATATTAACATCATCCCCTGTTAATTCTCTTACATAGTCTGCTGCATCAGAAGCATCTGCCAGAGAAATATCACCTGAAACATTGATAATAACATGTGTAGCACCGGAAATGGTAGTTTCCAAAAGTGGACTTTCTACTGCCATCTTAACTGCTTCACTTGCTTTGTCATCGCCTTTACCGCTACCAATACCAATATGTGCAATGCCCTTGTCCTTCATAACGGTCTGTACATCGGCAAAGTCGAGGTTAATAACTGCCGGTACATTGATTAAGTCTGTGATACCCTGAACTGCCTGCTGTAATACTTCGTCTGCCTTCTTCAAAGCATCCGGCATGGTTGTCCGTCTGTCAACAATCTCTAATAATTTGTCATTCGGAATGACAATCAAAGTATCCACGTTATCTTTAATCTTCTCAATACCGTTTAATGCATTTACCATACGTGCTTTCGCTTCAAAACGGAAAGGCTTGGTTACTACACCAACGGTAAGAATTCCCATATCTTTTGCTAATTTTGCAACAACCGGTGCTGCACCTGTACCGGTTCCGCCACCCATACCACAGGTTACGAATACCATATCTGCACCTTTTAGTGCTGCTGCTACTTCTTCTTCACTTTCCTCAGCCGCTTTCTCACCGATTTCCGGTTTCGCACCTGCACCAAGTCCTTTGGTAAGCTTCTCACCAATCTGTAACAGCTTAGGCGCTTTACAAAGCTGTAAAGCCTGTTTATCGGTATTGATTCCGATAAAATCAACACCATCAATATTTTCATCAATCATTCTATTAACAGCATTATTACCTGCACCGCCGACACCAACTACTATAATCTTTGCTGCAGCTTCTGCGTCATTTGTCTTAATTTCAAGCAAGGGTAGTTCCTCCTTCTGTTCCTAAATAAACTCATATAGTTTATCATATAATTATTTTTTCAAATTAGCAACCCTATTTTTTCGTTTCAGAGAATTTTTTTCTTCTCTTATCAGACTTATTTCCTATTTTTTCTATTCTGATTCAAAGCTTATTGTCTTTGTTTCTTCTGTATACTCCTTCATGTTCAATGTACCGCTTTTTCCTTCCAGCTCCGGCAACATATATTGCAGCTTCATAATTTTCTCATCAATATCATCGCTGGCTCCCATTGCCACCTTCACCTCTCCGAAAATTAACGTTACCTGATAATCCGAATCATAGTAAATTTTATCTACTGACAGAGAATACTTGTCCAACAACTGCGTAATCTTCAAAATATCCTGAAAAACTTCCTGATTCTCCACCGGAAGCGGTTCGTGCAAAATTACATGGTTAAACAAAAGACCTGTTACCTGCGGTATTCCCGGGGTTCCTTCTTCGGAAGTTTCTACGACAATGCCTTCGTTATCAAAATACATGTATCTTCCCAGATATGTTACATAGCCTGCCACTGCTTTCTCATAAACAGTGATTCGAACCGTATCCTTTGCTTCGATTGCAACGTCCATAGTTTCAATAAATGGAATATCCTTGATTTCTTTATCCCGATATTTCATCGAAAGAAAAATAGAATTATGCCCATAAGGGCCATCCATAACCATTTCCATAATTTCTTCGTTGGTATAATGAATATTTCCCTCTACATAGACAGTCGTAATAGTATAGTTCTTCATAATGTAAATATATCCACCTATGAAAACTGTCAGAAAACCACACAGGATAGCAGAAAGAACTGCTACACGCTTCTTTTTCCCGAATCGAAGCTTCTGCTCTTTCTGCTCCCCCTGTACTTTTCCTTTGGTATCACTTTTCACCAATCTCAAATTAGGATTTCTCTTATTTACTTTCCTAACTACTTTCTTGCCAGCCATATTATCATCCTTTAAATATCTGTAACAGGATAGTCTATCTTTTGGCATCGAATGCCAAGCTTCTGCAAATCAAAGCAGATATCCTCGTAACCTCTTTCTATAAAATGGCAGTTCGTAACTGTTGTTACACCATCCGCCATAGCGCCTGCAAGCACCAGTGCCGCACCGCCGCGAAGCTCTTCCGCCTGTATCAACGCACCTTGCAAACGCTCTGTGCCATCTATGATAACCACATTCTTCTGTACTTGAATGTTCGCCCCCATTTTTTGTAACTCCGGTACAATCCGAAAACGATTCTCAAAAATCGTCTCTTCCATAATACTTCTGCCATCCGCTACCGTTAATGCCGTTAAAAAAGCGGATTGTATATCCGTCGGAAATCCCGGATAGCTGTCGGTCTGCAATTTGGAAAGTGCTTTTCTTCTTTCGTAACAAATAACCAAAAGTCCGTCTTTACTTTCCTCCAGTATTGCTCCCATCTCTTCCGCCACACGGATAATACTCTGCATTTGTATACATGGTGCTTCTTTCAAAAAAATTTCCCCACCACTGCAAAGGCAAGCTGCCAGATACGTTCCGGCTACAATTCGGTCTGCCGGTATTCGGTATGTTATCGGATATAACTTCTCAACTCCGTGAATTACCAATCTGCTTGTACCTGCACCCTCAATCTTCGCGCCGGCTTTTATCAAAAATTCACATAAGGCACTGATTTCCGGTTCTCTTGCCGCATTTTCAATAATGGTGTCTCCCTTTGCAAGTACTGCCGCTAACAAAAGGTTTTCAGTTGCACCTACACTGACAAACGGTAGTCTGTGATAAGTTCCAACAAGAGCCTTTGTTTCCGCATAAAAACCATCTTCTTTTTCTTCAATGGTGACTCCCATTTTGCGAAGCCCCTGCAAATGCAAATCAATAGGTCTTGAACCAATCACGCATCCACCCGGATACTGCATACTGACACTACCGATTCTTGCAAGCAGTGCTCCTAACAGCATAATCGAAGAACGCATAACACAAACAGAATCCGATGGCATGTCACAATGGGAAAGCTGCCCTGTATGAACTTTTACCGTCTGTCCCTGCCTTTCAATTTTACAACACATACTTTCTAACAGGCGTATCATATGACGCACATCACTGATGTTAGGACAATTTTCTATTTCGCAAGTACCGTCTATTAAAAGAGTAGCTGCCAAAATTGGCAGCACTGCATTTTTGGAACCTTGTATTCTCGTCTGTCCCTGCAGACGTTTTCCCCCATATATCTGAATCGCATTCATAGCAAAACCTCAAAGCAGATAATATATGACCTACTTTATCTATATGGGAAATTTTCAAAAAATTATCTTGTACCTATAAATCTTTTAAATGAATTCCTTTTGCCACACTAAGTACAAGTCCTATTTCAATCATCAAGAACAGTACCGATGTACCTCCGTAACTGATAAACGGAAGGGAAATACCGGTATTCGGAATGGTATTCGTTACAACCGCTATGTTCAAAATAACCTGAATTGCAATATGTCCCAGTACACCTACTACTAATAGGGCACCAAACAAATCCGGTGCATTATTGGCAATTACCATAAAACGCCAGATAAGAAGCATAAACATCAAGATAACGGCAATTCCTCCAAACAAACCTAGTTCCTCACAAATAATAGAGAAAATCATATCGTTCTGTGCTTCAGGAAGGAATCCGAGCTTCTGCATACTTGCTCCAAGTCCTTTTCCCAAAATACCGCCGGAACCAATCGCATACAATGCCTGCAAGGTTTGAAAACCTTTACCACTGGCATAAGCCTCCGGATCAAGCCACGCAAGAATACGTGCTCCACGGAAATCCAGACCTTCCGTACCGCCCTCTGCCATTTTCACAATAATAAAAACAATTAATGCAGCACCTGCCAGTGCCAACAATCCAAGAATAATAAATCTTTTATAATCCGGACATGATACAAACAACATCAGTATTGCAATTCCCATAACGATAATTGCAGAACTCATATTGGATGTAATTCTCCAAATCATCAACGCAATCGGAACCGGAACGGCTAACACCGTATAGAAGCCTTTCCTATGCCTTATCTGTTTACCCATCGAGCATATCATACTCGCCAGAAATAAAATCATACCCAATTTGGCTACTTCTGCAGGCTGTAAGGAAATACCTGCAATTCTAAGCCATCTTTTGGCACCATTTGCCTCATAACCAAACGGAATAATTAACAAAATCAAAACAACGGAAACGGCATATCCCAAAACTGCAAAACGTTCCCAGAAATGATACGGAATATTGGCTACAACCATCATAACGACAATACCAAGCAATGTCGCACCAAGCTGCTTTTTAAAATAGAACGCAGAATCACCAAACTCCAGGTTCGCTTCATAAGAACTTGTTGAATATACCATAACCAATCCAAAGCCCAAAAGGAATAATACAATAAACAGCAGGCTATAATCCATATACCGACTGCCACTATTCGATTTTCTTCGGGATGCTACTCTTTCTGCCACTCTTATGACTCCTTCAGATTATTTACAAACTCTTTAAACATCTTTCCTCGAATTTCATAATTCGGGAACATTCCCCAGCTTGCACATGCCGGTGATAATAATACCGCATCACCGGAAACTGCATTTTGCACACAAATAGCAAATGCTTCTTCAAACGTGTCTGCCAGCACGATATTTTCTACCCCATGCTTTCTGGCACACTCTGCTATCTTCTCTCTCGTCTGACCGATTAAAACAAAGCATTTTACCTTACCGTCAAATGCTTCAATCCACTCATCATATTCGCTCTGTTTGTCATAACCGCCGCCTATTAAAATCGTCGGCTTAGACATTGCTTTGATGCCTTGGATTGCCGCATCCGGATTGGTTCCTTTCGAATCATTATAATAATCCACACCACACTTTGTTGCTACAAATTCAATTCTATGTTCTACGGCTTTGAAGGTTTTCACCGTGGCAAGAATCGCATCCATCGGTACGCCCATAGCCTGTGAAATCGCAATCGCCGCCATAACGTTCTCTACGTTACACATACCTACCAGATTCATATCATGGATATTCATTATCCGCTCAGAATTGCCACCTTTCGCCTGATAAATCTCTTCCCCCTCCAGATAAAAACCATCATCCAGTTTTCTTGCCGAGGAAAAATAAATAACCTTCGCCGGACATCTTTCTCCGAATGCCCTTGTATATTCATTCTCATAGTTTAAAACACAGACATCATCTTTGGTCTGATTCATCGCAATCACTTCTTTTGCCGCAACATAATTTTCCATCGTATGGTGACGGTTCAGATGATCCGGTGTAACATTAAGGATAGCTGATACTGCCGGACGGAAGGATTCGATGGTCTCTAACTGAAAGCTACTGATTTCTGCTACTGTAACAGTCTCATCAACAGACTCTAGTGCTGTCAAGGTATAGGGATTCCCAATATTACCTACCACATAAACACTATTATAATAAGCTGCCATAATCTCGCCTACCAAAGAAGTTGTGGTTGTCTTACCATTCGTTCCTGTAATTGCCGCCACTTTGCCTTTGCCAAGAACATAAGCAAGTTCAATCTCGCCCCATATTTTAATTCCTTTTTCCCGAAAACTGTTTACAAACTCTGTATCCGTCGGAACACCCGGACTTAATACCACAAGTTCAATCGTATTTTTTACATCTTCTGATAACTTTCCAACAATAACCTCTCCCTTACAGGAAGCAGAGAGTTTTGCTTCTACTTCTTCTTTTACTAATTTTTCATTTTCGTCATAAAGAATCGGACAGGCTCCTACTTTGCTGAGAACTTCTGTTGCTCCCACGCCACTGATTCCCGATCCGACTACTAATACTTTTTTTCCTTGTAAATCCATCTTAACAACCATGCCTTTCTCTTAATTTGCCTTCTCTTACAGAATACCCATAAGTGCAACCAGACAAAGCAATGCTGTTACAATAGAAAAAACTGCTACAACTCTTGTTTCTGACCAGCCACATAATTCAAAGTGATGGTGAATTGGTGCCATTTTAAAAATACGTTTTCCACCGGATATTTTAAAATAAGATACCTGTATCATAACAGACAATACTTCTATCACATAAATCAAACCTACAATTGCAAGGAATATCGGCATCTGCATCATATACGCAGTGGCAGCAACAAAACCACCAAGCGCAAGAGAACCGGTATCGCCCATGAAAACACTTGCCGGATGCACATTAAACAACAAAAAGCCAAGAAGCGCACCGACAACCGCACAAGTAATCGGCTCAATTCCACTGTTAAGCCCGATTGCCACTACGGTAAAGAAGGTTGCTACCAATACGGTTACAGAACTTGCCAAACCATCCAGACCGTCTGTAAAGTTTGTTCCATTTACCGTACCTATTACAATAAAGAAGAGAATCGGCACATTCAAAATTCTAAAATCCAAATATGTTCCCGGCATAAATGGAACACGCATTGCTAATGGCACATCGGTATAATGCAGAATATAGTATGCAAACACACCGGTTACCAGTATCTGTAACGCCATTTTCTGCCATGCCCGAAGTCCCATAGAACGTTTTAATACTACTTTGATATAATCATCCAGAAAACCAATCAGACCAAATCCCAATGTCACGAACAAAATCGGAATAATCTTCGGATAATCCTTTACATAAAGAATCGATGTTACAACCACTGCAATTAAAATCAGAATACCGCCCATCGTCGGTGTACCATTTTTCTTCAAATGTGTCTCTGGTCCTTCGTCACGAACCGTCTGCCCCACCTTCAATCTTCTCAAAAAAGGAATTACAAAAGGGCCTAAAACGACACTGATTGCAAATGATATAATTACTGACATTAAAATTGTAGCACTCATTTTTCTAACCTGACCTTTACCTTATACTCTCAATAACTCTTCGTACTATTATAATCCATCTTTTCCAAATAAGGAAGGATATTTTCAAAAAGCTGCTTGATAACCGGCGCAGCAATCTGACCTCCATAATACAATCCCTGCGGATTATTGATAATAACGATCGCAAGTACCTGTGGATTATCCGCAGGCGCAAATCCTAGAAAGGATGCTATATATTTCCCACTGCCACGTGGCAATGTCTGACTGGTTGCTGTTTTACCACCAATACGATAGCCTTCCACATAACCATTTTTACCGCTTCCGCTTTCTACGACCTGTTCCAGCATGTAACGCATCGTTGCCGAGGTTTCTTCTGATACAATATTTTCTTTGACCGGATAAGCAAAAGATTTGCTTTCACTTCCATCCGTATTCGCTACACGCACACCAAAATGCGGTGTGATTCGTCTACCTCCATTTATAATGGAAGAAGCTGTTACCGCTAATTGAATTGGTGTAATTTGAAACGACTGTCCAAAGGAAATCGTAGCAAGCTCCACTTCCCCGATATTTTCCTTCTTGTGCATAATCGTTCCGGCTTCACCGGGCAAATCAATTCCAGTCTTATCTAACAGACCAAACTGCTTAAAATACTTATAATAGTTATCAACACCCAAACGAAGTCCGACTGTGACAAACACCGGATTGCACGAATTCATGGTAGCCTGCACAAAATCCTCTGCCCCATGACCGGTTGTCTTATGACATCGTATTCTTCTGTCACCCACCATAATATAACCCGGACAAGAGAAATTGTCCGTTGTAGCAACAACACCTTCTTCCAACCCAGCGGCCGCCGTAATAATTTTGAAGGTAGACCCCGGTTCATAGGTATCATTGATACAACCATTACGCCACATTGCATTTAAGAGTTCCTGCTTTTTCTCCTCGCTCAAGCCTTCGGTATTCACTGTTTCCGGCAGGGTATATGGATTGTTCAAATCAAATTCCGGTACATTTACCATTGCAAGAATTTCCCCATTCTGCGGGTTCATCACTAACATAGACACACTGTCTGCCTGCTTGGTTTCCATTGTCTGCAAAGCAAGCTGTGTCGCATAACTCTGGATATTCATATCCAGGCTGATATACAAATCCTGCCCATTGACAGGCTCCACTCGTTCTTCTCCTGCTTCTGACACTTCTACACCTTTGGCATCCGTCACCGTTAAAATCGTTCCCGCTTCTCCCTGTAAATATTCCTCATAGATAACCTCCAAGCCAATAATTCCTTGATTATCGCCTCCGGTAAAACCAAGCACCTTCGATGCTAAGGATTCGTAGGGATAATATCGTTTGTAATCTTCATCCACCTTGACTCCCGCAAGCTCATATTCCCTTATAACATCCCCAATGTCTTTGTCTACGTTACTTTTAATTTTTTCTATGGCAGAATATTTTTCCACCCGCTTACGCACATATTCTTCCGATAAATCCAATTCTTTCGCCAATACAGCAATGACTTCTTCCGCATCTTCAATCTGATTATGTATGACAGAAATAGTACAAACTGTCTTATTATCCGCAAGTACCTCTCCATTGGCATCTATAATTCGCCCTCTTGCAGCTTTGATTGTTCGCTCTCTTTCGTGTAGTTCCTTTGCTTTCTGCGTATAATATTCAGACTGAAAAATCATCAGATAAACCAGTCGCCCTATTAAACCCATGAAAACAATCAGACAGATAAACATAACGGCAACCGTTTTATTCCTATGAAATGTTCTATGAAAATAATCCTTCTCTTTCATTTGATAGAAAAACCTCACAAAAAGGTATTAATATAATTTATTACCGTTTTCATGAGGTTATTCTTCTGAACTTTATTCTTCCTCTTCGTCTTCTGTATCTTCTGGTGTTTCTTCACTCAGTCCATCTTCCGATGTCTCTCCACCCGAAATCAGACTACCGCCATTCACAACCGTTCCGGTTTCCGGATCTACCAGATTTCCGGTCTCCGGGTCTTTCAGATATCCGGTTTCCGGATCTACGGGAAATTCTTTCCATCTGTCTGTATCTACGGTTTCTTCCAGTTCACCTTCTTCGGCATTATCTGCTTCACCGGAAGTTTCTCCATTAACATCTTCGCCTTCCGGATTCTCTCCGTTTTCTCCTGTGCCTTCGGTACCTTCCGCGGAACCTGCTTCGCTACCTTCGGCTCCTTCCTCGCCCTCTTGTGCAGCATTTTGCTGCATCGTAATCTGCATCTGCATTTCTTCTAATTCCGCTCTTTCTTCATCGGACAATTCTTCTGTCATGAAGATATTCAAATACGGAAGCACTTCTGTCAAAACCTTACGCACAATTCTGGTTGCATGCTTGGCATCATCCTGAAATACAACGTTCGGTCTGTCTACAACAACATAAATGGCTATCTGTGGATCATCCGCCGGTGCATATCCCATAAAGGATACCACATATTCATTATTGCCACGAGGAAGTGTTTCGGCAGTACCCGTTTTCCCGCCTATCATATAACCGGCAGGTCTTGCAGTCTTACCGGTCCCGTTTTCTCCGGTAACAACAAGATTGCAATACTCCACTACTTTCTCACTCGTTGACTGAGATATCGTCTGTTTCAAAACTCTTGGCTCAATGTTTTCTATGGTTGCACCATCCGTCGTCATAATCTTACTTACCATATGCGGTTCATAATAATAACCACCATTGATAAGCGAACAGAAGCCGGTAATCATCTGTATCATCGTTGCATTAAAACCTTGTCCAAAGGAATTCGTTGCAAGCTCTGTTGGTCCAATGTTTTCTTTGTTATAAATCATAGAAACCGTTCTGGTTTCACCTGCAAGGTCAATGTTTGTTTTGAGTCCAAATCCAAATAAATGCTGATAATCAACAAATTTATCCTGCCCCATTGCAAATGCCACATTCATAAGCACCACGTTACAGGAACGCTCAATTCCCTGTGCTACGGAAATATAACCATCCCCATAAATCTGGTGACATTTAATATCATAATCACCTACATGAAGGAAGCCTTCGCAATTGTACGACTCATTTCCGGTAATCGCACCACAATCAATCGCTCCCGCTACGGTAAAAGGCTTGGCAACAGACCCCGGTTCGTAAGTATCTACAATACAGAAGTTTTTCCATAAAGCATCCAAATGCTGATACATGGTTTCATCATCCATCTCATCAATCAGCTCTTTCGTCAGATACTCTCCTGTTTTCTTCCCCTTTTCATCTAACTGTGGCATTCCAATCAGACTATCGGTATTCCTGGTATCATTTAAATCATAGTTCGGGTAACTTGCCATTGCCAATATATTGCCCGTATCTACTTCCATAATAATGCATCCGATATTTTGTGCACCATTGCCAGGTCTGGCATTATCTTTATACTCTTCGTTATATTCCTTTAAATATTTCTCAACAATGCTTTGGATATTCGCATCAATTGTTGTCTGAATATTATAACCATCTACCGCAGGAATGGTTGTCCTCTCTAAATTGGAATCATTATTCAGATAACCATATTCCCTGCCGTTTGTTCCGCAAAGCACATCATTATAATACTCTTCCAGACCATACTGTCCCGCATTATCACTTCTGGTAAAACCAATAATATCGCAGGCAAGGGAACCATTCGGATATTCTCTTTTATACTCGTCTTCAAACCAGATGCCCTTGATATTCGCGCCGTTTTCTTCGTCATTTTTCATTTCCTGAAATTTGGCCACTTTATCATAATCCAATCGTTTTGCAAGTACATAATAGGAAGAGGTCGGATGACTGGCGAGATATTCCCGTACCGCGTTGGTATCAATTCCAAAAGCTGTCCTCAGCGCATTCAATGTTGGTTCCAGATAAGCTTCATCTCCCAGAAGGATTTTGGCATCCAGAATGACATTATAAACCTTGTTACTGACTGCCAATATCGTACCATTCGCATCTACTATATTTCCACGTTTAAAAGGTATTGTCTTAGAATCATATTCCTGCTGCGACAATACCTGCTTTTTATATTCTTCTCCATTGTCGCGAGTAATTAAAAATAACCGCACACTTAACCCAACGAAAGCCATCAGCACTAACATAAATAGTACCAACAGCTTCTTCTGCATTTTCGTTGTGAATTTACTAACACGACTTTGTCTATAACCTTGTCTGCTCAAATAGTCACCTACTTATTCCGGAATGGAAGCCATCTGCTTCACATAATCTCTATTTTCACTTGTAAAGGTAACAATCTGACCTTCCTGCGCATACTGCATACCCAGTTCCTGAATCGCAATTCTTCTTACCTCTTCCAAGTCTACGTTACTTGTTATTCTACTATATTCTTCGTCATTTGCAAGTCTTAAGTCATTCAATTCGCTTTCCAGCACAGAAATGTGTTTAATACTGTTTGTAATATCTGACTGTAATGTAATATATCCTACTAAAATCCATCCGGTAGCTAACAATGCAAGGCTTAAAAACAAAACATATCCTGCGCTCATGCGCTCTGCTTTTTCTCTATTCTTTCTTGCCGCATTGCTTAATTTTTTCTTAGGTTCTCTTTCTATTTCTCTGGTAACATCCAGTTTTCTGACAGCACTACCCTGTACATATCTGCTGTTTGCCATTCCTATTCTTTCCTCTCTACACTAATTTTCTAACTCCCAATTCGCTCAAACACTCTGAGCTTTGCACTTTTGGATCTCTTATTATTTTCTATCTCTTCTTCTGTCGGTAAAATCGGTTTTCTGGAAATTACTTTTCCCTTCGTTGTTTTTCCACAAACACATACCGGAAATTCCGGTGGACAAGTACATGGATTCTCATTTTTCTTAAAGGCTGATTTCACAATTCTGTCTTCTAAAGAATGAAAAGTAATAATACAAAGTCTTCCACCCGGATTTAATATTTCAATAAAATCATCTAATGAATTTTTCAAAACTTCCAATTCTCTATTACATTCGATTCGAATAGCCTGAAAAGTTTTCTTAGAAGGATGTCCGCCTGTTGCGCGCATTTTGGCCGGAATTGCGGCTTTGATAATCTCATTCAACTCACCTGTTGTCTCAACAGGCTTGTCCGCTCTTGCCTTCACAATGTGCTTCGCGATATTTTTGGCGAACTGGTCTTCTCCATAATCTTTAATGATTCGAAAAAGTTCCATTTCGGAATAAGTATTTACGATATCTTTGGCGCTGACGGATTGTCTTGTATCCATACGCATGTCCAAATCAGTATCATATTTATAAGAAAAGCCTCTTTCTACATTATCAAGCTGATAAGAAGAAACACCCAAATCCAGAACGATTCCATCAACCTTCTCCACTCCGATTGCCTGTAATGCTGCTTTGGCATTGCAGTAATTGTCACGGATAATTGTCACTTTCTCCGAAAAAGGTTCTAATCTTTTGCCGGCTGCCAAAATAGCTTCCCCATCCTGATCTATGCCGATTAATCTTCCGTTTCCGGTTAATCTTGAGGCTATCTGATAAGAATGTCCACCGCCGCCAAGTGTTCCGTCTACATAGACTCCATCCGGTTTAATTTGCAGATTTTCAATTGTTTCTTCTAAAAGAACTGATGTATGTTTAAATTCCATCTTATTTCCTTCGTTTCTTTTTTTGTATAAGGTCAGATATCTCTTACTAAATACCTAGTCCGAGTTCTGCCATATGCTCTGCTATTTCTTCCATATCTTCATAGGTTGCCATGCCTTCAAAGCGTTCTTTACTCCAAATTTCAATTCGGCTTGCAACACCAATCAAAACGACATCTTTGCTCAAATCAGCAAATTCTCTCAGTACATTAGGCACCAGGATTCTACCCTGTTTATCTACCTCTACTTCTGCTGCTCCTGCCAGAAAGAAACGAACAAACTGTCTGGCATCTTTGTTGGTAAGCGGCAAGGATTTCAGTTTCTCTTCGAATGCATTCCACTCTGCGTTGTCGTACACAAACAGACAGCCATCCAACCCTTTCGTTACTACGAATACGTCCCCTAACGCTTCTCTGAACTTAGACGGAATAATCAGCCTGCCTTTCGCATCAATTGTGTGATTGTATTCTCCCATAAACATCATCAATCACCTGCCATAAAGTGTCTGCCACGGTCTGTGATATCAAGTGTCCTTGTGAAAATATAGTTTAAAATCTACCACTTCGAACCACTTTACACCACTTTCCACCACTTTTAATACAATTCTATAATAAAATAAGCCTTTATGCAAGTAAAATCAATACATTTTTGAAAAACCTTTTTGTATTTTTTAAAGAGAGTCGAAAAAAGTGTACAAAAAAAATGCTTCACTTTTTCAAGTGAAACACTTCTCTTCCTTTTTTCATTTATTCTGCTGTTGAACCTTTTTTCAATCGTATGCGAATCACAATTTCTGCCACTATCGCTACTAATACAAGAACGAGCGCTAACATCTGTGAAACAGGAATCGTCGTGCCCATTAAATAAAGCTGGTCTGTGCGAATCCCTTCTATCCAGAATCGTCCAAGACCATATCCTCCCAGATAAAGCAGTGCCATCTCTCCTTCAAATTTCTTATACTTTCGATACCATAACATAATACCTAACAATGCCAGATTCCACAAACTTTCATATAAAAATGTAGGATGTACCTGAATATAATTGGTTCCTTCCACAATGTGCATTGCCAGATTCTCTGTAATATCTCTGCTTCTGACTGCATCAATCGGTAAACGCATAGCAAACAAAGAATCGGTATATTCACCAAATACTTCTCTGTTCGTGAAGTTTCCCCACCTTCCGATTGCCTGACCTAATACCAAACCCGGTACGCAAATATCTGCTATCTGTAAAAAGCTTTGTTTCTTTATACGGCAATAAACATATAAAGTAATGAAAGCCGCGATAACAGCACCATATATTGCCATTCCTCCATTTCGTGTATTGAATATCTGAAGCAAATCATCTTTATACATATCCCACGAAAAAATCACATAATAGAGTCTTCCGCCAATCAAGGAAAAAATAATTGCATAAATCACGAAATCCCATATGATGTCCGGATTTACTTTTTCTTTTTTTGCAACATGCGCTGCCAGAAAAACACCGCTCATAATACCAATTCCTATCAGCACTCCATAAAGTGCAATTTGAAAACCAAATACACTAAATGATTTCGGCACGTTTTCCAGATAGATATTCAGATTTGGAAAAGCGATGTCCGTTGCATTCATAATATCTTTCATATTGATACTCCTCATACTTCTATGAGATTGTCCTTCAAAGTTTTACAATCCTCTTATTACTTAGACATTGAAACGGAACAAAATAACGTCGCCATCCTGTACCACGTACTCTTTTCCTTCCATACCTACCAGACCTTTCTCTCTGGCTGCTGCAAGAGAACCCTGCTCCAATAAATCTTTATAATTAACAACCTCTGCCTTAATGAAACCTCTTTCAAAATCGGTATGTATTTTTCCGGCTGCCTGTGGTGCCTTTGTACCGATTTTAATTGTCCATGCTCTCGTTTCATCTTCTCCCGCTGTTAAGAAACTCATCAATCCAAGAATATGATAGCTTGCTTTAATCAATTTCTGTAAACCGGATTCTGTCAATCCCAAATCCTCTAAGAACATTGCTGTTTCTTCTTCATCTAATTCTGCAATTTCCTGTTCAATCTGCGCACAGATAACAAATACTTCACTATCGTTTTCTGCTGCAAATTCCCGAACTTTTGCTACACCTTCATTGTCAGCACCATCATTTGCCAATTCATCCTCGGCAACATTTGCTGCAAAGATAACCGGCTTATAAGTAAGAAGATTATAAGATGCTAATAACGCCTGTTCATCCTCGTCATCTGTTTCAAAGCTCTTAGCAAGCTTTCCATCTTCCAGATGTGCTTTTACTTTTTCTAATAAAGCAAGCTCTTTGGCCAGAGTTTTGTCCATTCTGGCACCCTTACTTGTCTTTGCAATTCTTCTATCCAGAATCTCAATATCTGAGAAAATAAGTTCTAAGTTAATCGTTTCAATATCACGAATCGGATTAATAGAACCGTCTACATGTACAATATTGGAATCTTCAAAGCAACGCACTACGTGTACAATTGCATCTACTTCACGAATATTACTGAGAAACTGGTTTCCAAGACCTTCTCCTTTGGAAGCACCTTTTACCAGACCTGCAATATCAACGAATTCAATAGTTGCCGGAGTTACTTTCTTAGACTGATACATATCTCCCAACAATTTCAACCTTTCATCCGGCACAGCAACGATGCCGATATTCGGGTCAATTGTACAAAACGGATAGTTTGCAGATTCCGCTCCTGCCTTTGTCAAAGAATTAAATAATGTACTTTTTCCAACGTTAGGTAATCCAACGATTCCGAGTTTCATTTTCTATATTTCCTCCTAAGTTCATAATAATCTAATATCTACGAACATCCTTCAGTTCCTGATACAATATCTGATAATTTTCATAACGTACCTGGCTAATTTTTCCTTCTGCTACGGCATCCTTCACACCGCATGATGGCTCACTGATATGCGCGCACCCACTGAATTTACAGTATGGTTCATACTTTGTAAACTCCGGATAATAATTGCCAAGTTCTTCTTTCGTAACTTCTGAAATACTAAGGGAAGTAAATCCCGGTGTATCCATGATATAGGTTCCTTCACCCAACGCAATAATTTCAGAATGTCTGGTTGTATGCTTGCCACGCTCAATTTTCTGACTGATGCTTCCGGTTTCCATATTCGCTTCCGGGTGCAGACAGTTAATAATCGTGGACTTTCCAACACCGCTTGGGCCTGCTACTGTTGTTGTTTTTCCTGTCAAAAGACTTCTAAGCTTGTCCATTCCCTCATTTTCAATCGCACTAACAAATAGTACTTGATAGCCACACGTTTCATATGCCTCACAAAGTGCCGCTTTTTCATCCTCGGATGCAATATCTTGCTTATTAAAACAAATAATGCTTGGTAGCTTCTGTCGCTCCATTTGAATGAGAAAACGATCTAATAAATTGAAATTCGGGTTTGGTTTTACAATCGCAAATATAACAAGTGCCTGATCTATATTTGCAACTGCTGGACGAATCAATGCATTTTTTCGCGGCAAAATTTCTACAACATTTCCTTTTTTCTCCTGTTCGTCCAATACCTCCATGCGAACATTGTCACCTACAAGCGGCTTGATATGAACATTCCTAAAAATACCTTTTGCACGACACTCATAAATTCCTTTGCCTTCTATATGCACATAGTAAAATCCTGCAATTCCTTTTACAATCTTCCCTGTCATATATTCTCACTTAATTTTCGTCCTATTCTGCCACAAACGTAATCGCTCTCTCAACAGTCTTCTCGGTCGAAGTTCCTTCTGTAATAATGACTTCTCCTGTTTCAGGATTTGTCGTCGTCGTTGCTTCCGTTGTTACTACAAATTTAAAGGTAATCGTTCCGGATGGTGACTTAATTCCTTTATAATTTACAGATACCGGAAAAGATGACGTCTGCGTATTCAACAACTGTGTACCATCTGCCGTTGTTACTGTTACCGTAACAGGCATACCATTTCTATATTCCGGAGCTTCTGTCGGTGCAGCAATACTTTCCGCATAGCTATAAGTCACTTCTTCCGGTCCAACACTGACTTTCAAGTCAATCAAAGTTCCTTTTTCTACATAAGAACCAACAGAATAACTCTGATAACAAACTTTATCGGTAAGAGTTGCATCTTCATGATGAACCTGTGTAATACTTCCTGCTGTCAATCCACTCTCTGTCAGACTTACAATCGCATCCTCTTCTGCCAGACCAACTACATTCGGTACTCTTACTTTTGTATCCTCTGCTCCTTGGCTTACACGAATGGTAATCGAAGACCCTGCCGGTGCTGTTGTCTCTGCTTCCGGCGACTGGGATATAACATAACCATTCTGTACTGCGGAATCATAACTCTCTGTTACATTTACCACGAAGCCTGCTTTTTCCAAAAGAGCAGTGGCTTCAGATTTGGATTTTCCGGTTACGGTTGGAACAACTACTCCGTCACTCCCTTCTGCAACCGTCAAAATTACATTCGTATTCAGAGAAACCATTTCGCCTTCTGCTACGCTTGCCTTCATAACAATGCCTTCTTCATACGCATCTGTCACTTCATACTGAATTTCCGGTGTCAAACCAATTTCAATCAATGCTTTTTTGGCATCATCCAGCGTTTTTCCTTCTACTGCAATCATAGCAACCTGCTCAGTCTGTTCCGTTTGTTCTGTCTGCTGTTCTAACTTGGTCGGCACCTGCTCCTGATTCGTTGTTTCATCTCCGAATTGGAACATTCCAAATGCTCGTCCGACTAAGAAAATAATAATACCACCAATCAAAAGTGCTGCTACGATAGCAAGAGCAGTTGTGATTTTCTCCATTTTGGGATCATAATCATCATCGTCATCCTCTTCTTCGTAATAAGCATCCTCTTCCTCATCGTCATCTTCTTCATAATACTCTTCTCGAGAATATTCTGCATTTCTGTTTAAGCGCATCGCTTCGTCCATCGAGTCTCTTCTGTCAGACTGTTTTTTTATCTGCGCCATATCTTTGTCCGTAATCATTCGAGTAGAAGCCTCTTCATCCGGATCTACTACTTTCACAAAATCTTCATCCGGATTCATTAAGGATTGCTTCAAATCAATAATCAGTTCTCCCATGGACTGGTAACGTCTATCCGGGCTCTTCTGACAACATTTGAAAACAATCTGCTCCACACTATATGGAATCTCCGGTACATAATCTCTCGGAGATGGTAATTCTTCCTGAATATGTTTGATGGCAATGGCTACCGTAGTCTCTCCGTTAAATGGAACACGACCGGTTAACATTTCAAACATAGTAATACCGAGTGAATAAATATCACTCTTCTCATCACTATAACCGCCTCTTGCCTGCTCCGGCGATGTATAATGTACAGACCCCATTACATTAGAAGTAATGGTGTTGCTTGTTGCCGCTTTCGCAATACCAAAGTCGGTTACTTTCACTTTACCTTCTTTAGAAATAATAATATTCTGTGGTTTAATATCACGATGAATAATGTGATTATTATGTGCTGCCTCAATTCCCATGGAAACCTGAATCGCAATACTAATAGCTTCCTTCACGGAAAGTCTGGCTTTCTTCTCAATATATTTCTTTAATGTGATACCTTCTACTAATTCCATAACAATGTAGTGGATACCACCTTCTTCTCCAACATCATATACATTAACAATGTTCGGATGCATAAGTCCTGCTGCCGCCTGTGCTTCAATCCGAAACTTAGATACAAAATTCGCATTTTCCGCAAATTCCTGTTTCAAAACCTTTACCGCAACAAAACGGTTTAATTTATGGTCTTTTGCCTTATATACATCTGACATACCGCCAGTACCGATTTTTTCCAATATTTCATATCGGTCTCCGATAATCATTCCTATCTTAATCATGTTCCACCTCGTCCGTTAACGGTTCAATAATAATCACTGAAATATTATCCTTACCGCCGTTATAATTGGCTATCTCCACCAATTCCTCCGCTCTTTCCTTCAGACTCACTTTCTTCCTTAGAACATGCTGTATCGTACCATCATCCACCATATTCGTCAATCCGTCTGAACAAAGAAGCACCATATCACCTGTTTTTAACTCCAGATTAAAAAAGTCTGCTTCTACTGTATCTCTTGCACCGATTGCTCTTGTAATAATATTTTTGTCAGGATGGTTTCTGGCAGCCTTTCTGTCAATACCACCCATTCGAATCATTTCTTCCACCAGAGAATGATCCACTGTAATCTGCTCTATTCTATCATTCACAACATAGAGTCTGCTGTCACCTACATTCGCAACCTCTAAATACTTACCGATACAAGTTGCTATTACTACGGTTGTTCCCATACCCATAAGCTGCTTATCTTCTTGCGCCTTCTGTCTTGTATAGGCATTGGCCTTCTCAATTGCTTTTCCAAGAATCACAACAGGATTCTTTTCAAAAGAAAAAGCAATCTCATCTACTATCGTTTCTACCGCATAGCGGGAAGCCAATTCCCCCGCATTATGTCCGCCCATACCGTCAGCAACAATAAAAACATTCGGCAAGTTTCCGATAGGAGTTTCCGAAAGATATATAAAATCCTGATTCAGTTGTCTTCTTTGTCCGATATCTGTGATCGCATAGGATCTTAACACCTTATTTTCCTCCTATGACTGCTTCTTAATATGACTTCGTCTAAGCTGTCCGCAGGCACCGTCGATGTCCCTGCCCATTTCCCTTCTAATAGTAACATTTATTCCATTTTTTTCAAGTTTATTTTTGAATGCCAAAATAGCAGTCTTATCAGACTGCACGTAATCCCGCTCCTTAATCGGGTTGACCGGAATCAGGTTAATATGGCAACACAAAGGCTTTGCAAGTTCAATCAATTCACTTGCATCTTCCTTCGTATCATTCACACCACCCACTAAGCTATATTCAAACGTAATTCTTCTGCCCGTCTTTTCAAAATAGTATGCGCAGGCCTCCATCAGTTCATCCAATGAATACTGATTGGCAATCGGCATCAGCTTTCTTCGTTTCTCATCGGTTGTTGCATGTAATGAAAGTGCTAAGGTGATTTGCAGTTTTTCTTCTGCAAGCTTACGCATTTTCGGTACAATACCACAAGTAGAAACCGTAATATTACGCTGGCTGATATTTAAACCGTTTTCATCTGTCAAAATCCGTAGAAAAATTAGTAAATTATCATAATTATCCATTGGTTCACCGGTTCCCATAACAACCACATTGGAAACCCGTTCCCCTGTCAATCTTGTAATCGCATATATCTGATCTAACATCTCAGACGGCAATAGATTTCTCTCCCATCCATCCAAGGTAGACGCACAAAAGCGACACCCCATTTTACACCCTACCTGGGAGGAAATGCAAACAGAATTTCCATGCTTATACCGCATCCACACGCTTTCTACCAAGTTCCCATCTGCCAGTCGAAACAGAAATTTCTTCGTTCCGTCTATCCGGGATTCCTGTACTTTAACAGGTTCCAGCACCGTATAAGTAAAAGTTTCGGTACATTTCTCTTTCAGAGATTTCGGTAAATTCGACATCTCACCATAGCTTCTTGCCAGCTTCACATGCATCCACTCATAAAGTTGTTTCGCCCGAAACGCTTTTTCTCCAAGTTCCTGCATCTGCTCTTTAAGTTGCGCTAACGTTAACGATTTGATATCCTGTATGTTTTCCTGTGTCATAATAAATTACTTTTCATCCTTAATACATGCATTACTTTTGCTTACTCTGTTCTACGCAGTCGGGCAAAGAAAAAGCCGTCTGTCTTATGAACGCCGGGCAACAGTTGTATCATACCATCTCTGCCCTCTTCTTTCAACATTTCCGGCAAAAATGATCCCATACTTTCCCTTTTAAATGGGAAATTTTCGCAAATCCATTCTACCATTTGCTCATTTTCTTCCGAGTTGATTGTACAGGTACTATACATCAAAATACCATTGGGTTTTACATAAGAAGTTACATTGCTCAGAATTTCTTTCTGTAATGTTACAATCTCTTCTAATGACTGAGGTGTTACATGATATTTAATATCCTGCTTCTTACCAATTACTCCAAGCCCCGAGCATGGAACATCTGCTATCGCTACGTCTGCAAGCTGTTTCAATTCCTCATTGCAGATACGGGCATCACCAACCCGTACCGTTACATTCTCTTTCCCCATGCGTTGTCTGTTTTCTTCTATTTTAGCAACTTTATTTTCTGTTAAATCAAATGCTAACACTTTTCCGTTTGCTCCAACCTTGCATGCTGCATGCAGTGTTTTTCCGCCCGGTGCCGCACAAACATCAATAACAGTCTGTCCTTCTTTCACGTCTGCTGCCTCTACCACTAGCATAGAACTCACATCCTGTACGGTAAAAAATCCTTCCTCATAACCGGAAAGATTACGAATTCCTTCTGATTTTTCTACCTGTACTGCATAATCAAGATATGGATGCTTTTTCACAGTCACACCGTTTTCTTCCCATTTTGTAAGAAGTTCTTTTCTTTTTTCTTCCGAAAGGCTTTCTTCTAAACGAATCGTTACTGCACCTCTTTCCAAAAAGGCCTGCAATATCTTCTCCGTTTTCTCCTCTCCGTATGCTTTCATAAATCGCTCCACAAGCCACTGAGGCATGGAATAGAAAACTGACAAAAAACCAAGCTTGTCCTTTTCCCTATCCGGATATACAATGGTTTCTTTCTGACGGGATACGTTCCGAAGCACACCGTTGACATACCCCTGTAAAGACTGAAACTTTCTTTTCTTCGCTAGTTTTACTGCTTCGTTGCAAACTGCTGCATCCGGTGTCCCTTCCATAAACAGGAGTTGATATACACTCATACGAAGCAATTCCCGAATAAGCGGCTTCATCTTTTTCACCGGTACTTTAGAAATATGGTCTAAAACATAATCAATCTGAATTCTTCGCTCAATCGTGCCCTCTGTTACTCTTTTGATAAAAGCTTTCTCTTTGGCATCCAGATAATCATATTTCTCCAATACGCCGGTAAGCAGCAGATTGCTGTATTCATCTGTTTTTACCAATTCCAGCAAAATATCTAAAATAATTTCTCTTGTATTCATCATCAATCTCTTCTTCTGCTATTATTTCCGAACAAAAGGATAAGACGAAGCAATTGTAAGATAGAAGATGCTGCGGCCGCTACATAAGTCAACGCTGCGGCATTCAATACTTTACGACATCCTTTCGTCTCTTCATTTTCCATCAAGCCATAATCACCAAGCATAGCAAGCGCTCTGCTTGATGCGTTATATTCTACCGGTAGTGTTACTATCTGAAACAAAACAGCCACTGCAAATACCCAGATACCAATCTGAATAAATAACTGATTCATTCCAAACAACACACCTAACAAAATAATCGGAATCCCAAGCTTCGAACCAATATTGGCTGCCGGAACCAGTGCTGTTCTGATTTTTAACGGCGCATAACCTTTGTTGTGTTGCAAGGCATGACCGCATTCATGCGCCGCAACACCGATTGCCGCAATCGAATCAGAACCATAGGTAGACTGTGAAAGTCGTACCACTTTTGCTCTTGGATCATAATGGTCTGTCAGTTCTCCCTTGATATATTCCACATGCACATCATAAATGCCGGACAACTCCAGAATTCTCTGTGCTGCCTGCGCTCCTGTCATCCTACTTCTGCTTCTTACCCTCGCATATTTATGAAAGGTACTACTGACACGCGTTTGCGCCAGAATACACAACAATGCACCTACAATAACCAACCAATATGTCGGGTCAAAATAAAATCCATAAAAACCACCGTAATATCCCATCGAATTCGCTCCTTTTCTCTATCTCTTGCAAGCTCAAGAAACATACTATTGTCCAAGCATCTCTCCGACTTTCATCTGATATCCTAACAAAAAGTCTTTTACCGGCATTCTTTTCTTGCCTTCTAACTGTACTTCTGTCAGTTTCAGACTGCCGTCTCCGGTTTTCACATAAACAGCATCTTTTTCTACCGCTACAATCATGCCCGGCACAACCTCTGTTCCCTCTGCCGGCAACACATTTGTCTCTTCTTTTTTATCTTTATCGCCGATATCGCTTGCCCAGATTTTTAATGTTTTTCCATGATAGGAAGTATATGCACTTGGCCAAGAATTTAAACCTCTCACGAGTCGCTCTATCTCTGCTGACTGCTTTGTCCAGTCAATTTTACCCATTGATTTTTGTAGCATTTTGGCATAGCAGGAATCTGCATCATTCTGTTTCACCGGAGTTACTTCACCAACTTCAATTTTCGGTAATGCCTCTACAATCAACTCTGCTCCCGCCTGTGCTAGCTTGTCATGCAGACTGTCTCCGGTTTCTTTCTCTGCAATCGGAACCTTACAAGTAAACAACATATCACCGGTATCTAATCCCTTGTCCATCTGCATGATTGTAATACCGGTTTCTCTTTCTCCGTCTAAAATAACCCACTGAATCGGACCGGCACCACGATATTTCGGCAATAATGACGCATGAATATTAACACAGCCATACTTCGGCATATTCAGAATTTCTTCCGAAAGAATTTGTCCAAATGCCGCTACCACAAAAATATCTGCTTCATACGTACGCAGTTGTTCTACCGCCTCCGACGTTTTGATTTTTACCGGTTGGAAAACAGGAATATCAAATTTGAGTGCGCATGCCTTCACCGGCGTAATCTGCATCTCTTTACCGCGTCCTTTTGGCTTATCCGGTTGTGTTACTACCGCTGTCACCTGATGGCCTGCTTTTATAATTGCTTCTAATGCGCCGACTGCAAAATCCGGCGTTCCCATAAATACTACTTTCATATTTCCTCCACAAATTAATCCTCTTCCAAGTCTTCTACATCCTGCAACGGTCCATCCACTTTTTCAACATATAAATGTCCGTCCAGATGATCCAGTTCATGCTGAATGGCTCTTGCCATTAACTCAGTGCCTTCTATTTCAAAAGGTTCCATATTTTCATCATAAGCTATTGCTTTCACATAATTTGCTCTTGTCACATTACCTGTTTTGCCCGGAACACTCAGACAGCCTTCATAACCTGTCTGTTCGCCACTCTTCTCAATAATCTTAGGATTAATCATGAGAATCGGATCTTCTCCGGTTGTATCAATAACCACAATTCGTTTCAAAATACCAACCTGTGGTGCTGCCAGTCCAACACCATTCGCTTCGTATAAAGTATCAAACATATCATCAATTAACTCCTGAATACGTGGAGTCACCTCTGTTACCTCTTTACATACTTTCCCTAAAACCGGATCTCCCATTTCTCTGATTTTTCTGATTGCCATCTCTTTTTCCTCTTTTCTAAGTATTTATAATCCAAATGTAATTCGTTAATATACATTCATCGGTTCAAAATCAAATTGTACCGTTTGGTTTTTTAATTCCTGTTTTCTACTATATTCTTCCAAAATATCCTTTATCTGCACCAGCTTCTCATAATCGGAATGTTTCAAATACAACACATGCCGATACATATCGTTTATTTTGGAAACAGATGCCTGTGTCGGACCAATCATATAGAGTTCTTTTTCTTCCCCGAATGTTTGGCGAATCTGGGTTACAAACTGCGTAAGCAAACCACTGCCTTCTTCCTCCATCTTGGAAACAACCAAAATTGCCAACATATGAGCCGCAGGGGGATACGAAAGAAGCTCACGATACATAATCTCTTCTTCATAGAAGCTCTCATAATCCTGATTTGCCGCGTGCACAATACTATAATGCTCCGGCTGATAAGTCTGAATTACGACCTCTCCCGCTTTCATGCCTCTCCCGGCTCTTCCTGCCGCTTGCGTTAATAACTGAAAGGTTCTTTCTCCGGCACGATAATCATTCTGATTCAAAGATAAATCTGCCGCCAGTATTCCCACCAGTGTCACATTTGGAAAATCGTGTCCCTTTACAATCATCTGCGTTCCAACCAGAATGTCCGCCTGTCCGTCTGCAAAAGCAGACAGAATCTTCTCATAACTGTCTTTGGTCTTCGTAGAATCAGCATCCATACGAAGCACCCTTGCCTGCGGAAATTCCTTATGCACTGCTGCTTCTATCTGCTCTGTCCCTGCTTTGAAACCAAGCAAATACTTCGAACCGCAAGAAGGACATTTCTCAGGCTTATGTTCCTCGTGTCCGCAATAATGACAAATCAATTTTCCGTTCCGATGTTCGGATAAGGATACATCACAATGAGGACATTTCATTACGTGACCGCATGCCCGACAAGACACAAAACCAGCGTAGCCACGCCTATTTAAGAAAAGCATCGTCTGCTCTCCTGTCTGCAAACGCGTCGCTATCAATTCTTTCAATTTCCGGCTGAAAATCGAACGATTTCCCTCTTTCAATTCTTCCCGCAAATCCACCGTGTATACCTGCGGTAATTGTCCTCCGGTCAAACGTTCTTTTAATTCATATAATTTATACTCCCCCTTTTTCGCCCGATAATAAGCTTCTAAAGAAGGGGTTGCAGAACCTAAAACCACACTTGCCCCTTTACAGGAGGCTATCTGCATCGCTGTTTCACGAGCATGATATTTGGGCATAGACTCACTTTTATAGCTGTTCTCATGTTCCTCATCTATGATAATGACACCCAACTGCGGAAACGGCGTAAACAATGCAGAACGCGGACCGATAATTACATCCAACTGTCCGTTTCTTGCCCGCTCCATCTGGTCGTATTTCTCTCCCATAGATAAGGTAGAATTCATAACCGAAACCCGATCACCAAATCGTTTATAGAAGCGCAAAAGTGTCTGATACGTCAATGCAATTTCCGGAATCAAAACAATCGCCTGTTTTCCCATAGCTATCATCTGTTCTATAATACCCAGATAAACTTCCGTCTTCCCACTTCCGGTAATCCCATGTACAAGATATGTTCCTCGTTTACCTTTTCGATAATCCTGCACAATATCTTCCATAATGAAGCGTTGTTTCTCACTGAGTGGCTTGGCACTATCACGTTCTGTTATTTGTTTGACCGGATTACGATAATAGTTTTCGGCTTCAATTTTAATAATTCCCTGTTTTTCCAGACTTTGTAGCGTAGCAGTTGCTATATTGAGCTTCTGCCTTAATAATTCATAGGGCAAAACCTCTTCTTTTAATAAAGCCTCCAGCACACGTGCTTTAGCTGTCTGATGCTTTCTGGTACATTCTTCCAGATACTTGACTATTGTTTCCTCATCACAGTATCTGGTTACTTTCTTTTTCTCCAATTGTTTGAGCTTCTGTTTCACCGGCAATACTGTTTTAAGTGCCGTAATCATGGTAGAACCATAATGACGTTTCATCCAATATGCTGTCTGAATCAAATCGCTCTCTACCGTAGTACCCTTTTCATCCAAACAAGTAATTTCCTTAATTTTATCTACTGGATAGTCTGTTTTATCTGAAATATCAACCACATAACCAATCATATCCTTGTTCCCTTTTCCGAAAGGAACATGCACCCGTACACCGGGTGCGATTCGTTCAAGTAATCTATCCGGAATTCTATATTGAAAAGGTCTGTCTACTTTCTCATGGGATATATCTACGATAATATCCGCATATTTATTGCTCATTCTTTACCTCTCATCTTGGTATCTTATCTGCCTGCGAGAATATCCTGTATCAAATCTCTTTCGTCCATCGGGTATTTTACCCCTTTAATTTCCTGATAATCTTCATGCCCTTTACCCGCTAAAACAATAATATCTCCCGGCTCACCATTGGCAATCGCATATGCAATCGCCTCTTTTCTATCGCAAATTTCCACATACTTACCATCTGTTTTTCCAATGCCAATTTTGATATCATCAATAATTGCCTGCGGCTCCTCAAAACGCGGATTGTCAGAAGTAATAATTGTCAAATCAGCCATTTTACCACTAACTTCTCCCATTTCATATCTACGAAGCTTCGAACGATTTCCGCCACATCCAAATACACTTACCAGACGGTTTGGCTTATATTCCTTCAACGTAGACAATAAACTCTCTAATGCCATCGCATTATGCGCATAATCAATCATCAAAGTAAAATCATCGGATACTTTTACCAGTTCAATTCTACCTTTTACTTTTGCCTGCAAAAGAGCATTCTGAATCGCGTCTTCTGATACGGCAAAATGACGACAGATTGCAATTGCCGTAAGCGCATTATAGACACTAAACTTACCCGGTGTCGCAATCTCCACATGAAAATCCATGAGCCCTTTTACATCAAATGCTACCCCTAATTTCCCACCACCGGAAAGTAATTCAAGATTTTCAGCCTTCAAATCAGCATCCGCTTCGATGCCGTATGTTTCAAGCTTACAGGTATGACCTGCACTTACCTGTGCCCAGTGTTTGTCGTCTTTATTCACAATACCTACTTTACATTGTTTAAAAAGCAGGCCTTTGCAAGACAAATAATCTTCAAAATCCTTATGCTCATTCGGACCAATGTGATCCGGCTCCAGATTGGTAAATATGCCAAAATCAAACACAAATCCCTGTGTTCTATGAAGCATTAACCCCTGAGAGGAAACCTCCATCACAACCGTATCACAGCCTGCATCTACCATCTGTCTGAAATACTGCTGCAACAAATAGGATTCCGGTGTTGTATTATTTGCGTGAATATGCGTATCACCGATAATGACTTCTATCGTCCCAATCAATCCGACTTTTCGCCCTGCCTGCTCCAAAATCGATTTCACCAAGTAGGTTGTTGTTGTTTTCCCCTTCGTACCGGTAATACCGATTACTTTCAGCTTCTCTGCCGGATTTCCAAAATATGCTGCTGAAATAAATGCCATCGCATATCTGGTATCTTCTACTTTAATTACTGTTACATCCGCTTCTTTCGGAAGCTCTATATCCTTCTGTACCACCAGAACCTTGGCACCGTTCTCTACTACCTGCATAGCAAAATCATGACCATCCACATTTGCTCCGACAATACAGATAAAAAGACATCCCGGTACTACTTTTCTGGAATCATAAACAAGCTCTGATACTTCTATTTCCTCCGTTCCCCGAACGCATTCATATTCCAATTTGGATAATAAATCCTTCAATCTGTTCATGAAACCCACTCCTTGCTTTATCGCATTCTTCATTAAATAAAATAGCACGAAATACGCTCTTTTTCAACTTCACTTTGTTTTCACACTTACTTCAAACTTTCTTTATGGAAGTTTATATTTTTATAAGAAAGAAAACACATTTTGGACACATTTTCAATTTATGATAATAACCAAGATAGTTGAAAAACTCACTATCTCCCCCCTCATAAGAAAATACGAAAAGCCTGAGAATTGTCTCAGGCTTTTTCGTAGTCTCAAATATTGAAACTATGCCAGTTTCTCCACCGTAATCGCATCATACAACTCCTCTGCTGTATCCATTGGAATATTTGCACTTTCTATCGTCGTTGCATTTGCAGCCGAAATAGCTGCTGCCTTACGAATAGCTTCTTCCTCTGAATCACCATTCATGAGTGACATGGCATACGAAGCCAAAGCACTATCTCCACATCCTACCGTATTTACTGTTTGAATTCTTCTGGACTTTGCATAATAAATATGTTCTCCGCTTACTGACATAAGACCGTTTTTGCCCATGGATACGATGACTTTCTCTATTCCATTTGCCTGCAACGCACGTGCTGCGCTTAAAACAGCCTCTTTACTACTCAGTTTATGCCCAACAATATATTCTAATTCCTTCTGATTCGGCTTTATTAGATATGGCTTTGCTTCTATTCCTTTCCGAAGACTGTTGCCACTGGTATCTAATAACACACGAATTCCTTTACTATTAGCAATTTCTATCATGGTCTTATAAATATCCTCCGGCATACCGTTTCCGATACTACCGGACAAAACAACCAACTTACAAGCAGATAACAATTCCTCATACTGCTCTAAAAATCTCTTCTGACTTGTTTCATCAATCACAGGTCCCGGCTCTAAAATTTCTGTCACATAACCATTATCAGCCAGAATATTCATATTGCTTCTCGTTTCCTCTTCTACCCGTACAAAGCGACAAGTAACCTCTTCTCCCAACAGATAGTCTTCAATAAACTTACCTGCATAACCACCCAGAAAACCGGTCGCACAAACGGCATAACCATATTGATGCAGAATTTTGGTTACATTAATTCCCTTGCCGCCTGCAATCTTCATCATCGTTCGCATACGATTCACATGGCCTGTTATCAATTCTCCTGTTGTATAAGTCTTATCCACTGCCGGATTTAAAGTCACTGTAAGTATCATCTGTTTTCTCCCTCCGAATGCCGCTCCGCTACTTTGCGTAGTCCTGCATCACAATCTGTAAATTCTCTCTTCCCTGATATACATTGATATCCGGATAATAAATCATTTGTATTACTATTTCTCTGCTTCCCTCATGATATAACCGCTCTTTCTCTACTTCTCCAAAATTGTTACACAGAAAATCATGCCAGTTATCCATATCACCGAAGTAAATCATATCATAAGTATGTCCCTGCTCGTCCATAATCTTATATTTTCCTACATTCGCATTTTTCCCTAACACTTTACCTTGCAGGACTTTCACATTTTTCTGTGCAAAAACAGGCTTCGCATTCCCATTTCCAAACGGCTCTAAAACTTTTAACTGCTTCACAAAATCAGCTCTGACATAGGATAATGGCATCGGTACATCAATCAATATTTTCTCTTCAAAATCTTCATCGGTCAAATCACAATTCTGATTAAGAGTTTGTCTGAATTCTTCTATATTTTCTTCCGGCAAAGATAATCCTGCTGCCATCTTGTGACCGCCGTATCTGGTAAAAAGATGCTTACAAAGGCTCATCTGCTCATACATATGATAGCTTTCTATGGAACGACCTGAACCTTTCACGCCTTCCTCTCCCTTTGTCAAAACAAATACCGGCTTATGATATTTCTCCTTGATTCTCCCTGCAATAATTCCTGCCAGACTTTCATGACAATCGGGTAAATATACTACTAACACCTTATCCTCTGCATAATTACCACCTTCAATCACCGAAATCGCCTGTTCTGTTCCCTGCCTTGTCATCTCTTTCCGGCTATCGTTTAATTCTTTCAATTCTCCGGCAATCATAACTGCCTCGCTCCAATCCTCGCTCTGCAACATTTGCAGTGCTTTGGATGCTGTATCTAACCTTCCTGTAGCGTTTAGACAAGGACCTAACACAAATCCAATATGATATGCCGACAATGGTTTGCCCTGCAAACCACTCACTTCAATCAACGCTTTTAAACCCATGTTCTTCGTATGTACCATCTGCTCCAGACCATACTTCACAATAATACGATTCTCATCCCTAAGCTCCATCACATCACCGATTGTAGCAAAGGCAGCAAATTCCAGTAACTCTTGCAATAATTCCTCGCTATTTTGTTTTAAGCAGCTACCTGCTTCATGCGCTGCCTTATTACCGGGCATACCTTCCCGGGCATACTCTTCCAATAAAACCTGTACAAATTTGTAAGCAACTACCGCGCCACAAATCCCATCAAAAGGATATTGACAAGCCTCCTGTTTCGGATCAATGACCGCCACTGCTGAGGGCAACACCTCTATTCTACTACCATCTTCTGCCACTTCATAGGGCACTTCATGATGATCTGTTACAATGACACTCATCCCCAATTCTTTGGCATAAGCTATCTGTGGTGCTGCCGCAATGCCGTTATCGCAGGTAATGATAGTATCAATATCATCCCGATGTGCTTCTTCTATTAAAGTATCATTCAATCCATACCCATCCCTAATACGATGGGGAATCACCGTATCGACTATCGCACCACAGGCACGTAATCCTCCAAGAAGAATATAAGTTGCACAAACACCGTCAATGTCATAATCCCCAATGATTCGTATCCGCGCCTTATCTTCTATTTTAGAAAGCATAAATGCCACTGCTTTATCCATGTCGCGTAACAATCGTGGATTATGTAGATTGTCCAATGTTCCATGTAAAAAGAGTGCAATCTCTTCATCCTCTATAATATCTCTATTTCTGATAATTCTCGCAATCACCGGATCTATCTGAAACCGCTGCGCCATTGCATTGAAATCAGCCTTCTTCGCTGACACCATCCATTTCGCCATTGTAAATACCCTTCTTACGTTAAAAAATTAGGAAAACTCCCATCAGAATTTATATTATAATTCCTTTGGGAGTTTTATTGTAACATTTTTGAAGAGTGATTTATAGTACTCTATAAAATTTCTATTTAAAAATTTCTATTCTTCAGAACCCTCATCTAAATCCTCAATATTCAATGAAGAATCTTTGATTTCTTTCACACTTTTAGGATGGGTAACGCTTTTCTCATCCTCTGATTCTTTATTCTTGCTGGCACGGATACTTGAAACAATTCCTGTGTTTCACCCACTTCTTCTGTTTCTGCCACGTACACATATAAGCTTCCCATCTGCATTATGGTAAGTACAGAAAACATTACTGCAAACATCCTTTTCATCCATCTAAATTTTTTCATCTACTCTACTCCTGTTTCATAAGGAATTTCAAAATCCTCCTAATACAAAAAAGTACACACAGATAATTAGCTTCTTGCGTTCAGACGGCGTTTTCCATGCATACATAAATAATGTCAGCACAGCCGCTATTACTCCCCCTACTATTCTCATATGTACAAAATATAAATAAAGAAGTGCTAGTCTCAATAGCATTGCACTAATCAGCTTCGGTTTTTCCAAAAAATCACAAACAAATAACAGATAAGCACATACATAAATGTAAGCAATGCCTCTGTTAACGTCATTTGCATATAAAAAGTCCATACGGGATAAAATGCTGTTATACTAACAGCAAACAATATATGCATAGCATTTTTATCTGAGCTAAACCATAAAGAAAATCTTTGAAAGATTCCCCACAACAGAAAAATCGATACACTCTGTAATATCATATTGACACCGATTGCAACTCGATATGCCAAAACTCCATTTTTGCACCAAAAGTGAATCGGACATAAAATCACGCTATATCCATAATAATAATAGGAACCAAGCGACGCTGTTTCTGACCAATCGTATCCAATCCACTGCGCTGCGCTCGCCATTACTTTTTGAATGAATTTTGCTTTCATCATTCTTTCCTCGTATAATAAATAATATTATTGCAGTTTTTCTACGAAAATACTGCAACTTGTTTCTTTATAATATCTAATGCACATTTTCGAACCAAATGAAAGAAAGATGTGATTCAGTAAGTGTCAGAAAAAAGTCTAGCGCAATATATAAAAAACTGCGTAAATCCTATAATTATTCACAGGAATTTGTTGCACCACAGTTATTCATCACTAGACAAACATATTCTCATTATGAAACCGGGCGCATTACTCCACCCGTAAATTCTTTATATAATTTATCAAAATTATATAATATTCCTATGGAAAACTTTTTAGAATTTACTACCTCATATAATCATTATCAGAAATCAGAATCTAATAATGCTATTAGTGATAGCTTATCTGATAATGATTTAAGTGAATTTTTAGAACACACCTGAAAACATGAAAATTTTCCACTAAAAAGGTGCTCTGTACTATACAGAACACCTTTTTATTTAGCCTATATTTACTTTTCAAAAATTCTATTCCATTTCCTTCTTCGCTATCTTCTTACGCATCAGATACCAAAATGCACTTGCCAGACAGATAGAGGAATACGTACCGCAAATAATACCTGCAATGAGTGGCAACGCAAATTCTTTAATAGAAGAAACACCAAATACCTGCAACGCTGCTACCATAAAGAAGGTTGTCAAAGAGGTGAATACGCTTCGAGATATCGTCTGTGTAATACTCTTATTCACCACCTCATCTAGTTCTTCTTTTCTGGTCATTTCTTTCATATTCTCACGAATTCGGTCAAAAATAACGATAGTTGCATTGATGGAGTAACCTACAATCGTTAACATACATGCAATAAATGTGTTACCAACAGGTACTCTGACAATCGCATAGAAAGCAAGCACCACCAAAACATCATGCAAAAGTGCCATAACTGCACTGCTACCAAAGCGAACATCCTTGAACCGGAACCATATATATATCAACATACAGATAGTTGCCGCTACAATAGCAATGATAGCATCGGATTTCATTTCAGAACTTACCGTAGCACTAATTGTTTCTGCCGTAATAGAATTCTCATCCACGCCAAAGTTTGTCGTCATAACATTAACAAACTCTTCTCTTTCTGCCACATCCAAAGTTCTTGTCTTAATGATAATCTGATTAGAGTCTGCCACCTTTGTTGTCTGTACATTACCGTCTCCGGTAATATCTTCAATCATCGGTACAATCTGTGCATCGATTTCTTCAATCGTCATATCTTCATTTAAAGTAACGGTTGTAGAAGTACCGCCTACAAATTCCAAGCTGTAATTTAGTACAGACCCTTTACTTGTCAGATTTACACCCATAACTACAAATCCAGCCAGAATAACTGCTGTTGAAGTAGCAAAAAATATTTTTCTCTTGCCAAGAATATTCATCGTCTTTCTTTCTTTGGCTACACCATACGCTTTCGGACTCTGAACCCCAAGTGCATGCAATGCATTTAATAGGAATTTTGTTACAAA
>JAFSHK010000056.1 GCA_017440375.1 Lachnospiraceae bacterium
AATGGAACTGTTTCGTCTTTTGAGTGCTTTCAGATATTCAATTCCAAGAATATTATTCGGTGTTTGTAAGACATTCAGATGTTTGGTCAATTCAGGAGAAGTAATGGCTAAGGCATTATTTCTTGCCTGCGGGTACGAATGTCCAATTTTCAATTGTTTTTTTAATTCGGCTTTAAACGCATCGCTTTCATGCAGAAGTGCTTCTGCAAAATGGGATAAAACCTGAATGTTGCCACACTCGCTGCCAAAGCAGATAGAGTCGGTAACACCAAGCTTGTCTAATAATGCGACAGCACCGGAAGCGAAGTATTCGGCACTGCTTGTTGCATAATAAACCGGAAGCTCAATGACTAAATCGGCTCCGCTTTGCAAAGCAGCTTTCGTACGCAGGGATTTATCCATCATAGCCGGAATACCGCGCTGTACAAAATTTCCGCTCATGACAACAATACAGTAATCGGCGCCTGTGATTTCTTTTGCTTTGGCAAGCTGATACGCATGCCCATTATGAAACGGATTATATTCCGCAATAATACCTACTGTTTTCATAGAATCCCCTTTACATTTGAAGTATTTTATTAGGAAAGATAATGTATTCAGTGTAACATATAACACCAGACAAGAAAATCCTATTTTGTACTCAATTTTAGACAATGTTTTAGTGGAAATTAGCTTGTATACACAAATTTAATTTTGTATAATTTTCTTATATATTATTGGGTAGTTGAAAGGAGAATGGGGTTATGTCTTATATTGAGCTGATGAAGGAGAAGGCAAGAAGCGACAAGAAAACAATTGTACTACCGGAAACAAATGATAAGAGGACATTGATTGCAGCATCTAAAATTATTCAAGAGGAAATTGCTAATATTATTATGGTCGGTAATGAAGAAAAAATTCTCGATGGTGCCGGCTGGCTGGAAGTTGATTTGGATGGGGTTACAATCATTGATCCGGAGAAGACCGATAAATTAGAAAACTATGTAAATTTATTATATGAAACAAGAAAAAATAAAGGTATGACACCGGAGAAAGCAAGAGAAATTTTATTAAGTGATTATTTGACTTTCGGTGTTATCATGGTTAAAGCAAATGATGCGGACGGCATGGTAGCAGGTGCTTGTCACGCAACAGCTGATACGCTTCGACCGGCATTGCAGATTTTGAAAACAGCACCGGGTGTAAAACTGGTATCCGGTTTCTTCATTTTAGATGTGCCGGATTGCGAATTTGGTGAAGGCGGAACCTTCCTGTTTGCTGATTGTGGTTTGAATCAGGATCCGACAGCAGAAGAACTGGCAGCAATTGCAGATTCTTCCGCAAGAAGCTTCAAAAGCCTTGTTGGTGCCAAACCAATTATTGCCATGTTATCGCATTCTACCAAAGGAAGTGCGAAACATCCACTGGTAGATAAGGTAGTAGAGGCAACAAGAATTGCGCATGAACAATATCCGAATTTGTGTATTGATGGTGAGTTGCAGACTGATGCGGCACTGGTTCCGCAGGTAGCAAAATCAAAAGCACCGGGAAGCGAAGTTGCGGGTAAGGCAAATGTCCTTATTTTCCCGAATCTTGACTGTGGTAATATTGGTTACAAATTAGTGCAGCGTCTTGCGAAGGCTGAAGCCTATGGACCAATGTTACAGGGAATTGCCAAGCCTGTAAATGATTTGTCTCGTGGTTGTTCATGGGAAGATATTGTGGGTGTAGTAGCACTGACGGCTGTTCAGGCACAACTTGCGTGATATAAAGATTAGCTGCGGAAGAATTACTGCGGCTGCCCAATCTGTTGTAGTTTAATAGAAAAGCGAGGTTTAGGAGTATGAATATTTTAGTTATTAACTGCGGTAGTTCTTCTCTGAAATTCCAGTTGATTGATGCCGTTACAGAGCAATTGATTGCGAAAGGGCTTTGTGAAAGAATAGGAATTGATGGAAGCCAGCTTGTGTATCAGCCGGCAGGAAAAGAGAAAATGAAAACGGTGACTCCGATGGAAGACCATACACAGGCAATCAAGCTGGTATTGGATGCGCTGACTGACAAAGAAAACGGAGTTGTAAAAGAACTATCAGAAATTGGAGCAGTAGGGCATCGTATTGTACATGGTGGAGAGAAATTTGCAGCATCTACCTTGATTACCGAAGAAGTAATTGCAGCAATTACCGAATGCAATGAACTGGCACCATTGCATAACCCAGCAAACTTAATCGGTATTGCGGCTTGCAAAGAGCTGATGCCGGAAACTCCGATGGTAGCAGTTTTTGATACAGCATTTCATCAGACGATGCCACAGGAAGCATATTTATACGGAATTCCTTATGAGTATTATAAAGAATATAAAGTGAGAAGATATGGTTTTCATGGAACAAGCCATTCCTATGTATCCAAGAAAGCTGCCGAAGTTTTGGGGCAGAACTATGAAGATTTAAAATTGATTGTCTGCCATCTTGGTAACGGAGCCAGTGTATCTGCTGTAGAACATGGTAAATGTGTGGATACTTCCATGGGTCTTACCCCATTAGAAGGTTTGATTATGGGAACCCGTTCCGGAGATATTGATCCGGCTATTATTGAATTTTTGGCGCATAAAGAAAACAAATCTATCGACGAAATCATGACAATTTTGAATAAAAAGTCAGGTGTACTTGGTTTGTCTGATAACTTTTCTTCCGATTTCAGAGATTTGGAGGATGCTTATTTAGCAGGGCAGGAAGCCAGTGTGCGCACGATGGAGGCGTTTGCTTATCGGGTAGCAAAATATATCGGAGCTTATGTAGCTGCTATGAATGGAGTAGATGGTATTTGTTTCACAGCGGGACTTGGAGAGAATAGTCCGCTTATCCGTAATTTGGTATGTAAGCGTCTGGGCTATCTTGGTATTACCATAGATGATGAGCAGAATAACAAACGAGGTAAGGATTTGGTTGTTTCTACCATGGATTCCAAGACAAAAGTACTTGTAATTCCAACCAATGAAGAACTTGCAATTGCAAGAGAAACTTATGCGATTATAAAGTAAAGCAGGATTGCCATAGATACGAATATATGAAATGAATAGATTATGACAGGAGTTGATGTATAAAATCATCAGCTCCTTTTTGTGTGGTGAAAATATTGTTGCAACTTGCGCTGTTATTTTGCAACTCACTTTTTCAAGAAAACACCTTGCTTATATTTCGTTGTCAGAACAAAAGAAAACATGTATGGTATAGCCAGAACAGAGATGTTGCAGAAAAAATAATGCGAATGACAGGAAGGGAGAAATGTCATGGATAATGTAATACAAGTCAGTCATTTGAAAAAGTATTTTAAAGAAGTAAAAGCAGTGGATGATATCAGTTTTCAGATTGAGAGAGGAGAATTGTTTGGCTTCTTAGGAGTAAACGGTGCGGGTAAATCAACAACCATCAATATGCTTTGTACACTATATCCGCCAACTGACGGAAACGTAGAAATTTGCGGATATCGATTGGGCAAAGAGAATGAGCAGATAAGAAAAAAAATCGGAATAGTATATCAGAATAATTGTCTGGATGACAGATTAAGTGTGAAAGAGAATCTTTTTATCCGAGGTTCACTTTATGAAAAGAACAGTCGCAAATTAAAGCAGAATATTCAGAATGTATGTGAAATACTGGATTTGCAGGATGTTTATGACAGACAATTTATGAAGTTATCCGGCGGACAGAAAAGAAGATGTGAGATTGCCAGAGCACTGGTTAATCAACCGGAAGTTCTTTTCTTGGACGAACCGACAACCGGGCTGGATCCGGCAACGAGAAAAAGTGTCTGGAAAAGTGTGGAACAGTTGCGAAAAGAAATGAAAATGACGGTCTTTTTGACAACGCACTACATGGAAGAGGCTGCGAAGGCATCCAATATAGCAATTTTGGATGCAGGACAGATTAAAGAGCAGGGCACTCCGTTTACATTAAAAGAGATTTATGCAAAAGATAAATTGAAAATGATTCCTAAGGTAGGAAAGGAAGCTGAATTGCAGAACATATTACAGCAATTGCAGTTTTCATGGAGAAAGAGAGAGCAGTATCTTTCCATTGAAGTAAGTGATAGTATGGCTGCCTTGCCGATTTTGGAACAGACAAAAGAATGGATAGAAGGTTTTGAACTAGTACAAGGTTCTATGGATGATGTTTTCTTAAATGTCACAGGCAAAGATTTGGAGGGAAGAAGCGAATGAAAGAAATAATGAATCTGGTAAAAAGAAATGTACTTGTTTTTGTAAGAGATAGAGCAGCGGTGTTTTTCTCCATGCTATCTATGCTAATTGTACTTGGATTGATGATTCTGTTTCTGGGTGATATGAACAGTAATAATATTGTGAGTATTTTGTCTCAGATGGGTGGAAACCGTAATCCGGATGAAGACAAAGAAAATGCCAAATATCTTGTGCAGGTGTGGACACTGGCAGGTATTCTGCTTACCAATGCGGTAACGGTTACGATGACGGTGATGGGAAATATGATTGATGATGAAGGTAAAAATCGATTGGCAAGCTTTTATGTATCACCGGCGAAAAGAGTACATATCGCATTCGGCTATGTGATTTCATCATGGAGTATTGGTACATTCATGTGTCTTGTGACATTGAGTGTGGCGGAAGTTTATCTATTTGTATCCGGACAGACAATGCTTACCGTAGTGGAATGCTTAAAATTATTTGGTATGATTGTTTTGAATACTTTTATGTATTCAGCGATTGCGTATCTGGTTGCTATGTTTATTCATAGTGAGAGCGCATGGAGTGGTATTTTGACAATAGTAGGTACTTTGGTAGGTTTTGTAGGTGGAATTTATTTACCAATTTTTTTAATACCGGAAAAAGTAGCGGATATTCTGAAATGCCTTCCGTTTCTGCATGGTGCGGCAATGATGCGTGTTGTCTGTACAGAGCAGGCAGTGGACACAACCTTTGTGGGAGTGCCGGAAGAAGTAACGAAAGAATTTATGGAAGGTATGGGTATTACTGTCATGATAGACGGAAACGAAGTTACTTTTGCTATGCAGGTAATCTACTTGTTGGTATTAAGTTTTCTTGCAATTTTTGTAGCAGCTTTTATCAGCAGCAAAAGAGCAGTGCGTGACAGATAATATGTATCATCTGAGAGGAATGTGTACTGTATAACATAGATAATGCGTGCTATATGGAGAAAAGTATGATAAAATAAAATATCATATAATTATGAATGATGATGACAATACCGTATAAGTTCGATAGAGGGGAAAATGAAAATTATTATAGAAGATATCGGACCAGAGGAAGAAGAACAGATTATTATTCGATGCAAAAGTGTGGATGAGTCCATGATGCAGCTTATCAATTCTATAAAAGCGAAGCAGGAGAAAATGACAGTCAGGCAGGGCGAGAGGATTGTACAAATAAATCCACAAGGAATTTACTATTTTGAAGCAGTAGATAATAAGGTTTTTATTTATCTGGAACAGGGTATATATGAGACAAAATTAAAATTGTATGAAGTAGAGAAGCAGTATGCTGGAACTGATTTCTTTCGGGTGTCTAAATCTGTTATTTTAAATCTGTCGAAGGTAAAAAGTTTTAGTCCGAGTTTTAATGGCAGGTTTGAGGCACTTATGAAGAATGGGGAACGAATTATGATTTCCAGACAATATGTACCATTGCTGAAAACCAAACTTGGCATTTAGCAATGGAAACAATGGAATTTGAAAAGAAAGGTTAGTAAAACTATGCTGGAAAAAATAAAACAAATGTTATTAACTTTTTCATATGTTACAACCGGAGTTATTTTTGCTGAAGCTATTTTCATAACCGTTTTTTTACCGGATACATTGTTTACAGTTAGTATGTTATGGGAGACTGTTGGAACATCGTTTATATGTGTACTTGGAAATCTGTTTTATCATTCGAAATATGAACTTTCGAAAAAACAGATAATAGTTAGGATGGTATTGCATTATATTTATATTAATATCGTTGTTTTCGGAGTAGGCAATGTATTTCAGTGGAGAATCGTAGACAGTATTCAGATGATTTTACTTATGATATTTTTGATAGCAGTTGTTTTTATTGCTGTTTCCGTTATCATGTGGACAGGTAGTAAAAAGACTTCAGAATTGTTAAACAGACAATTAAAAGAATATCAGGAGAGTTGATATGAAGCAAATTTGGCAGGGAGAAATACCCGGTGAAGCATATGCCAGGGAGAAACAGAAAATATTTATGAGAGAAAACAGAAAACCTGCATACATTGGTACAGCCATTGTATGTGGTGTTTTTCTGCTTTTGTGGATTGTGTTGAACTTGGTATTGGTGCTTCAAGAAGAAAAAGGCTACCGAGATTATACAATCAGAAAGAAACAGTATTATAAAGAATACACGGATGAATACGATTACTGGGATGTCTGTACAGTAGAATATCCACAGATTGAAGGCATTGATTATGAATTACAATATGATATCAATAAATTGATGTATGATGTGGCAATGGAACGGGTAAATTACTGGCATTTGAAGCCAAATCGCGAGGTGGAGAAGTTACAAGAAGAGTATCATATTTTCTGTAATGATGTACGTTGTGATGTGGCTTATCACAGTCAGTATCTGCTTAGTCTTTCCTATACTGAGGTTTATGCACCGGTTAATCCCGTTTATTATGTGAACATTACGAAGCGTGGTCTGAATATTGATTTGATGACAGGCGAAGTATATGAATTGGATGATATTATGTGGATTGATGAAGAGTTTATCCGTGTGTGGTGCAAAGCAGCAAATAATAAATATGACGATTTTGTTTGTTATGATGCGGAAACATGCGAACTGTTGTATGATTTATTTACGAATAATGTGGACTACATAGAGGAATATTATTCCGTACAAACTTACTTTTATGTATTAGATAATAAAGAGATGGTAATTGGCATTTCTTTGGATCCGACAGTAGAAGGACTTATGGAAAGTGAACCGCAGCGAAATACATATTGTGTAAAGCTAGCTAAGCAGGAAGTTGAAAAGTACAAAAAAGAATCAGAATTCTGGAATAAGTATGAAAAATCTCAAATTGCAGGTAATGTAATCCCCTGTGAAGAACGAAAGAGCAATATCTGGTTGGATGAGGAGGGAAGTGTCTGGAGCTACTGGAAAGAGGACTAGTACTAAGTGCATGACAGAGAATCAGTAAGATAAAATGAATTTGAGAAAGGAAATTTATATGGAAAAGAAATATTTAATCGGTAATGGATTTAATTCCAATCAATTGAAAACATTTGCAATAATCGCAATGACAATCGACCATTTGGTAAGTGTTATTTACCCAGGGTATCCGAAGGAGTGGTGGATTATTGCATTACATATTATCGGTCGTCTGACAGCACCGACTATGTGGTTTATGGTGGTGGAAGGTTATCATTATACAAAAGATTTGAAAAAGTATATCGGAAGATTATTTTTATTTGCTATCATTTCTCATTTTGCATATAACTTTGCGTTTGGAATTCCGTTTATTCCGTTTCAGACGACCGTGTTTAACCAGACAAGTGTAATTTGGTCTCTGGCATGGGGAGTTGTGGCAATAGCACTATGGGATGAAAAAAAATGTCATTGGAAACAATGGCAGAAGACACTGCTTTTTGTGGGAATTTGTGTTATCACATTTTGCTCTGACTGGAGTTGTGTTGCGGTATTAGCGATTGTCGATATTTATAAGCATCGCGGTAATTTGAAAATGCAGGTGCGCGAAATGATGGTATATGTATTTTTCTATGCATTGATATATTTCCTCTTTGTTGATAAAGTATATGGAATTATTCAGTTGTTTGTTTTTATCTGTGTGCCGTTTATTATGAACTATAACGGAGAGCGTGGTAAATGGAAGGGAATGAAGTGGTTCTTCTATCTTTATTATCCGGCGCATCTTGTGATTTGTGGAATTATACGAATATTACTGCATGGCAATATCGGAGTCATGATAGGTGGATGACAGACACGGACAGGAACTGTTACATTTTCCCAAATTTATGAGTTACAAAATTTTTGGAAAAAATTCAGTTGACAAACCAAAGTACCATATGTATAATAATTTGAGTGTGGATAGGAGCCAACTATGTTCGTAAATATGACTGATGTTTTTACATCTGAGGACAAAGTAATTACAATGCAGGCTGAAATAGAAATGAATGAGATTTCTACCGGCAGAGAAGTGTATAAACTGACTGAGAAATCACCGATGAATTTGACCTTTACTAACATTGGAAAAGGCAAGGCACGGATTGATGGACAGGCAGAAGTTGCTTTGGCGATGAATTGTGACAGATGTTTGAAACCGGTATTGGCGAAAGTGAGACTTGATTTTTCAAGAGAAGTTTACGCACCGGATGCAATGGAAGAAATGTCAGAGGAAGCGGATGATCAGAACTTTATGGATGGTTATCAGTTGAATGTAGAAGACTTACTGATCAATGAAATCATAATCAACTGGCCTATGAAGGTATTATGCAAGCCGGAATGCAAAGGTATTTGCAGACAGTGCGGCAAGGACCTGAATACGGGAACATGCTCATGTGATACATTTGTTCCTGATCCACGGATGGCAGTGATAAAAGATATCTTTAACGCGAATAAGGAGGTGTAACGATGTCTATTTGTCCTAAGAACAAATCTTCTAAAGGTAGAAGAGATAAGAGAAGAGCAAACTGGAAAATGACTGCTCCTACATTAGTAAAATGTAGTAAATGTGGTGCTTTAATGGTACCTCACAGAGTATGTAAGAAATGTGGAACATACAACAAAAAAGAAATTATCGCAGTTAACTAATCCATAATCCCCATTGGCAGTGCCGATGGGGACTTTTTTTTGTCTAATAACTTGATTTTTGTATGATGGTCTAGTATATTATTATAAGATGCTTAGGAGGTAAGATATGGGAGAATATGTAAACGTAGCGGTAGATGCTATGGGTGGAGATAATGCACCGAAGGAAATCATTAAGGGCGCTATCGAAGCAATCAATGAAAATAAAAAAGTAAAAGTATATCTGGTAGGAAAAGAAGACGTAATGAAAGCGGAACTTGCCGGATACACATATGATGCAGGACAGGTGGAACTTGTTCATGCAGAAGAAGTAATTGAAACTGCAGAACCTCCGGTTATGGCAATTCGTAAGAAAAAAGATTCTTCCTTAGTAAAGGCATTAACTCTTGTGAAAGAAGGAACTTGTGATGCTTATGTATCAGCAGGAAGTACCGGCGCAACATTAGTTGGTGGACAGGTTATCGTAGGAAGAATCAAAGGTGTTGAGAGACCACCTCTTGCACCGCTTATTCCGACAGAAAACGGATGCTCTCTTTTAGTAGACTGTGGTGCAAATGTAGATGCAAGACCATCTCATCTGGTACAGTTTGCGAAGATGGGGTCTATTTATATGGAAAATGTTATGGGCATCAAAAATCCAAAGGTAGCAATTGTAAACAATGGAGCAGAAGAAGAGAAGGGTAATGCACTTGTAAAAGAAACGTTCCCTCTTCTGAAAAATTGTCCGGATATCAATTTTATCGGCAGTATTGAAGCAAGAGATATTCCGTCCGGTATGGCGGATGTTATTGTTTGTGAGGCATTTGTCGGAAATGTTATTTTGAAATTATATGAAGGTGTTGGCTTGACTTTGATTAAGAAAGTGAAGGCAGGCATGATGACATCTCTTAGAAGTAAAATTGGTGCACTGTTAGTAAAACCTGCCTTAAAACAGACTTTGAAAGCATTTGATTTAGAGCAGTATGGTGGAGCACCGTTACTTGGTTTGAATGGTCTTGTTGTGAAAACACATGGTAGCTCCAAAGCAATAGAAATTAAGAACTCTATTTTGCAGTGTGTGACCTTTAAAGAACAAGGTATTAATGAGAAAATTAAAGAAAAAATTACCGTACAGGATAAGGTAACTACAGAAGAACAATAAGATTCTAAAGAACTTCTATTTGGGAAGAGAGAAGAATCAGGAAGGCTGGCTGTTGCTATGGAATTTGAAAAGTTGAAACAAGTCATTGCACAGATTTTAAATGTTGATCCGGAAGAAATTACAATGGAAACAACTTTTTTGGAAGATTTGGGCGCAGATTCCTTGGACGTTTTTCAGATTGTTATGGGAATTGAGGAAGAATTTGATATAGAAATTCCGGCAGAAGATGTGGAACATATAACAACGGTGGAAGAAGCGGTTAATTTAATTAAAAATTCGATGGAATAGATGGAAAACAAAGAAAAAGCCCTTTCCGATAAGAGGGCTTTTTTTGAGGTTGATAAAGCTAAGGACGAGTTCGGAAAGGAAAGCAGAATGGTGCAGAAATCCTTTGAGGAATTAGAAAATAAGATAGGTTATCATTTTAAAAATAAAGCATTATTGAAGCAGGCTTTGACACACAGTTCATTTGCCAATGAGCAGAAAATCAATAAATATGATGATTATGAGCGATTGGAGTTTTTGGGAGATGCAGTTTTAGAACTGGTTTCCAGTGAATTTTTATTTCAGGAACATCCGAAGCTGCCGGAGGGACAACTGACTAAGATGCGTGCATCGATGGTGTGTGAGCCGGCGCTTGCTTTTTGTGCAAGGGAATTCGGTTTGGAAGAATACATTCTGCTTGGTAAAGGCGAAGAAATGACCGGTGGAAGAAATAAAGATTCTATTATATCGGATGTGATGGAAGCTCTCATCGGAGCCATTTATTTGGATAATGGTATGGAACAGGCACAGGTACATATCCGGAAATTTATTTTGTCGGATTTGGAGCATAAACAGCTTTTCTACGATGCAAAAACGATTCTGCAGGAACGAGTACAGAAGCAAGGTAAAGGTACCTTACATTATGAATTGATTCGAGAAGATGGCCCGGATCATGATAAAGTTTTTGTAGTAGAGGCCAGAATCGATGAAAAGAAAATTGGAGTTGGTTCCGGCAGAACGAAGAAATCGGCAGAACAGCAGGCAGCTTATGAAGCCTTGCTTTCTGTGTTTGGATAGAAAACCGTCTGTTATACAGATAGATGTGAGGTAAGTATGTATTTAAAAAGTATTGAGGTTCACGGATTTAAATCTTTTGCGAATAAAATTGTGTTTAAATTTCATAATGGCATTACCGGTATCGTAGGACCGAATGGCAGTGGTAAGAGTAATGTCGCAGATGCGGTGAGATGGGTGCTTGGTGAGCAGCGTATTAAGCAACTTCGTGGTTCTTCTATGCAGGACGTTATTTTTTCGGGTACGGAGCTTCGTAAGCCGCTTGGTTATGCTTATGTTGCAATTACACTGGATAATTCAGACCATCAGCTTGCGATAGATTATGATGAAGTGACAGTTTCCAGAAGATTGTATCGTTCCGGTGAAAGTGAATATATGATTAACGGAGCAGTCTGTCGTTTGAAGGATGTGAGTGAACTTTTTTATGATACCGGTATCGGTAAGGAAGGTTATTCTATTATCGGACAGGGTCAGATTGAAAAAATTCTGAGTGGTAAACCGGAAGAAAGAAGAGAACTTTTCGATGAAGCTGCCGGAATTGTGAAATTCAAACGTAGAAAATATGCAGCACAGAAAAAACTGGAAGATGAAAAACAGAATCTTGTCCGTGTTAATGATATTTTATCCGAGCTTGAGAAACAGATTGGACCATTGGAGAAGCAATCTGAAAAAGCGAAGATTTATTTGAAGAAAAAAGAAGAATTGAAAACCTTGGATGTGAATGTTTTCCTGTTGGAAAATGTTCGAGTCAAAGAACAGTTGGACGCGGTAGATGGTAAATTACATATTGCGAGCGGCGACTTGGATGAAACAACCAAGAAATATGAGAATATTAAAGAAGAGTATGAACAGGTAGAGAGTCGTCTGGAAATGTTAGATCAGGCAATCGAACAGGCGCGTGCTACTCTGACGGATACCGGTGTAATGCGTTCCAAACTGGAAGGTGAAATTAATGTCCTGAAAGAACAGATTAACTCTGCACAGGGTAATGAAGAACATTTGCAGAATCGAATTAAGTCTATTCAGGCAGCAATTGATGAAAGAACCACAGAAAAAGAAGGTATCCTAAACGATAAAAAAGAAATTGATGAGAAATTAACGGCTTTAGAACAGGCAAGAGAAGAAGCAAGAGCACTTCTTGAAAAAGTACAGAAACGAATCGAAGATTTAAATAATAACATAGAAAGTGGCAAAAATACGATTATTGATGCTTTGAATAATCGTGCAACCATCAAATCAAAGATGGGACGCTATGATACTATGTTAGAGCAGATTCAGATACGTAAAGCAGAATTGAATTCCCGCTTGCTTCGTGCAAAATCGGATGAAGCTGCGCAGGTAGAGAATATCAAAAATCTGGAAGAGGAATTTGAAAAAGTCAATGTTGTTATCAGAGAACTTCATGATAAGCAGGAAGTTTTAGAAGAGAAGCTTGTGGAAATGCGGGAAACACTGGCAAATAAAGACCAGAAGTTACGTGATACACAGGTATTATACCATCAGGAGAAATCCAAATTAGAGGCACTTTCTAACTTAACAGAGCGATATGACGGATATGGTGGTTCTGTCAAAGCAGTTATGGAACAGAAGTCCAAAGAAAAAGGTATTATCGGTGTAGTGGCAGACATTATTCAAGTAGATGCAAAATACGAAACAGCGATTGAAACAGCACTTGGTGGAAATATTCAGAACATTGTTACGGAAGATGAAGAAACTGCCAAGAGAATGATTGGTTATTTGAAAAAAGCCAGAGCAGGACGTGCAACCTTCCTGCCACTTACAAGTATTACAAAACCACAGGAATTTAAAAATCCGGATGCGCTGAAGGAAAAAGGCGTTATCGGCATGGCAGACGAACTAGTTAAGATTGACAAGAAATACAAGAATGTTGCCAAAGCCATGCTCGGTCGTATTGTGGTAGTGGATAACGTAGACAATGCGGTGAAAATTGCGCGTAAGTTTGATTACGGTATTCGTATGGTTACAATCGAAGGTGAATTGCTTGTTCCGGGTGGTGCTATCAGTGGTGGTGCCTTTAAGAATAACAGTAACCTTTTAGGACGTCGCCGTGAGATGGAGGAACTGGAGAAAAAGGTTAAACAGTATGTGATTTCAATTGATAACCTTTTGCAGGAAATTGAAGATACGAAAGCACAGCGAAATAAATTACGTCTGGAAGTAGAGGATGTCAAAGGACAACTGCAGCGTAAATTTATTGAGCAGAATACAGCACGCTTAAATGTGATTCAGGCACAGGAACGTAAGAATGAAACCACAGAAGGTTTCGGTGAGTTGAAGACTGAAGAACAGGAAATTGAGACTCAGATTAAGGAGATTCAAGTCGGAAAAGATGAGATTGTAAGAGAACTGGAAGATTCCGAGCAGTTAGAGAAAAATGTGGAAGCACAAATTACGGAATTCCAGAGTCAGTTAGAAGGACTTCGTGGTGAAGAATCTGAACAGGCGGCTAAAGTATCCGAGTGGGATGTGGAAGTCGAGAAAATGCGTCAGACTGAAGAATTCCACAAACAGAATGTAGACCGTATCATGGGAGAACTTGAACGTCATGAAGCGGAATTACAGGAAGTAAAAGACGGATTGAATTTAAGCAAGGAAGAAGTAGAACGCAAGAAAGAAAATATTGTTGAAATCGAGAAAACCATTCTTGCTTCTCATACAACACAGTCCGATACGGAAATTAAATTAAAAGAAGACATTGCTGTAAAGGAAGAATTGTCCAATAAGCAGAAAAACTTCTTTACTACAAGAGAAGAATTATCAGAGCGTATGAATGCTTTGGATAAGGAAGTTTATCGTTTGAATAGTCAGAAGGAGAAACTGGAGGATTCTATTGAGTCTCATATTAACTATATGTGGGATGAATATGAGATTACTTTATCCGATGCCGCTTCGTTAAGAGATGAAGAAATGACAGATTTGCCGGGGATGAAGAAAGAAATTTCCGGTTTAAAAGATGCCATCAGAAAACTGGGTGATGTCAATGTTAACGCTATCGAAGATTACAAGAATTTGATGGAGCGTTATACATTCTTAAAAACACAGCATGATGACCTTGTAGAAGCGGAAAAGACGTTGATGGGTATTATTGAAGAATTAGATACTTCCATGCGTAAGCAGTTTAATGAGAAATTTGCGGAAATTAACCGTGAGTTTGATAAAGTATTTAAAGAACTGTTTGGTGGTGGTAAGGGTACGTTAGAGCTGATTGAAGACGAAGATGTACTGGAAGCAGGTATTCGTATTATTGCACAGCCACCGGGAAAGAAATTGGTTAATATGATGCAGATGTCCGGTGGAGAGAAATCGTTGACTGCAATTTGTTTGTTGTTTGCAATTCAGAACTTAAAACCGTCACCATTCTGTCTTCTGGACGAGATTGAAGCAGCGCTTGATGAGAACAACGTGGCACGTTTTGCAAAGTATTTACACAAGCTAACGAAAAATACACAGTTTATCGTTGTTACGCATAGACGTGGAACGATGGAGAAGGCGGATCGATTGTACGGTATCACGATGCAGGAAAAGGGTGTATCTACGTTAGTAAGTGTTAATTTGATTGATAAGGAATTGGATAATTGATGAGTGAAGAGAAAAAAGGATTTTTTAGTAGATTAAAAGAAGGACTTACCAAAACCAGAAATAATATTGTACATGGCATTGATTCTATTTTCAGTGGTTTTTCGTCCATTGACGAAGATTTTTATGAAGAACTTGAAGAAATTCTGATTATGGGCGATATCGGTGTCAAAGCAACCGAAGAAATTCTGGATAAGCTGCGGGAACAGGTGAAAGAAAACCACATCAAAGAACCGTCGGCATGCAAAGATTTTTTGATTCAGAATATCAAAGATCAGATGCGGGTAGGAGAAACCGCTTACGAATTTGAACATGAGCAGTCGATTGTGTTAGTCATTGGTGTAAATGGAGTTGGTAAAACAACTTCCGTAGGAAAGCTTGCGGGCAAATTGAAAGCGCAAGGCAGAAAGGTGCTTTTGGCGGCTGCAGATACTTTTCGTGCGGCGGCTGGAGAACAGCTCACTGAATGGGCGAATCGCGCCGGAGTTGATATTATCGGGGGCAATGAAGGTTCTGACCCGGCAAGTGTTATTTTTGATGCGGTAGCAGCGACGAAGGCGAGAAATGTGGATGTACTTCTTTGCGATACAGCAGGACGACTTCATAATAAGAAAAACCTGATGGAAGAATTGAAGAAAATCAACCGTATTATTGACAAAGAATTTCCGAATGCACACAGAGAAAATCTGGTGGTACTAGATGGTACGACCGGACAGAATGCGTTGCAACAGGCAAAAGAATTTGGTGAGGTTGCCGATTTAACCGGTATTATTTTGACCAAAATGGATGGAACAGCAAAAGGTGGTATTGCCGTAGCCATTCAATCGGAATTGAAGATTCCGGTGAAGTATATCGGCGTAGGCGAGACTATTGATGATTTGCAGAAGTTTGATGCTGACCAGTTTGTGAATGCACTTTTTGATGTGAAGAATGAGGAAGAACAAGAACAGGAAGCGTAAATAGAAAGTTGCAGAGAGGCGTTAGAAATGGAAGAGAAAAAATTAACACTTGAGAAATTTGAAGAAGCGTGTGAAGTAGTAAAACAGGTGACGTTGGAAACAAAGTTGGTTTATAGTGATTATTTCAGTGCGCAGACAGGCAATAAAGTATATTTGAAACCGGAAAATATGCAGTTTACCGGAGCATACAAATTAAGAGGTGCTTATTATAAGTTAAGCACATTAAAGGAAGAGGACAGACAGAAGGGATTAATTACTGCATCTGCCGGAAATCATGCACAGGGGGTTGCTTATGCAGCGAAGTGTTATGGTGTGAAAGCAACGATTGTAATGCCTACGACAACACCTCTTATTAAAGTAAATAGAACGAAAAGCTATGGAGCGGAAGTCGTTTTATACGGAGATGTGTATGATGAGGCATGTGCGCATGCATATAAATTGGCAGAAGAGCATGGATATACCTTTGTACATCCTTTTGATGATTTAGATGTGGCAACCGGACAGGGAACCATTGCCATGGAAATTATCAAAGAGCTTCCACTTGTGGATTATATTCTCGTTCCGATTGGTGGCGGTGGTCTTGCAACTGGTGTTTCGACGCTTGCGAAACTGTTAAATCCTAAGATTAAAGTTATCGGCGTTGAGCCGGCAGGAGCAAATTGTTTGCAGGAATCTGTAAAGGCAGGAAAGGTAGTTACATTGGATGGTGTTAATACGATTGCAGACGGTACGGCCGTGAAAACACCGGGAAGTATTATTTTTCCATATGTAAGTAAGAATCTGGATGAAATTATTACGGTAGAGGATGAAGAATTGGTTGTCACCTTCCTTGATATGGTAGAAAATCATAAAATGATTGTTGAAAATTCCGGTTTACTTACAGTTGCTGCGTTGAAGCATCTGAATATTAGAAATAAAAAAGTAGTGTCAATTTTGAGTGGCGGTAATATGGACGTTATTACCATGTCCTCGGTCGTACAGCAGGGACTTGTTATGCGTGACAGAATCTTTACCGTGTCTGTATTACTTCCGGATAAGCCGGGTGAATTGACCAGGGTGTCTGATGTAATTGCGAAACAGAGCGGAAATGTTATTAAGTTAGAGCATAATCAGTTTGTGTCTATTAATAGAAATGCAGCCGTAGAACTCCGCATCACATTAGAGGCCTATGGAACAGAGCATAAAAACCAGATTATCAAAGCATTGGAAGAAAATAACTATAAACCGAAGTTGGTACGAGCAAGCATTTAGGAGTTATGCGATACTTAGTATCTAAGAGAAATCATAAATATTTTAAATAGAAAATCCGTATACTATTTGTATATGGATTTTTTTTACTGAGATTTTGTATGAGCGGGTGCAGAAAAATATCTTGTTTTATAAGTTTAAAAGGGGAATCGTATGAAAAGAAATTTTTGGAAAGAAAATATAAAAAAATATTTGATTATAACAATAGCAGCTTTTGGATATGCGACAGCCGTCAGCTTATTTGTAGACCCGAACAATATGGCGCCTGGTGGTGTGACAGGTATTGCGATTATTATAAATAGGGTAATTCCTGTAGAAACAGGTACATTGATTTTTCTCTTAAATATTCCGATTTTGTTGTTCGCCATCTGGAAATTTGGAATGAAATTTACGATTTCAACTATTTATGCACTTAGTCTCATCTCGGTATTTACCAATATTTTGTCATACTTTCATGCGGCCACAGATGATATACTTTTAGCAGCTCTTGCCGGTGGCGCACTGACTGCGGTTTCGATTGGCTTGATACTAAAAGCAGGTGCAACAACAGGCGGAATGGATATTATTGTGAAATGGCTGCGATTAAAATTACCACATTTAAAGACAGGAGTGATTTTTTTCTTTGCAGATGTTATAATTGTTAGTATATCGGGTTTGGTGTTTCATGATATTGAAGCGGCTTTATATGCGGCAATAGCAGTAATCGTTTCTTCTATGGTTTTAGATGTTGTATTGTATGGAAAAGATGAAGCAAAATTACTGTATATCATAAGTGATAAACCGGAGGAAATTACCAAAAGAATACTGGAAGAATTATGCATCGGTGTAACTTATATCGAAGGCCAGGGAGCTTTCAGTGGTAAAGAGAAACGAGTGCTTATGTGTGCAGTGAAGAAATCAATATCTCCGCAGATTGAGACGATTGTTAAAGAAGAGGATGCAGAAGCATTTATGATTATTACAAGAGCAACCGAAGTGTTTGGTGAAGGCTACAAAAGTTATTTTAGTGAACGGATTTAGTGAGTAGGAGAAGTTATGCAGGAAAATAATATACCAATGAAAACGAGGAAAAAAAGACGTAGAAGAAGCGAAAACAGCATTTTATTTGGCTCGATTATTATGTGCATCGTAACATTGTGCGCAATTACGGTTTGTCTTGTTGTGGTTTTTAAATATCGGGCAGTACAGGTGGAAAATACAACGGTTATGCAGGAATTGGCGGATGCCAAACTGTTGCAGGAGCAAAGCTATACGCAGGAAGAGGTTGATGGGTTGTTGAATGAGAAAACGAGTGAAGCAGCAAGTCAGGCAGCGCAAGAGAAAGAAAATGAGATTTTAGACGATATTAAGGAATTGCTGGAAGCTGGCGAAAGTACCGTTCGCGTATTGCGAAAATTGTATCCGGATGATATTGTTATTGCAGACTCGAATCAGTATTTCTTTTTCCCGATACAGGATTCCCTAAAGAAGCATACATATCAGGCGGAGAATTTTGTGCAGACAGAAGATGGTTTGATGGAATATTACGAAAACGGTGAATTAAGTTCTTACAAAGGAATTGATGTGTCTAAATATCAAGGTGATATTAACTGGAAAGAAGTTGCACAGGATGATGTTGATTATGCATTTATTCGACTGGGGATTCGCGGATATACAGAAGGAAAAATTCAAGAGGATGAAACATTTGAAGACAATATCAACGGAGCACTGGACAATGATATTGCAGTAGGTGTTTACTTTTTTACACAGGCAACCAGTGTAGAGGAAGCACAGGAAGAAGCAAAGTATGTATTAGATGCCATTGAGCCATATGATGTAACCTATCCGATTGTTCTTGATGTGGAGGAGGTTACGAATAAGAACGGACGAACAAATGATTTGACGAAAGAGGAAAGAACAGAATATTGTATTGCCTTTTGTGAAATGATTAAAAATGCAGGCTATACACCAATGATATATGGAAATCTCAAAACCTTTATGCTGATGTTGGATATGGAACAGATAGAGGAATATGAGAAATGGTTTGCTTACTATGATTCAGAGATATATTTCCCGTATGATTTTGACGTTTGGCAATATACAGACAGTGGCAGCGTATATGGAATTGAAGGCGATGTAGATTTGAATATTAGTTTTGAGGATCTTTCGGATGATTGAGAAAGCAGAAATTCAAACAATGAAAATGACACAAGAGAATGGGCTGGAACAATATGAAAAAACCGGATTTTTAACGGAACCATTCAAAATTTTTCATATCAAAGATTGTGTAAAGAAGGAGTTTGATTTTCATTACCATGACTTTTACAAAATAATTTATTTTGTGGACGGTAATGTAAATTATAAGATTGAAGGAAAAAGCTATAAACTGAAGCCGCATGATTTTGTATTAGTAGATTTTAATGCAATTCATAAGCCGGAAATAGAAACGGATATACCGTATGAACGTTATATTATTTATCTTTCCGAAGAGTTTATGAGCCATGAAAATGAACGTATGGAGAGTATGCGTAATTGTTTTGAATTGGCGAAGAAGAATCGGAATGCGGTGATACATTTTGCACCGGGCAGTTATGAGAATTTACTTTATTGTCTGATGCGAATAGAAAAGGAAGCAATGCAGAAACAGGACTTCTTGAGTGATAGAATGTTAGAAGCAGCGTTTTTAGAATTTATGGTTTTATTTAACAGAGCGTGCGTTGCACAGCCAAATGCTTTTATTACAATGGCATCTTATAATGAAAAGATAGTAGATGTAATTTCTTATATTCAAAAAAATCTGACACAGGAAGAAATCAGCATTGATTTGTTGGCGGAGAAATTTTATATTAGTCGTTACTATCTGATGCGTCAGTTTAAAGAAGCTACCGGATATTCTATTCATCAATATATCAATGAAAAGAGAATACTAGAAGCCAAAAGAAGAATATTGACCGGAGTACCGGCATCCAAAGTATGTTATGATTGTGGCTTTTCCGATTATTCTACTTTTGCAAGAAGGTTTAAGGATATTGTGGGGGTATCGCCTTCTATGGTAAAAGGTTAGTATTCTGTGTTTTTAATAAAGTACAATGGTTGTGTGATAATGGGTATCATGCTAAAATAATGATATCTGATTACATATGTGAGCAGATGAGAAGGTTATTAAAAAAGTGGGAGGTATGAGAGTGAAATACGAATTTGAAGGAACCGTAGAATTTAGAGAAAATGAAAATTCAATTGCAGTTCCGTTTAATGTATGGGAAGTTTGTGAGAAAATCGGAGATGCACCGATTAGAGTATGCTTTGATGATGTGTGCTTTACTTGTAATTTGTTGCCAAAGGGGCAGGGATATTATGATATTCCGGTAGATGACAGCATCTTATCCAAAGTAGAACTGGGGAAAAAATATCTGATTTCCATTGAAATTGTAGGAAATGATGTAGAGGTAAGTGAGAACAGTCCATATTCAATAGAAAATCCAATTCGAAAAGTGGATAGTGTGGATTTGGTTACACAGCCATGGGACGGTTTATGTGGTCAGGCATGTATTGCGATGATTGCGGGAACAACATTAGACGAAGCAAGTGATATTATGAAATGTCGTGAGTGGCAGGCAAACATGGGGAAAATGATTGGAACGCTGGAGTATCTTGGTATTCGTCACGCAGAGAAGATTGTTTATACGCTTGGTAAAGAAGTAACATTACCGCATTGTTGTATCATTATGGAGAAGATGGGAAGATACAGTCACTATTTGGTTGGATTTGATGGAAAATATTACGATCCGAATCTTGGTATTTTGAAAGAGTTTGATATGACCCAAATTATTGGATATTTAGAAATTTTATAAGTTTTAAGAAGTAAAATTCTCCGAAGTCTTTCTTTGGAGAATTTTTTTGTTGAATTTTCTGCAATTCGATGCTAAGATATCCTATGTTAAAAAAGTAATTCATAAACATAGGAGGAGAAAATTATGAAAAAGAAAATTTTAACACTTGTTCTTGCATCTGTTATGGCATTTTCTTTAGTGGCTTGCGGTAATTCAGCAGAAACTACAGAAACAGAGCAGACAGAAGCAGCAACAGAAGAAGCAGCTGAGACAGAAGATGCTGCAACAGAAGAAACAGCAACAGAAGAAGTTGCAGAAGAAGAGACAACAGAAACAGAAGAAGCTGCTGGAACAGCATTAAAAATTGCTATCGTAAGCAGTCCATCCGGTGTTGATGATGGCTCTTTCAATGAAGATAACTACAATGGTATTTTAAGCTTCATCGAAGCTAATCCTGATGCTACTGTAACACCTGTACAGGAAACAACCGGTGATACAGCAGCGGCTGTTCAGGCAGTAGCTGATATCGTAGCAGATTATGACGTAATCGTTTGCTGTGGTTTCCAGTTTGCAGGAATTTCTACAATTGCACAGGAAAATCCTGATGTTAAATTTATCCTTGTAGACTCTTTCCCATCTGATGCAGAAGGAAATACAGTAGAAGTTGAAAATATCTATGCTATGTGCTTTGCTGAGCAGGAATCTGGATTTTTTGCAGGCATGGCAGCTGCATTAGAAACAACAACAAATAAAGTTGCAGTTGTAAATGGTATTGCTTATCCTTCCAATGTTAACTACCAGTATGGTTTTGAATGTGGTGTTAAATATGTTAACGAAACAGAAGGTAAGAGCGTAGAAGTTGTAGAACTTCCTTCTTATGCAGGAACAGATGTTACAGGTGCTAATGTTGGTGGTAATTACATCGGTTCTTTCGCTGATGAAGCAACCGGTAAAGTTGTAGGTAATGCTCTTATTGCAGAAGGCGTTGATATCGTATTTGTTGCAGCAGGTGCATCCGGAAATGGTACACTTACAGCAGTAAAAGAAGCAGAAGGCGTTAAATTCATCGGTTGTGACGTTGACCAGTATGATGATGGTGCAAACGGAGACAGCAATGTAGTTCTTACATCTGCTCTTAAGGTTATGCATCTTAATGTAGAAAGAGCTTTGACTTATATCGTTGATGGTTCTTTCAAAGGCGGAAATGTAACACTTCAGGCTGATACAGATTCTACAGGTTATGTAAGCGAAGCAGGAAGATGCCAGATCTGTGATGAATGCATTGAAAAAATCGATGCAGCATATGAAAAAGTTAAATCAGGCGAAATCGTACCTGCAGCTAATTTCAACGGTATTACACCGGAAGATTTTACTTGGTAAAATAACCGATAATGTAATAAAGTAGAACATTATAGAAAAGCATAAATGATAAAGGTTGTAGTGAAAAGATACAGATTTTTCCACTACAGCCTTTTTATTTTTTCCTTTTTTCGATATAATATAAGAGTATAAATTATAAGTAGACTGGCATGGAGACAGTCTGTGGGAGGAACACATGTCTGATTATATTATCGAGATGAACCATATCACAAAACGTTTTCCGGGTATTATAGCCAATGATGATGTTTCGATTCAGATTAAGAAAGGTGAGATATTTGCACTTCTTGGAGAAAATGGAGCCGGAAAATCAACTCTCATGAGCATGCTTTTTGGTATGTATGAACCGGATGAGGGTGAAATTATGATTCGTGGAGAAAAAGTAAAAATTCAATCTCCGAATCATGCAACACAGTTAAATATCGGAATGGTGCATCAGCACTTTAAATTGGTCAGTAATTATACAATTGCTGAGAATATTGTTATGGGTATGGAGCCGGTGAAAAAAACATTAGGCTTTATTAAGACGGTTGATTTAAAAAGAGCCAACAAAGAGATTTCGGAACTGTCTAAGAAATTTGGGTTGGAAGTTGACCCGACAAAAGTGATTGAAGATGTTAATGTTTCCATACAGCAGAGAGTTGAAATTTTGAAGATGTTGTATCGGGAAGCAGAAATTCTTATTTTTGATGAACCCACAGCCGTACTTACTCCGCAGGAAATAGAATTCCTTCTGGATATTATTAAAGGATTGCGGGATGATGGTAAAACGATTATTCTGATTACACATAAGTTAGAAGAAATCAAGAAAATTGCAGATCGTTGTGCAATTCTTTGCAGAGGCAAGCTGATTGATGTATTAGATGTAGCAACGACAGATACCAAAACGATGGCCAATATGATGGTTGGTCGTGAGGTTAATTTTACAGTCGAGAAATCCGAACCCAAATTTGGGGAAGAGGTACTTAGAGTGGAACATCTTACCGTGAAAAATCAGGACAAGTATGAGGTTGTGAAAGATGTCAGCTTTTCTATTCATAAAGGAGAAATTTTTGTAATTGCAGGAGTATCCGGTAACGGGCAGGTAGAGATTGCGGATGCAATTGCAGGAATGATGAAAGCAAGCAGTGGTAAGATAACTTTGAATGGTGTGGATATTACAAATTATAATATTCGAAAGAGAAATTTAGAGGGTCTTGCTTATATTCCGGAAGACAGACATAATGTTGGTCTGGTGATGGATTTTACACTTTCTGATAATTTGGCATTAAAAAGCTATTTTGAAGAACCTTTTTCTGTAAAAGGAATGATTAAAGCAGATGAGTTTGATGAATATGGAAAGAGATTAATAGATAAATACGATATTAGAAGCGGACAGGGAAATGCAACAGTAGTGCGTTCCATGAGTGGTGGTAACCAACAGAAAGCGATTATCGCCAGAGAAATTGAAACAGATTCTTCATTACTTATCTTTGTTCAACCGACAAGAGGACTGGATATTGGTGCCATTGAAAATATTCATAAACAAATTATTGGAGAACGTGATAAGGGAAAGGCGATTCTTTTGATTTCGCTAGAATTAGATGAGGTTATGAACCTTGCAGATACGATTGGCGTTATCTATAGTGGAGAGATTCAGAAAATAGCAGATGCCAAAACGTTAACTCCTGGACAAGTAGGAGAATTTATGATGGGGGTAGGATGTCGTGAAGAATAACAATATCTTCAAAAAACTGGTTTTACAAACCATAGGTCATGAGAAAAGACAGACATATATGATTCCGATATTCTCTATTTTGCTGAGTTTGATTGCCGGCGCGGTGGTAATCGCTTTGCTTGGGAAGAATCCTTTTTATGCATATTATAATTTATTGCAGGGCTCAGGACTTGCTCCGAAGGAATCCTATGCCGGATATAAAGGAATGATTACGGATTTTATGAGTTTTCTGGATGCTTTAACACCGATGCTTTTTGCATCCTTATCCGTATTAATTGCCTTGAAAGCAGGACTCTTTAATATTGGTGTGTCCGGACAGATGTTGGCGGCAGGTTTTACAGCTACCATTTTAGTCGGCTATTCAGAGTTAACAGCGGTTCTTGCCAAGCCGGCTGTTATTGTAATTGGTTTCGCGGTAGGTGCATTAGTTGGTGCTTTGGTAGGTTATTTGAAACATAAGTTTAACATTAATGAAGTTGTATCAACGATTATGTTTAATTATATTATTCAATATGTTGCCAGCTTCTTTATCAATACTTTTTTTGTGGATCCGGTTTCCAGACAGTCAAAAAGTGTAGGTGCAGCAAGCCGATTGACTTTGGTAGATGTTGTAATTGGGAATTATAAAATGAATATTCCGCTTGGTATTTTAGTTGCAGTGGTAGGAATTGTAATTACGGCGATTATCATAAACAAGACTACACTGGGGTTTGAAATCAAAGCAGTCGGAAGCAGTTTGAAGGCGGCGCAGTACGCAGGAATACAGGTTGGTAGAACGCGAGTGCTTGCAATGATGCTTTCCGGCGGTTTTGCAGGTCTTGCAGGTGTTTCATATTATTTGGGTTACTATGCGTCTATTCAGCCGAGAGTTTTAACAAATACAGGGTTTGATGCGATTGCAGTTGCTTTATTAGGAAACAGTTCTCCGGTAGGAATCTTGTTTTCATCATTCCTGATTACCGTGATTTCTAAGGGAAGCACCTATATGAGCTCGGCATCCGGTGTACAAGCGGAAATTGCTTCAGCAATTACTGGGGTAATCTTGTTATTTAGTGCTTGTGGTTCTTTTGTAAAATATAAAGCAGACAGATGGAAGGAGGAACAGTAATGAATACAATTATTATTGATGGACTGTCCTTTGCCTTACCACTGTTTATTATGGCAATCGGCGGAATTTATTGCGAAAGAAGTGGTATTACCAATCTTGCCATTGAAGGTTTACAAGGTTTTGGTGCGTTTTGTGGCGCTTTATTTGCATACAGTATTTCGGGAATGTTTCCGGGAAATTCACCGATACCTTTCTATTTGGCGATGGTATTTGCTTTTTTGGGTGGTATGATGTTTTCTCTTATTCATGCACTTTTATGTATCAAATTCAAGGCAAATCAGGTTATTAGCGGTGTGGTGATTAATATTTTGGCAATGGCATTGACAGAATTCCTTGTAAAACAGATTAATGCCAGTGTGTTTGGGGCAGCTTCCAATAAATTTGTTTTAGGTGTGTCAGCCAGAATTACAGTACCGGTGTTATCAAAAATACCTGTTTTGGGTGCGGTATTTACAAATTTATATCCATTTGAATTTGTGATTGTTTTGATTGCTTTTGTAGCATGGTTTATATTGTATAAGACGCGTTTTGGATTACATCTTAGAGCCTGTGGTGACAATCCCCATGCAGTGGATGCAGCAGGAATCAAAGTTGGAAAAGTCAGACTGATTGCAGTTATGGCATCCGGTGCATTTTCTGGACTTGGTGGTATTTGCTTTGCGTATTCTATTTCAGCAAACTTTTCCTCAAATATTTATTCTGGTTATGGTTATCTTGCAATTGCAGCACTCATTTTTGGTAACTGGAAAATTCTGCCGACATTGGGAGCCTGCTTATTATTTGGCTTCGCACGTTCAGCGGGATATGAATTAGTCAAGATACTTGAAATGCCAAGTAGTTATCAGGATCTGGTAATGATATTACCGTATGTGTTAACCTTGTTTATGCTGATTTTCTTTAGTAAGAAGAATCATTCTCCGAAAGCTTTGGGTGAAATTTACGACAAGGGTGCGAGATAAGGTGATTTTGATATAGAAAAGAAAAATCCCTCAGATGTGTAATGATCTGAGGGATTTTTATTATAAATTTATGTACTTTTTGTATTATATATCCTACACATTATTCATCTTTTCAATAGAACCGGAAATCTTATTAGCAGAATCTGTAATTTGCTTATAAATTTCAGAAGACTGTTTGGAGAATTCACCCATCTGTTTTGCAATAATACCGAATCCTGCTCCGGCAGCACCAACT
>JAFSHK010000057.1 GCA_017440375.1 Lachnospiraceae bacterium
TCCGCTTCTTCGGTACAGAAAAGTCGCGCCGATGCTTCCACCGCAATCTCGGAAACCTTTTCGTCCAACAAGAAGCGGATTTCTTTTTGCTCCACGGTTCCCATACGCAAGCTATTGATTGCATCATTCAGCCGATTAAAATAACGCATCAATTCTTCAAATTCCTGTATTCTGTCGATTACACTTTCGCCAAGTATCTGATGCTCTAACTGGCAAACTGCAATCACTTGCATGGATAACTTTAATTCACCTGTAATATCCGATGCTTCCATCAAGACATCCGGTCTTTTTTCCAAGGATTCTAAGAAGTATGCTTTTGCTCCGGCGAGATCTTTTACTTTAAAAAACTCTGCCAGCTTCTCTTTCATCTGTCTGGTTTCATATTTCTCAGTTGTCATGCCTACTTTACATTCATAGACTTTCAAACCTTTGGTCTCTACCCATACCATCAGAAGAAATTCCGAAATAAAACCATATACTCTCTTATGATAATCATCATAAGTACTGGCATCAATACGCTTCTCCACTTCCTCAAAAATGGAAAACAACCACTCCGAATACTCATCATACAATTTCTTATCAGAAACCATCATATTTCCGAAATAAGTGCCGTTCTCATGCACTAATCGCTCAAAATTATCATAATATTCAGGATATTTTTCACGAATCACTTCCCCGGTTGTAATCAAATCAAAAATATTATAATTATTCGTATAACCGTCAAAATAAGAAAAATTCAATTTTAACTTTTTGGACACAATAATATCGTAGTCCTTCAAAATCGAGAGATAATCTTTTTCATTGAAAATTCTGCCTTCTTCCGTACAGAAATATCTCCGATAATGGCAGATTCCCACGTAATCTGTGGTACGAACATTTTTCCACACCCAATAAACACCGGTGAGTTCTCCATAATAACAGTTCTTTGCCGAAATATTATCCCCTGTATGGTCTCCCGGATAGCCCAAATCCTCTCCACAGGCGCGTCCCACATGAAGCGGCATATAAATGGAATCTCCCGGTTCTTTGAATTTTTTATGTGTCATGGTAAAAACGGTAACTGCCATACTTTTTCCTTCCTTATGATTGTTGTACGTTTTCCCGGTTCATCAATTTTTCCAACTTCTTGCGACAATGAATATATGCCGGAATCAAGAATAAATCTGCAAAAATCCATGCCAACGGATTCGCAAACGGTACTGCACTAAAGCCGAATATCGGCACCAAAACAAATCCTGCCAACCCTCTTGCCAACATCTCAAACATACCGGCAAAAACAGCTAATTTACTAAAGCCCATTCCCTGAATGAAAAACCGTACAATATTAACAAGTGCTAATGCAAAATAGAAGCATACATTTATGGTAATAAACCATTGTGCATTTGCTAAAATTGTCGTTTCTTTGCTGTCCAGGAATAATAACAACAAATATTCGCCAACGGATAAAACAATTCCCAGTGCAATGACGGAATAAATTGCCCCTAATATAGTACAGCTTTTCAATCCTTTTCCAAGACGTTCCAACTTGCCTGCACCTACGTTCTGTCCTGCATAGGTTGCCATCGTAGACCCCATTGCATCAAACGGACACATCAAAAACATACTCAACTTACCACCTGCCGTAACTGTTGCCACTGCTGCCGAACCAATGCTATTCACTGCGCTCTGCAAAACAACACTACCAATAGCAGTAATGGAGTACTGCAGTCCCATGGGCAACCCCATATTGCATAATTTACCCATAAAGTCTCTATCAACCTGCCACTCTTCTTTGCTTATCTTCAAAATCTGAAACTTCTCCCTCATGAACAATAAACAGCATATTCCGGCAACCGCTTGTGAAACTACTGTTGCAATTGCTGCTCCTGCAACGCCCCACTTAAACACAATGATACAGACCAAATCCAACACAATATTAAGTAGTGCCGCCATTGTAAGGAAAATAACCGGCGTTTTGCTATCGCCAAGCGACCGGATAATTGCGGCTGTCATATTATAAAGAAAAACAACCGGAATACCCATAAAAATAATAACAATATAACTATAAGAACCGTCAATAATATTGTCCGGCGTTTTCATCAACTGTAAAATTGGGCGACAAAATAGTACCACTATAATGGTTATCACAATTGCAAATAATACAGAGAGCCACACACTATTTGCCACATACTTGCGCAGATTTCTTTCATTTCCCGCACCAAATTCCTGTGCAACCGGAATGGCAAATCCATTGCACACGCCCATGCAAAATCCAATTATCAGAAAATTAACGGAACCGGTTGCTCCAACTGCTGCCAGTGCATCTACCCCCAGATAATGCCCTACAATAATCGTATCCACCATACTATAAAACTGTTGAAATAACAAACCAAATAACAACGGAATTGAAAATCCAAGAATAAGCCTCATTGGGCTGCCTTTTGTCATATCTTTTTCCATATCACTATACCCTCTTTCCATTTCAACTATATAATACACTCTTTTTAAAATAAACTTAGCTGTTCATAGCCCTTATTTTCCGGAAAAGCATGCAGATACTCAAACACTTTGTTCATATTCCCCTCTATTTGATTTTCCCTGCACCTTTGATGAAACAGTCTCATCAATTCTTTGTTGTTGTCACTTGGAATTCCATAAGCATAACCGTACTTTCTGTGATACTTTTCATGCAATCCGGGGAAATGCTTATCTAACGCTTTATAAAAATATTCTCTATCTCCTTGCCGCAAAGTCACTCCCATATCGAAACAAATGATTCCATATACCTTTGCCCGAATGCAATACTCTAAAATCCCTTCAATATTCTCTCTGGTATCGTTGATAAACGGCAAAATCGGAGAAAGCCATACCACGGTAGGAATTCCATTTTCCCTCATAATTTCAAGCACTTCAAATCTTCTTTTCGTTGTGCACACATTCGGCTCAAGTATTTTACATAAATCTTCATCATATGTGGTCAATGTCATTTGCACGACACTTTTGGCTTTTTCATTGATGCTCTTTAGCAAATCTAAATCTCTCAAAATGCGGTCTGATTTGGTCTGAATTGCTACACCAAACCCATATCTGTCAATAATTTCCAAGCATTGTCTGGTCAAACCAAGCTGCTCTTCACAGTGCATATAAGGGTCGCACATGGCTCCGGTACCAATCATACATTTCTTACGCTTGGAGCGAAGTGCTGTCTCCAGTAACTGCGGCGCATTCTGTTTCACCTCTATGTCCTCAAAATCATGGGTAAACTGATAACACGCACTACGACTATCACAATAAATACAGCCATGTGTACAACCACGATAAAGATTCATACCATTCTGTGCCGATAAAATTCCTTTTGCATCAACGAAGTGCATGCTCTGTGTGCTCCTTTCATCCGCTATTGATAGCTGGGTATTTGCGACACTCACAAATTGCTTAGAATAAATTGTGCATGATTAACAAGTACCATAAGCAGGTGCTGTGTGTCCGTCGGTACTTAGATGCTGTATTTTAGCATCTTACGTACCGCTACGGACAAAACCGCAGCGAGAGCGTGCCTGCGGTGGTTTGTTATTTATGTACAATTTTTATAAAATAAATAGGAGTTTCGCAATCACCTAGCTATTGATAGCGAATAGACATACGAACTCGCAAATTATTTATATCTTTTCTAAAATAATTTAGCATTTCCTTATCTTCATCATAATATTGCTTGACGAACGATGCAATCATTTTTTCTAAATATGTATTAAATTCCTGTTTCTGCTCAAAATGTTGCTTGGTCAAGGTTGCTTTTTCCAGCATACGCTCCACGATATTCTGCAAAACAATGCTGCTGATATTCTCAATCAGCTCCTGATAATCTGCACTATATGCATTCAATATTTCCCGTACATGATTTTCTCCCAAGCCTGCCAGAAATTTCTGTTCTATGGAAACATCCTTCACATAGGCATATATTCTGTCAATTCCGGACAAACCGCTTAAATCTTCCAAAATCGGATAATCCAATGTCAAAATCGTGTCTTGCGGCGCGTATCGCACATCATACCATTTCACAAATTCAGGAATCCCCTTAATAATCGTGTCTTCTAAACACAGATTGTCATATGCGCAAAACTGCTCTAACATCTCATGGTACAATGTCATCATTGCCTTCACTTTGCTCTCTAAGATTCTGACTCCCTTACGATAGGCCTCTCTCGCCGGAATCTTCTGCCCTGCCAAAGCATTTTCCGTTACGTGTTCGTACGCATGAATAGAATAAAGAACCGCTCCCATGAATTGTTCCGCCTTCTCATAGGTAACTGAAGTACTCTCGTATCCTGTATACTGCTCTGCTAACATCGCCACCACCGGAAACAACTCTTCCATTTCATAACTTACTTTTTTCATAAATGCCTCCTGCTTTCCCATAATTCCTTGTTTCTGCCTATTCTATCGCCAACACAACTCAGTTAAAACTTCCTGATAAAGTTCTCTATCCCATCGTGGCACTTCATCAAACTGTTCATACGCTCCTCTTCCTTCCGACTTTCGATAGTCGTCATAACCTGCCCTGATTGCCTGTGCAAAAATAGCTAAACAGGTTGTTTCCAGATACTCCAAATCCCCATAGCAAATCGTTTCAAACTGTTCCTTCATAAATTGCAGCAGCTCCTTGTCAGAAATTTCATCCAACATTTCATTTTTATAAAGATAGAAAATCTCCTGTAACCGAATCAGGGTCGCTGTGTAATTATCCTGCGTGATATAAGCAGAATCGCAGAATTCATAAATAATCTCCGGCAAAATACTGTTACCAAACTCCACTCGTTTCTGTTCCTTCAAGGATCTGGTTCGCTCACCGACAATTAACTGTGCCTCCTTCTCACTTAACACAAGCCCATACTTCTCCGTATATTGATTGGTGTCTAGAACCTTGCCAATCTGATTTTTCTGTTCAAATGCCTGTAACCAATTTTTTTCTTCCATAAATAACCCCTCTTTTCTTCGTATATTTTCACGCAATTCCTTTTGATATTGTCAATATTACTTTACACTTTTTTCTCAAGGATGTTCGACCTATGCTGCCTCTTGTAACGAAGCATAATACTGCTGTCGCTTAATCAGTGGAGGTAATCCACCATTGGCGGAGCAGATTCTTCTGTTATTCCAA
>JAFSHK010000058.1 GCA_017440375.1 Lachnospiraceae bacterium
CATTCAGAAGAAATCGGAATTAACGAGAGACCAATTATTATTATTTGTCCGGGTGGTGGCTATTGTTTTGTTTCGGACAGAGAAGCCGAAATGTTTGCACTGCAATGGAATGCGTATGGTTATCATGCAGCGGTACTTCGCTATTCTGTTGAGCCGGCAGTCTATCCGACTGCGCTTACAGAACTTGCTACGGTTGTAAAAATGATGAAAGAAAAAGCCCAAGAATGGCATATTGATCCGAATAAAATTCTGGTGCAAGGTTCTTCCGCAGGCGGACATTTAGCAGCAAGTTATGGAATGTTCTGGAAGAAACCTTTTCTGGCAGAAAAACTGGGTGTCGATTCTGAAATGCTGCGTCCGGCCGGTATGATTTTAAATTATCCGGTTATCAGCTCCGGACCTTATGCGCATGAGGATTCTTTCCGAAAATTATTGGCAGATAATTATGATGCTATGAAAGAAGAAATGTCTTTGGAGAATCAAGTGAGTGCAGATACACCACCGGCATTTATCTGGCATACGAATGAGGACGATTTAGTTCCGGCAGAAAATTCGTTGTTTTTGGCACTTGCCATGCGGAAACAAAAAATTCCGGTGGAACTGCATTTGTATGCAAAAGGACCACACGGAATTGGGCTTGCCGATGAGCGTACAATGGGCACGGATGGATATGGTGTTGTACCGGAGTGCCAATCATGGATGACACTTGCGAATACATGGATGAAAAATGTTATTTTGTAAGGCATATCATTTTAGGAATCCATCCGTTTGCGGAATTCCGCAGGACTTTCGCCCACATACTTTTTAAACTTTTTATGGAAGTAGTCTACATTTTTATAGCCTACCTGCTCAGCAATTTCATAGACTTTCAGTCTGTTTTCCAAAAGAAGTTCTTTGGAATAATCGATTCTTCGATGATCAATATAGGAGTTGAAGCTTTCGCCAACTGTTTTGTTAAAGATTTTGCCCAGGTAGGCACTATTGTAGCCAAATAGAGGCGCAATCGTTTCTAATTTAATATTATTCGTGAAATTATGGTCTATATAGAACAGGATGTCATCCAGAATCGTATCTCTGGATGGATTTCCTGTTGCGTTCATAATCATTTCAAACTGTTCCGAGAGAAAACGAATGATTTCATACAGATAATTCTGGTTGTTAATAAAATCAATGACGGTGGAATTTGCTTCAAAAGGAATTTCGGCGGAAGCATAATTTTGGTTCATTTTCTCACGAATCTGCAAATAGATATCTGTTAAAAACAACTTGATATTGTTAATATCATCTTCCACCTGCATCATGGTGTCTTCCAGTTCCGATAATGTTTCTACAACCATCTTGCGATTATAAGACTGAATATAATCAATAAAACGATTAACAAAATCAGCAAACAAATCACCATCAAGTGCCAGAAATCCACTATGGGGGGGTGTTTCAGATGTTTTTGCCAATTCTTTCGGAAGGTCTTCGTAGCCTAAAGCATGTTGCTTTTGTGCACAGAAGAAACGACGTCCGAGAAGTGTCAAAGCATCTTCATAAGACAGATGAATTTCTTCCAAAGATGAAACAGGTCTTCCATAGGTAATAAACATAGAACCCATAGGGCTGCCGTCTTGCAAAGGACGATATTCAAAATTTGCCAGAAATTCCGCAAGCTTGTTTAATCCATGAGTACCTTTTAATAAAACAATATCTTTATTGTCTGCTTCAATATGCTCAAAAATATTATTTTCTTTGTTGGTAACTTTCAAAAGTTCTGCAAAGGTATAAGGTGCAGTCGCATCTTGTTTATTGAAATCTTCACAGATAACAATCTGGTAGGAGTCTGCAATCAAACGTAAATGCTCTGCATCATCCTGCGAAAGTGGTGCAGAAAGAGTATTGGTAATTAGTTCATATAAAATAACATTTTTTGCTCTACTTTTTAAAGCATTGAGATTTTCGGAATGCTCTTTTTCCTGTTCAATCAGGTTTCGAATTTCATTAACCGCTTCAAAAAGTTCATCCTCATCAAGCGGTTTTGTGAGATAAAAACGTACACCGCTTTTGATGGCTTCCTGCGCATATTTGAAATCAGAGTAACCACTTAAGATAATGCATTTTCCCTGAAAACCGGCGTCCCTGGCCAGACGAATGACCTCGGTACCATGGAGTTTCGGCATTTTTACATCCAACAAAACAAGACTGGGATTCAGAGCCAGAATCTGTGCCAAAGCATCATCGCCGTTCGATGCTTCGCCACATAATTGAAAGCCCAGAGATTCCCAGTCTATTATGCACTTCAAACCTTCTCTGATTGAAAATTCGTCATCTGCAATAAAAAGTGTTTCCATACGTATCCCATCCCTATATAAAATACAAATAGCAGTCTGAAAATAGTCAATATCTGATATATCTAGGATAGCATAAAAAGGGGGGTTTAGTCCACATATACTTTAACGACTACCGGAAAATCACTTTTTACAGAAGTGGTTGTAAAGTGAAGTCCATCCTCGTTAATAGTGTAATTTATCTTTTCGTCAAAACCAAGTAATTCCACGTCACGAATGATACCGTGAAAATTAGGTTTGTTGGCATCCTTGCTTTTGGATAGAGAGTGAATGGTAATCTTTCCATCTTCCGGATAGTTTAGGCAGGTAGCATAAATGCAACCGTTACCGGAAGTAAATCGGAAGTCTTCACTTGTATAAGAAGAAGCCGTTCCGTCACTAAACTGTCCTTCTGTTTCTTCCGTTGGTCCCTCTGCCGGATAGCGCCATGGTTTACTGTTGTAAATTGCTTCACCGTTTATAGATAGCCACTTGCCGATATCTTGAAGAATGTCGATATCTTCTTTGGCAAAAGAACCGTCTGCTTTTGGACCGACATTCAATAGAAGATTACCGTTTTTGCTGACAACATCAATCAGATAGCAAAGGATTTCGTAGCTGCTTTTGTAGTCTAATGTGGTGGTATAGCACCATGAGTTACGAGCAATTGCAGTATCTGTCTGCCAGTGATATGGTTTTGCATCGGCGAATTTACCGCGTTCTACATCGACGATACCACTGCCAAAAGCCATGGCATCATGCTTGTAGCAGATGGCGGTAGAGAAGCCCCATTCTAAGCCACGGTTATAGTAATAAGCGGTTATCTGGCGAAGATACGGTTTGTATGCTTCGTGCTGTATCCACCAGTCGAAATAAAGGATTTTCGGCTGATAGCGGTCAATAATTTCACAGGTACGGCACACCCAGTCCTCCAGAAATTCTTCTGACGGATAAGGTTTTGCAAATAAATCCTGTTGGTCAGGTTGTTCCTGTTCGGAAGGCCAGTAGAAATCACCGCATTTTAAAGGTTCTTTAATGTCGCTTTCAAAATCCTTGCCGTTTCCCATAAACCAATGATGTTCGGCGCGATGGGAGGAAGTGCAGAACACCAGTCCCTTTTGCGCAAAAGCGGTTTTCAGTTCTCCTAGAATATCACGTTTTGGACCCATTTCTACTGCATTGTAGATAGAAAGGTCACTTTGATACATCTGAAAACCATCATGGTGTTCTGCAACCGGAACAACATATTTTGCGCCTGCATTCGCAAATGTTTCAGCCCAGAAATCCGGATCAAATTTATCTGCTGTAAACATGGGGATAAAATCTTTGTAGCCAAAATCCTTGTGTGGTCCGTATGTTTGCACATGGTGCTCAAACTCCGGTGTACCCTGAATGTACATATTCCGGGAATACCATTCGTTGTTAAAAGCCGGAACACTATATAATCCCCAATGAACGAAGATACCGAATTTCGCTTTTTCATACCACGTCGGCATCACGAAATCGGTCAGGGAAGTCCAATCATCAAGATAGGGACCTTTATCAATTACTTCGCGAATCTGTTTCAGATACGTCTGCTTATCTGTTATTTTCATGAAATCCTCCCTATTTATTATAATGTTGGTATTATTTTACCTGTAAAATGACAACATCTTTGGCGGCCAGTAGCAGGATATCTCCGGTTTTGTAGGTGGTATCGGAAAGAATATCAATACCATCACAATTCAGAGTAATATTATGGCTTTCTGAGTCATGATTCAGGAAGAAGAGGAAAGTACCGTTTGCATTGGTACGCTTGGTAACTTCTACGGAATCAGGTGTGTTAATGATTGGTCGAATTCCGATTTCTTTACAGATTTCACCGATGAAACTACGATAGAATTCCGCGTTGGAACGGGTAGCAACATAATAAGCTTTACCATTACCAAAGCTATTGCATGTTAATGTCGGCATTCCGGCATAGAAATCTTGCTCATAGCTACATAGAGCTTTGGCACCTTCGGTATGCAGCAAATCACAGATTAGTTTGGCAGGATATTTTTTGCCGTTATAGGTGAAGCTATTTGCGGCATCTTCCGGCAAAGCATCTTCTTCTTCGACCCAGATGCCAAGAATATCGCGGAGCTTGCCCGGATAACCGCCTACGGTAACAAGGTCATGCTCATCGACATAACCACTGAAGAAAGTAGTTACGAAGCGACCACCTGCTTTGACAAATGTGCGGATTTTTTCATCATAATCCGGTTTTATCATGTATAAAATAGGAGCAATGACTAAATCGTATTGACTTAAATCATCCTCTACACTGATAAAATCTACCGGAATATTTAAATTATTAAATACTTTGTAGTAGTTAAAAATTTCATCACAATAATGTAGATTTACACTTGGACCGGCGGAATAATCCGTTGCCCACCAGTTGTCCCAATCGAAAACAATTGCCGCTTTGGAGTTCGTTCTTGCACCGAGTGTCAGAGAACCAATTTTATCCAGTTCTGCACCGAGTTCGGTTATCTCGCGGAAGACTCGGGTGTTTTCATGCCCTGCGTGGTCAATAACAGCACCGTGATATTTTTCGCAGGCACCGATGCTTCGTTTCATTTGGAAAAACATAACCGTATCCGCACCGTGCGCCACTGCCTGATAACTCCAAAGACGCATAACACCCGGACGTTTCAAAGCATTATAAGGGTGCCAGTTAGTAACACTTGGTGTTTGTTCCATTAAGGCAAAAGGTTTGCCTTGTTTTAAACCACGCATCAAGTCATGGCGCAGAGCCGTATCTTCTAACATGGCATTGTAAGACGGATAGTTATCCCAGGAGATAAAATCCATATATTTTGCCCACATCTGATAATCCAAAGGCTGATAAGTACCCATTAGATTGGTGGTAATCGGAATATCCGGTGTGATAGCATGAATAACGTCATATTCCAAACGGAAACAGTTTAAGATGCTTTCGGAATTAAAACGTTTGTAATCCAAAGATATTCCTTGAAATGTTGTTCGGTTATATTCAAAATGCTCGGATAACATATTCGGTGCAACAATATCATCAAAATCGTAGAAAGTATGTCCCCAAAAAGCGGTATCCCATGCCTGATTCAAGGCATCAATTGTCTGATATTTTTCTTTCAGCCATTCGCGGAATTTTTTCTCGCAATTTTCACAGTAACATTCGCCACCGTATTCATTGGAAATGTGCCATGCAACCACGTTATCATAATCCTTGTAACGCTCTGCCAGCTTGGTAGCCAAAGCTTTGGCAAATTTGTAATAGGTTGGACTATTCGGACAGGAATTGTGACGACTTCCGAATTTTCGTTTCATACCGTTAAATTCGGTTCGCAAAATATCCGGATATTTTCTTGCCATCCAAGCCGGATGCGCACCGGTAGCAGTGGCAAGACATACCTTCATGCCATTCTCACGTACAAGATTCATGATTTTATCCAGTTTGTCAAAGTGATATACATCATCATCAGACTGTAAGGATGCCCAACTGAAAACATTTAAGGTGACAACGTCGATATGTGCCAGTTTTAGAAGGCGCATATCCTCTGCCCAGGTTTCCTCGGGCCACTGTTCCGGGTTGTAGTCACCACCATATAAAATTTTTTGAACTCTGTTGCTTTCAATCATAATGATACCTCTCTTTTTATTTATATCGTATTATTTTTGTTGTTCAGCGAGAATTGATTCTTGGTGTAATTGAGATTGTTTTTTTACATTTTCCATGTCTTCCGCAAGCACTTGTTCGTAGCCAAGGCTTCGCGCAGAAGTCTGCATTTCTTCTTGTAAAGAATAAAAGGTTGCTTCGTCTTTTGCAAACACCATCTTCCAAGAATAATCTACAATAATGTTACGACACTGATTACGTATGGTTGTGATTTCCGAGCTTTCCGGAGGCGCTTGATAAGTAACACCGGGGGATATCATGAGTTGATTATGAGTAATAAGATAATCCAAGGCGGTTTCAGCATTCATATCATTTTCCCACATAATATCCAAGGTGGTGTTTTCAGACTCACGATAAGAATCCCATAGTGTGTAGTAATACGGATAGCCATTTGGTGCGTCGTCGATTAAGGCAACACCATTAAAGTTTAATTCTGAAATACCATTTGACCATGTGCCGCCACCCCATTCTTCGGGAACGATAAGGTCGTTATTTGATAATGTTTGTATACCAAACTCTGTCAGTGCAGGACCGTTATCGGTCATTTTCCAAGTTAAACCTTCTGGTCCGGCAGTACCGGAAATTAATTGTGAACTGTTAGCGTAAATACCTTCCGGTGAATAAAGCCAATCGATAAAAGCAGCAAGACGATCTGGGTCTTCGGCATTAGTACCAATTGCAATGATAGCAGTAGTGCTTCCCATCGGACGACAGCCGTTCGATAGTACTTGCAAATCGTCAATCGGGACAAACATAAAGCCTTTTCCACTTTCCCGATTTTCTACAGTGTTATATGCAGATTTTCCAAGCCAAGGCCAGTAGGAGAAGAGAATATCGCCTTGTGCGCATTTGTCGTAAACAGCAGTATAATTCTGGTTTGGTGAATCAGGATCTACTAATCCTAATTGATTCGCATCAAAGTATAATTTCAAAATTCTTTGATATATGGAATCACTGTCTAAAATATCCTGATAATCGGAACCATCAACACGATATAAGGAAAATCCGTATTCTTCATAACCATAGAAACAGGCAGGCTGTTTGGCGGCATTCATCAGATTACCATCCCAATCTTTGAAGAAACTGAACCCATAAGTGGGATTACCGGATTCGCTGATGGGGGCAGCTTCTTGCATTCGTTTTAGAACGGGCAGCAAATCTTCTAAAGTTTCCATTTGTGGAGAACCGATAGCAGTATATAAGTCATAGCGGAGATATGGTCCGAAAGTCGGTTCGGAGTTTTCACTTGGTTCCAAACAGCTTTTGGAAGAAACCTCAGACGGAATCGCATAAATTGCTGTATCGGATATTGGATCATTCAAATTTCGGATAGCTGCTTCATATTGCATAATGTTCTTATTTTCTAAGAGTTCGCTCATATCCATAACCAGTCCGGCAGTAACTAAATCATATAGGTTATTATTGTTTCCGCTACAAATAATTAAATCGCCCAGATTTCCAGCAGCCGCGCGTGTCTCATACATGGCATCACCGCCACCGGCAACATTTGGAGCAATAATATTTAATTCTATATTAAATTTGTCTTTTACAATTTTTGCGAACCAACCGGATTGGATTCCCTGATAATTAGCAAGTGAGTCAAAAACATCAACGGTTATTGTTTCCGAGTAGACAGTTTTCTTGCTAGTAGAAATAGAAGTGTCGGAACAACCGAATAATGTACCAATCAGTAAAGTCGCACATAAAATAACCGCAATCTTTTCCTTATATTTAGAATTAGTTTTTTTCCATTTTTGAAACATATATGTTCCTCCAAATTTTGCAATTGTGTATGAAAAGGATATACGTTGTTATATTAACTCAAGTATATCATTTTCGAAATTCTGTGAATACTAAACAAATTTATGATTTTCTACCATGTTTTTTAGTTATATTGCTCTAAACTTTTTGGGAAATTAGTACGATATAATATATAGAACTGGCAAAGTCAGCAGATTTTGCATAATTTTTGATTGAAAAATTCCAAGGAGGGATGAAACATGAGTGTAAACGGAGTTACAACAGGTACAACAACTGCTTATGAGGCATATCAGCCAAAACAGTCAGCAGTTGTTAAAGCAGAACCGAAAAAGACAGAATCCACTGCGGGGGAGACGGGAGTGGTTTATGAGCCATCCAATGAAACACAGACAGATTCTGTTAAGAAAACTTATACTCAAAATACAGAGTTGATTGCCAAATTGAATGCAGAGCAGGAAAGCAGATTGCAGCAGTTAAAGAGCATTGTAGAGCAGTTGCTGACAAAACAAGGTAAGACATACAATATTGCTAATGATATCTGGAAAACACTTGCAAGCGGAGAGCTTGAAGTAGATGCTGCTACAAAAGCACAGGCACAGGCTGATGTTGCAGAAGACGGTTACTGGGGCGTAGAGCAGACATCGGATCGTATTATTGATTTTGCAACCGCTTTAACAGGTGGTGACCCTGATAAAATTGAAGAAATGCGTGAAGCATTCAAGAAAGGCTATGAGCAGGCAGAAGAAACTTGGGGTGGAGAACTTCCTGAAATTTCCAAGAAAACATATGAAGCGGTTATGGCCAAATTTGACAAACTTGCAGAAGAGGCTGGTTTGAAAACTTCAGAAACAGAATCCGAGACAACAGGGGAATCAGCAACTAAAGTAGTAGCACAGGTAAGTACAAACTAATTTCTGTAAATTGAATTGAGTGAAAAAACATCGGGAACAGCTTAAGGTGATTCCCGATGTTTTTTATATGATAAGAAAGTGATTGTCGGTAAAGGTATTAGTATTCTAATGCTGAAAATACTACGTTCCGCATTCTTCTTGTATAAGTAGTAGTACCGGAATCGGTTTTTTGGTGCATAATTAACAGGGTCAAATTATGTACAGGGTCGTTCATCATATAAGTACCAAGCCAGCCGTCCCATCCATACTCGCCTTTGCTTCCGAGGAAAACAGCAGCTTCAGGATCTTTGAGAATACGGAGTAGATTTGCATAGGTATGTCCCGGAAGATTTTCCCATTCGTTTACATATTTCTGCTGTGCTTCTGTTATGTGGGCTGTGGTCATAAATTCTACGGTTTTTGGAGCTAATACGTTGACACCGTCCAGTGAGCCCTTGTTTAACAACATTTGTGTGAAACGTGCGGAATCATCTATTGTCGAAACAAGACCTGCACCACCGGACTCGAAAGCCGGTGCAAATTCCATTTTGTTCTGAATGCCAAGATGAGGAATAAAGAATTCTTCCAAATCATTTGCGGTTGTACGATATACTTTAGCAAGTCGGTTTTGTTTGTCGGCAGGTACGTAGAATCCGGTATCTTTCATACCAAGTGGTTTGAAAATTCTTTCCGATAGAAATTCCCCAAAGCGTACACCGGAAACAACTTCTATAACAGCGCCCAGAACGTCTGCGGACATACCATACTGCCATTTCTCACCAGGGTTAAATGCCAAAGGAAGTTGACCTAAACGGTTCATGATTTCCAGAGTCGTTAATGGCTGTTTGGATTCCAGTTTTTCTATGATTTCCTCCATAAGAATAGAAGTTCTGACTTCAGCAGGATTTCCTTCACCCGGATATACCAGACCGGAAGTCATGTTCAGCAAATGTTGTATCGTAACAGGACGCGTTACAGGAACCGGCATACCATTGATAAGAATATGTTGGTTTTCAAATCCCGGAAGAAATTTAGAAACCGGATCGAGTAAATCTAATTTCCCTTCTTCTATCAAAATCATAGCAGCGGTGGCAGTAATTGGCTTTGTCATTGAATACATACGGCAGATAGTATCTCGTGTCATAGGAAGTTTGTTTGCAATGTCGCGTAGTCCTGCTTCGTAATAGCAGAGCTCTTTTCCGTCTTGCAAAACCATACAACTGACACCGGAAATAAATTTCGTATCTACCATTTCCTGCAATATAGTCTGTAATTGTACTAATTTGTTTTGATTCATGGTACCCCTCCCAGTATATGTCTATTATTCGGGTAATTGCGAAACTACAGATTACCTAAACCCCATTATACATTGTCAAAGTTTATCAGATTGTATAAAATCAAGTACAATCAAAGTGGAAGAATACGGTATTTATGAGGTGCTTCGTTTTTTTAGTTGCTCTGTATGAACGCCTTTTCAGAGAGGATGCAGTATAATATTCAAAGGTAAATCGTTGAAAAAATGTGTGTTCAGTGATATGATTTCCTTGCTACGTGAGAACGAAAAATCGCATTTTATGGAGATTGACAGAAATGAAGTATAGAAACTTATCTAATCAGGTATAGATTTCAGTAAGCAGGTGTGTTTGACTGAAAGACGAATTTGAATCTACGGGATAGTAGAGTAGACAGGAAAAACAGGATATGAAAAAAGCAATTTATATGATGACCACTTTACTGATGATAGGACTTTTGGCTGGCTGTGAACAAGTGGGAATAGAGTCAAATAACGAAAGTAAATATTCTCAATCAGAAGAGCCCACCAGTTCTGATAACAGTGAAGATGGTATAGAGCTAAAGAATGCAATTGAAATAGATTTCACCTATGATTACACAGAAGATATTAAAGCGGATGTTAACCGTGTGGTATCTGATTCATCATCTCTTCAAGAGGAAGTGAAGAATATTGAGAAGATTATTCAAAAGTACACTTTATTGTCAGAATCTGCTCAAACACAGGGGGAGATGAATGTGGCATCCCAATGGTTTTATGTGATTTGGGATACAGAACTAAATAATCTTTGGAGTAGATTTAGCGATTTGGCAGATCAGGATACAAAAGAAAAGGTTCTCGAAGAACAGAGAAACTGGATAGCTATGAAAGATGAAGTGACTTTAATGACCCTTGGATCTCGAGAGGAAAATGGCAGTATGTATCCGCTACTTGTGAATTCACTTTGGGAGGAAAAAACCAAGAATAGAGCTTATTTCATTGCAAATGAATTGGCAAAGATTGAGGGAGAATCGTTTGTCATGCCGGAGATATCGACTAAGTATGGTTTGTTTGTAGATAACCAAGGAACCGGTAATGTGTACAGCTCGCTAATCACTCGGCAAGATTGGGAAGGAGAAGACGAGGCAATTATTTCTATCTACAGACAGGGTGAAATAGAAGGATACTTTATTGATAATGGAAATGGAGAACTAGGTTTCACATCTGATGACGGTAGTATAAAAGGAATTATCAAAATCAACGGGTGGGATGGAGCAACTTTCGAAATCACTGAAACAATAGGAGGGGTCCCATTCACCGTAGGGGAGAAAGTTGAATTTCCTTTTGCATTTTGAACTGAGAAATGGTTATTCAAAATTTTGCAGGAACAGCTATCCAAATCATTTGTGTAATTTGTCAAGCACACTTACAAATTTCGGTAAGCTGGTGCGTTTAACTAAAAGACGAATTTGAAGTTGGTTAAGATAGGATTGGAGAAAAGAGGAAATGGAAGTAAGAAGAGCAGATGTAAAGGATTATCCACACATATATAGATTTTTGTCGAATAACTATGAGTGTGAAAACTATTTTAATTGGGATGTTGGAAGGTTGTGTTTTACGCGTTTTGCGGTAAATAACGAAGAAAATAGTCGAGGTTTCATTGAGTGGATAAAAGATGTGTATCTATGGCTGAAAGATGAAGAGATAGTTGGAATGGTTCATACGGAAGAACCGGGAGATTACTTTATTCAGGTGGCACAAGCGAATAAGAACCTTGAAAAGGAAATGATTGAATACATTATGCAAGATGCGAAAAGAAAAATTCCTGAACGAAAGAGCATAATAATATCGACTGATGAAAGAGATGATAAAAGGATTAGCTTGTTGGAGTTGTTTGGAGGAAAAAAACTGAGTGATGTAGATACATTGCGATTGTTAAAAACAGATGAATGTGAAGTTGCGGACATACAATCAGAATTTAGAGTATCCGAAATAGATGCGACTAACGCTACATTTTGCCAGAAAATAAGTGAAGTATATAGATATGTTTGGCCTGAAAGTAGCTATGTGCCAAACGGCGATGTAGTAAAGAATCTTCTTGAAAATTCAGATGGATTTGAAACATTATCATGGGCAGTTTGTAAAGGAGATAGTGTTGTTGCATATGCGATGGGGTTTGTGGATGCAAATCATACCTATGTACATTTGTATCCAATTGCAATATGTCAAGAATATCTGGATACACAGGCTTTGGACATAATGCTTGAGGAAATAACACGTGAAGTAAAAGGAAGAAATATAAAATATTCAGTGATAAATGCGTGGTATAAACCAGAAGAGAATAGAAAGTTTTCGGAACATGGTTACTTAAAAGAACACCATAACTTGTTTTATGAAATTCCAATCATAAAGACGTGAAAATTACAATAATACGCTCTGTTGATGTACCGGTTTTTCTACGATATATTCCTTCAAAAAGGAGTGTACTCTTATGGGGAGAGAAATTTATAACATTATCAATGATATGGCAGAGGTATTAAATGCATTACAGATGCAGCCAGTGCATTTGTGACATTTAGAGAGACACTAATAAAAGTATAAGGTAGAGATTACCAGGGAAGCATTGCAGGATATGGAACGTTTTAGAATTATGGAATCTGAATCGGAAAAGAGAATGGAATTAAGAAGAATGCTTGTGGATAACTATTCGGTATTCTATACGATTCGTGGTGATAAGGTTATTGTAACAGATGTTTTGTACACTGCATCTGATATTGAGGCACGGTTACGAGGCGTGTAAGATGTATTGAAAGCACGTGATTATTTGATTTAATAAAACGATTGAACTCAACAGAATATCGACTATTTTAAAATGAAAGAGATGAAAATAATCATGATTGAGAAATTATATGAAAAATATATGTTGGAACGTTCATACAACCCATTGCTGGAGGAGATTGAGTTTGAAATATTTAAAGAAAAGATAAACGATATATTATCTGATATGAACTGTATTAATATTGATGACGGAGCCAAAGAGCAAGGCATACTATACTACTCTTTATGGAGTAACGATGGGGTTCAAGTTTGCAGTGTTCCAGTATATGGGTATTATGCTTCATCAGAAAAAGTATTGTCCAAACTTTTCTGCAAATTGTCAAAGGAAATTGTTAGTAATGGAGATACACAATTTCAAATTAATCTGTATGCACACGATACTGAGGCATTGAAACTATTCTCAATGATGCAATTTGGGTATATGTATGAACAAGGTAGACTTAAAGTTGATAACCATGCGCACTGTTTTAGCGATAAATTTACATTTAAAACATTAACAAAACATGAAATTGAGGAATACTGGGACGAAATATGGAAACTGACAAACGCAATAGTAACACATCTGAAACAGGCCCCTGTATTTTATCAGGGCAATGAGTTTACACAGCAGGTATATAAAGAGTTTTTTATGGATTCAGATACCAGTCTTCACGTTGCGTTCTCAAAAAAACATAAAATGATTGGAATGATAGAAAGTAATAGTGAGCCGGATTTGTATGCTTTTCAAAATATAAAGTCGGTAAATGTAGGCGAAATATATGTCGTTCCTGAGTACAGAGGAAGTTCCCTTTCAAATGACTTACTTCACTATGTCATTGATTATGAAAAGCAAAGGGGTGTCAGATATCTTTGGGTTGGACACGGAACTGCAAACCCAAATGCACGAGGATTTTGGAATAAGTTTTTTAAGACATATGCGTATCAGCTTGTGAGAAAAATCGAAAAGATTTAGCCATATAATTTTCGGCATTAAGGGACGACCAATTCCAATTTATTGAACATGCGAAACTTTCAGTCTTACAGTGAGATTGAAAGCAGGTAAAAATTTGATTTTTTGAATTGTGAGAGGAAAAGGAAATGCAAACAATTTTTGAACAATATCAAATGACGGATGATAAGGAACTGATAAAGGAACATAGTAAGGATATAAAAGCATTATTATCACAGTCATATTGGGCTAAGGAAAGAACATTGGAAAAGATTGAGAAATCTATGGAACAATCATTGTGTTTTGCAGTTTTTGATATGGAGTCTAATCAAATTATTGGCTTTGCAAGAGTGGTTACAGACTATGCAACTATGTATTACATATGCGATGTTATCGTGGACGAACGACATAGGGGGAAACAGATAGGTAAAACACTTGTTAATTGGATCGTAACTGAAGAAAAGTTGAAGGGTATGTATGGAATGTTACTAACAAGTGACGCACAGGGATTATATTCACAATATGGATTTTCTGAATATCAACAGAGTTGCATGTGCAAGTTTAAGTAATTTGCGCATACAGGATTGTAAGGAAGTACCCCAAAATTCAAAGCACAATGGCAACGTGATACATCTTGACGAAACATCCATGATTGTATAAAATTAAGTACAATCTTATGAATACTGTATACAAGATAAAAAGGAAGAATTATGGAACAGATTACAAGAAAAGCATATGCTAAAATCAATTTAGGTTTGGATGTACTTCGGCGCAGAGAAGACGGCTATCATGAAGTGAAAATGATTATGCAGACAGTGGATATTTTTGACACCTTAACCTTTGTGAAAAAGGATACACCGGGCATTCGTTTAAAAGTAGACAATGCAGAGCTGTCTGAGGATAAAGATAACCTGATTTATCGTGCGGCAGAGCTTTTGATGGATAAAGCAGGTGTGAAGCAGGGGGTAGAGATTACCTTGGAGAAAAGAATTCCGATTGCAGCCGGTATGGCGGGTGGAAGTACGGATGCAGCAGCCGCTTTTCATGGAATCAATGAGTTGTTTAATTTGGGATACTCCTTGGAAGAATTGCAGGCATTTGGTGTGACTCTGGGGGCTGATATTCCCTACTGCCTTGCCGGTGGAACTGCGATTTCAGAAGGGATTGGAGAAATTCTGACTAAGCTTCCGTCACCACCACAGTGTATTTTGGTAGTGGCGAAGCCGGATATTAATGTTTCAACGAAGTTTGTATATGAGAATTTGCATGCGAACACATTGACTTACCATCCGGATATTGATGGTATGATTGAAGCAATGAAAGCGGGCAGTTTGCAGGGCGTTACGGATAGACTAGGGAATGTGTTAGAAACCGTTACGGTTCGAGAATATCCGATTATCGAAGAAATTAAAAATTTAATGAAACAGGAAGGTGCTCATAATGCATTGATGAGTGGCAGCGGTCCTACGGTTTTCGGTATTTTTACAGAAGAAGAATCAGCACAGAAAGCAGCGGAGAAGATTCGAGAGGGACAATTAGCAAGTCAGGTATTTGTAACAAGATTTGCATAGGAAAAGGAGGCTGAAGATATGACGAGTCAGTTTCAAGTGAAAATGGATGAATTTCTTCCTTTGAGAGATGTTGTATTTAATACCCTTCGTAAAGCAATTCTGACCGGAGAACTAAAGCCGGGTGAGCGTTTGATGGAGATTCATCTGGCCAATCAGCTTGGAGTCAGCAGAACACCGATTCGTGAAGCAATCCGCAAATTGGAGCTGGAAGGGCTTGTGATTATGATCCCCAGACGTGGAGCTGAGGTTGCTCAGATTACAGAGAAAAGTCTGAAAGATGTCTTGGAGGTCAGAAGGGCACTAGATGCACTTTGTGTAGAGCTTGCCTGTGACAGAATTACAGAAGTAGAGAAGCAGAATTTGAAAAAAGCCTGTGATAAATTTGAACAGGCAACGGTTACAGGGGATGCAACAACAATTGCGGCAGCAGATGTGGCATTGCATGATATTATTGTGCAGGCTACCGGGAATCAGAGATTGATTCAGTTAATCAATAATCTGTCGGAACAGATGTATCGTTATCGTTTTGAATATATCAAAGATGAGCAGCAGCATAATAATCTGGTCGATGAACATAGAATGATTTACGAAAGTATTGTAAAGCAGGATAAAGAGAAGGCAGCAGAAGCTGCCAAATTGCATATCGATAATCAGGAGAAATCTATTATTCGTCAGATTCGTATGGAAAGAGAAAATACCAAATAGAGAAGTACCATTGAAAATCCGTTGTATAAAAGAAGCAGGGAAGGGAACACTTTTTATAAATCTAGGCAGAAAAGAAAACTTGTTTTATAAGGAGAACCCAAATGAATACAACGAAATTTTCCAAATTAAGAATTTTATTGGCAGGTACATTTGCTTTTGTATGGTGGTTTCTGTTTTATCCGGAACTTTGCTTTTATGAAGATACATACACCATTGTTTATCAAGGGAAAACATATGATATAGAAACCTGGCAGGATGTGTGTTCAGGCAAGGTGGAAGATATAGAAGGTGTAGAAAAGCTGGAAATACCGGAAGAAATTTATGAACAGCTCTTGCAGGCAGACGAAGAACAGATTATAGTAAAGAGCAGACTATTAGAACTTTTGAGACAATCAAAGAATTAGACAACGATAAAATTAGATAAATAAAAAATAGAAATAATATATTGGATAGCAAGAAAAGATAAATAGTAAATATTTAAGAAGGAATAGCCTTATGCAAAAAGAATTATTTTGCAATGCGCCAATCGGTGTTTTTGATTCCGGTGTCGGCGGTCTTACGGTAGTAAGAGAAATTATGCGACAGTTACCAAACGAAAGAATAGTATATTTTGGTGATACGGCACGAGTTCCTTATGGTAGTAAATCACGAGAAACGGTTACCAGATTCTCCAGACAAATTGTGCGTTTTCTGCAGACACAGAATGTAAAGGCAATTGTAATAGCTTGTAATACTGCAAGTGCATTTGCACTGGATGAATTAGAGAAAGAAGTAGATATTCCGATTATCGGTGTAGTAAAGCCGGGAGCGAGAACCGCATTGGAGGCGACACATAACGGTAAAATCGGTGTTATAGCAACAGAAGCAACGATAGGAAGCGGCATTTATAAAAGATACATAGAAGAGAATAACGAAAATGTTAATGTTATCGGAAAAGCCTGTCCATTGTTTGTACCATTGGCGGAAGAGGGATTGTGGGAAGATCCGGTAACGGATGAAATAGCAAGAAGATATTTGGCAGAGTTAATTGATATCGATATTGATACGTTGATTCTCGGCTGTACACATTATCCTTTGTTACGTTCTACGGTAGCGAAGATTATGGGAGATAAAGTAACACTGGTAAATCCGGCGTATGAAACAGCAAGAGAATTGAAGGAATTATTGGAAAAAGAAGGTTTAGAGAGTCGAAAACGGCCGGAGCTTGGAACGGAGTTATATCAGTTCTTTGTCAGTGATGCGGCAGACAAGTTTCAGAAATTTGCAAATTCTATTATACCTTATGGAATTCTTTCTGCCAAAGTGATTCATATTGATGAATACTAACGCAGGAGGAGGAGAAAATGACAAAAGATGTGTTAGTGTCTCTGCGTGGTTTGCAGTTTGAACAAAGCGATGGAGACCCGGAACAGATTGAAACAATTACCGTTGGTACATATTATGAGAAAAACGGAAAGCATTATGTGATTTATGATGAGGTATCGGAAGGCTTTGATGAGCCTACCAAAAACCGCATGAAGTTTGGTGAACATATTTTGGAATTAACCAGAACCGGTCTTGTCAATGTGCATATGGTATTTGAAGAGAATCGAAAAAATATGACCAGTTACCATACACCATATGGAAATATTATGATTGGAATTGATACAAAGCAGATTCAAATTTCGCAGCAGGAAGATAGAATTACGGTTACGGTTAATTACGCGCTGGATGTGAATTATGAATTTCTTGCAGATTGTAAAATCGTTCTTGATATACGTTCCAAAGAAAAAAGAGAAGCCTTTCTTTTGTAGAATGCTTCTCTTTCATAATATTTGTATTAAGAAATTATTTAACAGGGGTTGCACCGGCTTTTTCCTGTGCTTTTTCAAGAGCACGTTTGAAGAAGCCTTTCTTCTTCTGTTCAACCGGAGCCTGTCTTCCGTGAAGACCTTTTACATCAGTAATATAAATTCCGCTGACAACAGCCTTTACCTCTTTTTTCACAGGAATGGAATCAAAAATCTTTTCGTCAGAGATTAATGTCATAATCTGTGGACCGACTTTCGCTTTTACAACCGGTAATTTAGAGCCTCTAAGCATTTTAGGTGTCTGATCAATAACTGCTTGCGGCAAACCGGATTCTTTCAGTTTCAGCCTCTTTTTATCAATGATTAACATGGAAACAGTCTGTTTCATAGCCTCCATCTGAGCTTGCTGAGCATCCTGCTTCTTCTGCATTTTTTTTCCTAAAAAATATAAAACGACTGCGGCAATAATAAGAACTGCCAAAATGCACAATAATACAATTGTTAACGTGCTCATATAGATACCTCCGAAGTTTTCTTGATTATGCACAAAATATTTTAACATTGATTTTCAGATTAAGCAAGGGAAAGGGAAATATTTTGGAAAGAAACTCTTTTAAGAGGCGATAATTTGTGATATATTCTAATATAGTGTATTGTTTTATAAATCAAAGAGAAAGAAAATATGCGTAAAAATATATGCGCAGAAATGAGGAGTATTATGAAAAAGAAAATTGCGTTGCTGACAGCAGCAGTTATGGTAGCCGGAATGTTGACCGGTTGTAGCCAAAATGCTACTTATGTAAGTGAAATTGATGCGGCGGATTTCGTTACGCTTGGAGAGTATAAAGGTGTAGAAGTTACTTTGGCGGAAGCATCGGTTTCGGAAGAATATGTAGATGTGTATATTAACTACGTTCTTTCTATGAGTTCCGTAACTACTGAAGTTACTGACAGAGCGGTAGAAGAGGGAGATACTGTTAATATTGATTATACCGGTTATCAGGATGGTGTAGCTTTTGAAGGTGGTACCGCACAGGGACAATCTTTGACAATTGGTTCCGGTCAGTTTATTCCGGGATTCGAGGAAGGCTTGATAGGTGCCAATATCGGTGATGAGGTGACATTGGATTTATCCTTTCCGGAGGATTACTGGAACGAAGAAATGGCAGGAGTATCTGTTCAGTTTGATGTGAAGGTAAACGGAATTACTGTTGTGGAAACGCCGGAGCTTACTGATGAGTATGTTCAGGGACTTGGAATAGAGGAGTGTACGACAGTAGAGCAGTACAGAGATTTTGTATATGAATTTTTATATGCGGATGCAGTAAATACGTATAATCGTAATTTGAAATCAGAAATTACCGAGTCGGTTATGGCAAATTGCATTTTTAAAGAAGTTCCGGAGAAAATGACAGACCGCTATTATGATGTTGTAGTGGAAAGTATGACAACAGAAGCAATGAACTATGGTATGGATTTGGCATCCTATATGCAGACATATTATGGTATGGATGTAGAGACATATGAAACATCGTTCCGTGAAGATGCAACCAAAATGGCACAGCAGTATATTATGTTCCAGGCAATTGCGGATGTAGAAGGACTTTCTCTAACAGAAGAAGAAATAGAGGAGGGAATGGAAGAACGTGCTACGGCATATGGTTTTGAATCCGTAGAACAGTTTAAAGAGCAGAATGATGTGAAAACTTTTGAAGAGTACTTGATGGCAGAAGATGTTATGGCATTTTTGATTGATAATGCTGTTATTACAACGACTGATGCGACAACGGAAGCGGCAGCAGAATGATAAATATGATAAAGCACTTATAATAAAGAACATAAGAAGAAAAAAGAAATAATAGGATACAAAAGGGATAATTTAGGAAGGCGAGGAATTTTATAATGGAATTAACAGATATCAAAGATTTATATCGTAACAGTGAAGAATATATTGACAAAGAAGTGATCATCGGTGGATGGGTGAGAAGTATCAGAGACTCCAAAACTTTTGGCTTTATTGTAGTAAATGATGGTACTTTTTTTGAGCCGTTACAGGTTGTTTATAGTGACAGTCTGGACAATTTTGAAACGATTTCCAAATTGAATGTAGGTTCTGCTATTATCGCAAAAGGTAAAATTGTTGCAACACCTCAGGCAAAACAGAAATTTGAAATGCAGGCAGAAGAAATTGTGATTGAAGGTGCTTCAACAGCAGATTATCCGTTGCAGAAAAAGAGACATTCTTTTGAGTATCTGAGAACGATTTCTCATTTGAGACCAAGAACAAATACATTCCAGGCAACTTTTCGTGTACGTTCTTTGGTTGCACACGCTATCCACTCCTTTTTTCAGGAAAGAGGCTTTGTATATGTGCACACACCACTGATTACGAGCAGTGATTGTGAAGGTGCCGGAGAAATGTTCCAGGTAACAACATTGGATTTAGATAATATTCCAAGAAACGAAGACGGCAGCATTGATTACAGTCAGGATTTCTTTGGAAAACAGACTAACTTAACCGTAAGCGGACAGTTGAATGTAGAAACCTATGCTTTTGCATTTAAGAATGTATATACCTTCGGACCGACATTCCGCGCAGAGAATTCCAACACAACAAGACATGCTGCAGAATTCTGGATGATTGAGCCGGAAATGGCATTTGCTGACTTGAATGATGATATGCGAGTAGCAGAGGATATGCTGAAATATGTTATTCGTTATGTATTAGAGCATGCGCCGGAAGAAATGAATTTCTTTAATCAGTTTGTTGACAAAGGTCTGATTGAGCGATTAGAGCATGTATTAAATTCTGATTTCGGTCATGTGACTTATACAGAAGCTATTAAGATTCTGGAACAGCATAATGATGAATTTGAATACAAAGTATATTGGGGCTGTGATTTACAGACTGAGCATGAGAGATATCTGACAGAGAAGGAATTCAAACGTCCGGTATTCGTAACCGACTATCCGAAAGAAATTAAGGCATTTTATATGAAACTTAATGAGGATGGTAAGACAGTAGCCGCTATGGATTGTCTTGTACCGGGAATCGGTGAAATCATTGGTGGTAGTCAGAGAGAAGATAGTCTGGAAGTATTAGAGCAGAGAATGGAAGAAATGGGACTGAATAAAGAAGATTACGATTTCTATCTTGACCTTAGAAAATATGGTTCTGCAAGACATGCAGGTTTCGGTCTTGGATTTGAAAGATGTGTTATGTATCTGACAGGTATGGGCAATATCAGAGACGTTGTTCCATTCCCAAGAACTGTTAAGAACTGTGAACTGTAAGAAACAAAAAATATTTTAGTTGTTTTATTGTAATAGGAAAGATAAAGATAGAGGCGCATAATGGCACAAATGAAAAAAAGATTTGTAAAATTCATAAGCATAATGACAGCCTTAACATTGTTAGTTGTAGTGGTAGAACCGGTGAGTGCTACCACTATTTCTGATTTACAAAAACAAAAAGCTGAGAATGAAAAACAACTGAAAAATGTAAATGAAAAGATTTCTGATTATGAAGATGCCAAAGAAGATATCGACAGCGAGATAGAAGAACTGGATGCGGAAATGGTAGCGCTTTTAACCGATATTAATCTGATTGAAGAGGCAATTGCGGATAAGGAAGCGGAAATTGCGCAGACGCAGATTGATTATGATGCGGCTGTTGCAACCAAGGATGAGCAGTATGAATCCATGAAAATCCGTATTAAATTTATGTATGAACAAGGTGATGTCTCTTATTTGCAGCTTTTCACGGAGTCACTAAACGTCAGTGATATGGTCAATAAAGCACATTATGTAGAGGAACTGTATGAGTACGATAGAACGTTGTTGGAAGAATATCAGGCAACTGTAGATCAGGTTGCGGCATTGCAGGATGAACTGGAAGAGGAAAAATCGGAATTGCAGACTTCCAAATATGAGTTGGAGGAACAACAGATTTATGTAGAAAGTGTGCTTGCTGAGAAACAAGAAGAGTATGAAAATTATGAAGTAGTACTTGCAAAGGCAAAGCAGGAAGCGGCGGCATATACGACTAAAATTAAACAGGAAACAGCACAGATTCGTAAATTAGAAGAAGAGGAACGTAAGCGGAAAGAAGAGGAAGAACGGAAAAGAAAAGAAGAAGAGGAACGTAAGAAAGCTGAGCAGGAAGCATTACTAGCGGCACAAGAAGCGCAAAACAGTAATGGCTATTCTGATTCGTCGGATAGTGATTCGTCGGACAGTGATTCTTCCGAAAGCAATTCATCTGAGTCAGGCCAGCAATCGGTAACGACACCATCAAGTTCCGGTGGAAGTAAAGGACAGCAGATTGCCAATTATGCCTGCCAGTTTATCGGAAATCCTTATGTAGCAGGCGGAACAAGCTTAACAAACGGAGCAGATTGTTCCGGTTTCGTCATGTCGGTGTATCAAGCATTTGGCTATTCTTTACCGCGAAGCTCATACGCCCAATCCGGTGCAGGAACAGCGGTATCCTATTCAGAGGCACAGCCCGGTGATATCATTTATTATGGTGGGCATGTGGGAATTTACATAGGAAACGGACAGATTGTACATGCCAGTACAGAACGTACCGGAATTAAGATTACATCTGCGACTTATCGAAGCATTATCACGGTCAGAAGGATTGTATAACATAAAGTCATAACCCCTTAAAATACTTCATACAATGTAAAAAAGTATTTTGAGGGGAATTTTTTTGAAAGATTATATCGAGGAAAGAGCAATCGATATTGCTAATTATATTATTGAAAATAATGCCACCGTAAGGCAGACCGCAAAGCAGTTTGGTATTAGCAAGAGTACGGTACATAAGGACGTAACCGACCGTTTGTCACAGATTAATCCGACATTGGCCTTTGAAGCGAGAAAAGTTCTGGATGTGAATAAGTCAGAAAGACATATTCGCGGCGGGCTTGCAACAAAAGAAAAGTATTTACATAAGCAGGCACAATGATTGAGTAAATTGTGTGAAAAAACCTAAACCTTACGATATTCAATAGGTATAGCAATTATTTATTGTACTGTAAAATGATAATATGATATTATACTTATATATAATTAGGTGCTAATAATGTTTGGAATGCAAAAGAGTCATAAGAGGAAAACCTATGATACATATTTTTATTATTAATCCCTTTGCGGGGCAGAAAACGTTTGCAGATGATTTGCGAACAAAATTGTCAGCAATTGAAGGATTGAATTATTTCGTTTTTAATACAAGATGTCAGGGATATGAGGCTGAACTTGTAAAAAAGGTGCAGAATATTTTCGAAAATGAAAACCTACGCTTCTATTGTTGTGGGGGTTCCGGCACCATGCGGAACATGCTCAATGGTTTTGAGGATTTGGAGAATGCCGAGGTGGCTTTTTTTCCATGTGGATTAACCAATGATTTTTTGAAAGTGTTTGGTGAAGACCAGGCAAGATTTTATCAGATAGAAGAGTTGATTGATGGCGATGTCATTACCGTTGATTATATTAAAACCAATCAAGGAGTCGCCCTCAATACCTTTTCTGTCGGATGGGACTCTACGGTTATAAACAAAGTAGAAGAATATCGTATTCTGAGTATGTTCGGCAAGCAAATACCATATATATGTGCCACATTGTTTGCATTGTTCCGCGCAAAACCACAGGAGTATGTTATATATTTGGATGACAAAAGAGTAGAGGGGAAATTTGCGGAAGTCTTTCTCGGCAATGGCAATGTGCTTGGGGGAAGATTGCACTTTGCCGACGCAGCTTTTCCGACAGATGGGCAGGGTGAGTACGCTATTGGACCAAATAAATATGCGTTTGGTGCGCTTCCAATTTTGATGGCACTGTCTAAGGAAAATTTTGAAAAGGTCAGAAAGACTTGTCAGTGCGGTCATTGTAGTAATATTCGATTAAGAAGAAAAGACGGTATGCCATTTACGATGAATTTTGATGGCGAATTAGTAAGTGATATAAGAGAATGGGAAGCCCAGATAGTGAAACAGGGACTTCACCTGGTAGTACCGAAGGGGGTGAAGCTATGAATGACAGTTTTTATATTGGTCGTGTTTCCAGTCACTTCCTTTATTGTGCCAGTGCTGTTTTAGTAATTCTTGTTGGCTTTGCGCAGGGAAATGTTCCTGTAGGAATACATACGTGTATTTCCGTTTTTCTTATAGCGAGTATTGTTGTAATAAGTCGCATGTGGAAAAATTATGTTATAGGTGCGTTTGAATATAAAAGGATTTTGATGTCACTAGGCATTGTGCTGACACTTATTGTCTGTTATGAATTTAATAATCCACATTTGTTGTTTTATATTCTGTTTGTACAGTGCTTTTCAGCATTGCTTTTTAGTGATAAATCTCTCTGTATTTTTCAATTAGCAATTATGATAGTACTTCTGTTGGTATTAGGCGTATTGCATTATGGGAATCTGGTTGATATGTCATGGCTTCTTGGGGAACCCGGAGAACTGGCTCTAAGTGAATATGGGGCAGGTTTTCTAAATATTCTTATTGTACAGTGGATGATGATAACACAGGTACAACATATATCTTTTCAACGTAGACAGAACAGTGAGCAGGAACGTAGTCTGGATGATATGTTGAAAGTTGTAGAAGTAAAATGCGGTGAAGCCAGACAGGCGGCTAAAAGTAAGTCAGACTTTTTATCTAATATGTCACATGAAATTAGAACACCTATCAATGCAGTTCTTGGTATGAATGAGATGATTTTGCGTGAGAGTACAGAAGATAACGTGAAAGAATATGCAGTTAATGTAGAAAGCTCTGGTAGGATGTTACTTTCATTGATCAATGATATTTTGGACTTCTCTAAGATTGAGTCCGGCAAGATGGAAATTGTTCCGGTAGAATATCAGCTTAGTTCTGTACTGAATGATTTGATTAATATGGTACAGCCGAAGGCCGTACAGAAGGGGTTAAAACTGAATGTAGAAGTGGACGGCGATATACCGAATTATCTCTATGGTGATGAAGTACGCATTCGTCAGGTAGTGACCAATTTGCTTTCGAATGCAGTAAAATATACGGATAGCGGAACGGTTACTTTGAAAGTAAATTTTTGGAGAAGAACCGATGACGAAATTCAGTTATGCTTTGACATATGTGATACCGGTAGAGGTATTAAACCGGAAGACCAGGAGAAGCTGTTTCAATCCTTTAGACGAGTTGACCAACAGAATAACAGAAATATTGAAGGGACAGGACTTGGACTTGCAATTACAAAGAGCTTCGTAGATATGATGTGGGGAACTTTGAAAGTGTCAAGTGTTTATGGGGAAGGCTCTACTTTCACAGCAACTATTCCGCAGAAAGTTGTCCGTACGGAAGCTATTGGTGATTTCAAGAAGCAGGTTGAGCAGAGTGTACAAGCTCGTGACAGTTATAAAGAAAGCTTCAAGGCACCGGATGCTAAGATCCTGGTAGTAGATGACAATGGAATGAACCTAACGGTAGTAAAAGGTCTGTTGAAATTGACTGATGTACAGATAGATACTGCGATGAGCGGTATGGAATGTCTGCAGAAGCTACGTGAAAAGGAATACCACATTCTGCTATTAGACCATATGATGCCTAAGATGGATGGTGTAGAAACACTGAAATGTATAAGAGAAGAAGGTTTAGCAAAGGATATCCCTGTCATTGCACTGACTGCAAATGCTGTTTCCGGTGCAAGAGAGATGTATATGGATTATGGATTCCAAGATTATCTTTCGAAACCGATTGTGGGCAAAGCTTTGGAAAAAGCGCTTATACATTGGTTGCCACAAGAACTCCTGACGTTGACTGAGAAAGAGGATGAAGAGATTTCTGAGGAGACAGAGAATGCTATAATGGCTGAAAGTGAAACAGTTGTTGGGGGGCATGTAGAACAGAATGATGTAGAAACAATCCCATCGGAACTTGATAAAGAAACTGCTATGATGTATTGCTGTAATAGCGAGGAAATGTACCGAGAATTACTTAATTCGTATTATAGACAACGTGAAAAGTGGATTACTTCTTTGACTGCTTATGTTGAGCAGGAAGATTGGGAGAATTATCGCATTCTGGTGCATTCCATGAAAAGCAATTCTATGACGATTGGTGCAAAAAACTTTTCTGAAGAGGCAAGAAAGCATGAGTTTGCGGTAAAAGAAGGAAATTATGAACTTCCTAAGCAAGAATGGAAAAAACTTTTGACACATTATAAGCAAGTGATTTTGCAAGTACAGGATATTTTAGAATAATTCTGATATCGTTGAAATAATGAAAAGTGTATAAGTGAAAGAATAAGTGAGAAAATAAATGACAGAAGAGGGAAAAGACATGAAGAGAGAAATGGTTATCGTATTGGACTTCGGGGGACAATACAATCAGTTAATCGCAAGAAGGGTCAGAGAATGTAATGTTTATTGTGAAGTTCATCCGTATAATTTGAGCATTGAGAAAATCAAAGAGATGAACCCGAAAGGTATTATTTTTACAGGTGGCCCTAACAGCGTTTACGTAGAAGAAGCTGTGTTATGCGAGAAAGAAATCTTTGAATTAGGAATCCCGATTTTGGGCATTTGTTATGGTTCCCAGTTGACAGCACATCTGCTTGGGGGAAAAGTTACAACGGCTCCTGTCAGCGAATATGGTAAGACAGAAGTTGATATTGATACAAAAGCAAGACTCTTTACAGGTGTATTTGAGAAAACAATATGCTGGATGAGCCATACCGATTATATTGAGAAAGCACCGGAAGGTTTCAAGGTTACAGCATATACACCGGTTTGTCCGGTGGCAGCTATGGAATGTCCCGAAAAAGGAATTTATGCAGTGCAGTTCCATCCGGAAGTTATGCATACTGTAGAAGGTATGACAATGATTCGCAATTTTGTTATGAATATATGCCGGTGTTCCGGTGACTGGAAGATGGATTCCTTCGTAGAAACTACCATTCAGTCTATTCGTGAGAAGGTCGGAAACGGAAAAGTGCTATGTGCGCTTTCCGGTGGTGTAGATTCTTCAGTGGCAGCAGTTCTTCTGGCAAAAGCAGTTGGAAAACAACTTACATGCGTGTTTGTAGATCACGGCTTACTTCGTAAAAACGAAGGCGATGAAGTAGAAGCTGTGTTCGGACCGGAAGGAGCCTATGATTTGAATTTCATACGTGTCAATGCACAGGAAAGATTCTATCAGAAATTGGCAGGAGTTACCGAGCCGGAAGAGAAACGTAAAATTATCGGCGAAGAATTTATTCGTGTATTTGAAGAGGAAGCGCAGAAAATCGGCGCCGTAGATTTCTTGGTGCAGGGTACCATTTATCCTGACGTAATTGAAAGCGGACTTGGCAAGAGTGCAACGATTAAGTCACACCACAATGTAGGCGGATTACCGGAATGTGTTGATTTCAAAGAAATCATTGAGCCGTTGCGTATGCTATTCAAAGATGAAGTGCGTAAAGCCGGTTTAGAGCTTGGCATTCCAAAACACCTTGTATATCGTCAGCCATTTCCGGGACCGGGACTTGGCATCCGTATCATCGGAGAAGTAACAGAAGAAAAGGTTCGTATCGTACAAGAAGCTGACTATATCTACCGTGAAGAAATTGCCAAAGCAGGTGTTGATAAGGATTTGGGACAATACTTTGCGGCACTCACAAATATGCGTTCCGTAGGTGTTATGGGAGATGAAAGAACTTACGATTATGCAGTTGCGCTTCGTGCTGTCTGCACAAGCGATTTCATGACCGCAGACTGTGCACCAATTCCCTGGGATGTGCTCTCGAAGGTGTCAAATAGAATTGTCAATGAAGTCAAAGGGGTTAATAGGGTAATGTATGACTGCACCAGTAAGCCACCGGCGACGATTGAGTTCGAGTAGTAGCAAGAAATTGAAAAACTCAGTATTTATGCGGGTTTGAGACATCTTGTGAAATGGTTTGATAACAATTTGATAACACTTTGCTAAACGCATTTGTTTAAGATTAGCGAGTGGTTTTGAAGTTAAGTCCAATAGAAAAGGTCTTACTGAACGAAGTTTTCAGTAGGACCTTTTTTGCTTGCATTAAAGCGATATTATATCCGGATTTTGCTCAAAAGTACATTCCCATTGTACAAGAAGTACAATATTTGGGTAACGACACAGCCTGTCACTTTCCGTAGAATATTACTTGAAAGAAGAGTGTCAATGACGGTGTTAAAATGTAAGAAAAAGGCGTTTAAATTTTGTAAGTTTTTCGATGCATCTTAGGATGTGTTACACTCTTATAAATACTTTATGGGAGTGATTAACAAATGAAAGGAAACTTATGGATGGAAATAA
>JAFSHK010000009.1 GCA_017440375.1 Lachnospiraceae bacterium
AATTCATTTGTGGGTGTCTCCTTTGAACAATGATTTTTATTAACCGCCAAGTTAACAATCATTATTCTATGGTAGGCACTCATTTTTTGCAAACCGGTTATTTGTTACTTAACAGGAATGCTCCTATAAAATAAAATTATTTTACAAAACAGACAAAAAAAGTCGCCCTAAGCGTTTGCTTAGGGCGAACTAACATGTCCGTGGTACCACCTAAATTCAGAAATACTTCTGCACTCACTACAATACGGGAATCATGTACGCATTCCGATATCGCTTCCCCTGATAACGGTGGGAATCTCCGTTGAAGTCTACTTAGAATAATCTGTTCGATTCAAAGCTCAAAGGCTACTTCCATACTCCCATCACGAAAGTTCTCACCACCCACTTTCTCTCTGTTCATCCGGAATAGTATGTACTCCTCCTCGTCAATGCTTTTTGTCTGTAATTGATACTGAGAATTATATCACACATTTCTTCTTTGTCAAAATATTTTTCTTTTATTGTGTTTTAATATTTTTCTTTTATTCTGTTTTAAATGTTTCAATATTATTTCTTTTACTCTGTTTTAATCCACTTTATACAAATAAAAATCATCCAGAGTTCCCCAGCCTTTGGCTCCACTCTTAATAGAAGCACCAACGGTAAGGATTCCGTCTTCTCCTACAGTAATGTCAGTTACAACCGGATTCTGCCAAACTGTCCAGCCTTCTACATCGGTTTCAGTCTGCAACGTTTCACTGCCATTATCCGCATACGCGTACATCTGTGCCGCATCGCCGACATCTCCACCCTGTAAGTAGAATCCGAACTCATAGGTTCCGGGTTCTAATCCGATCAATTGTTGCTCTGCTGTAAAAGATATTTCATCATTGGACCAGAAATGCAAGGAAATGTCACCACTATAAGCATCCGCCGCCTTATTCTGGAAATCAGTTCCGTTTCCTTCAATCACCCACATAGAAGTATCTGATTCTTCAAAACTACTGTTTACAAGCAGGTTCATTCTACATACAGATACTTTAGCAGTTGCCTGCATCGCTTCTAAGGTTGCTATGGTTTCCTCCGATAACGCTAAATCTCCGGCGGCTTCTGCCAGATTCTCAAAAGCACCTGTAACTTCATAATCGCCACCGTCTGAGGTATCAATCGCTGCTACTGCTTCTTCATCCCATACAACCGGAACCTCTACCGTACTTCTGTCATTGAAAACAACACTTACCGTTTCCGGCATAACCAGTTCTGCATCCAGACTGACATTAATTTCTAAGGTTGGAACGCTTTCCACCGTCTGAACCGCAAGGGTTCCACAGTGTAAATACTTAAATACTTTCAAGGATGCTAACGGATGACCTTCAAAATCAAACAATGCCTGATTATCCCAAGAAGAGCCACCATAATACTGTCCTGCATCTTTTGGGTCATAACCTGATGCATAACTGGATGCCCAACCGGAGCCATCCTTTTCCCAAGACTCTTTATTCTTCGCAAGAACTTCATCGGCATTTGCTGCTGAAGCATCATACACATTGACCGGAATCCATGCCGGTTCCCAGTAAAAATAACCGAGCCCCGCTTCGCCAACTGCTGCTACTGCCGCACATACATCACGAATTTCATTTACCTGTCCCTGTACACTTGCTGCATATTCCGGCTGCACATCTGCCTCGCTGACACTATTACCACTTCCGTCTCCTTCTTCTGTTGTATACGGATAGGAATTTTCCACTATCAAAACTTTTTTGCCATAGTTATCTGCAATCGTTTGCAATACTTCTGTCAGATTTTCCATCGTACCATGCCAAAACGGATAATAAGAAACTGCAAAAATATCATAATCAATTTCCTTATCTTTCAGTTTCTGTGCATTATTGTAAGTACCGTTTTTGTCATCTACTTCTGTAAAATGAATGGCAATCTGAATGTCCTGTCCTTTTTCTTCTGACACTTCTCTTACAGCCTTACTTCCTGCCTGCAGAAGCTGACGTTTCTTCGTCCAGTCCGTTTCACCGGACATACCATTATTGATTTCATTGCCAATCTGTACCATTCCTACGTCTGCACCTGCATCAATAATCTGTGTCAGACTTTCTTTCGTATATTGATAAAGTGCTTCTGACTTTTCTTCAATCGTCATGTCTTCCCATGCTTTCGGACACATTTGTTTTGCAGGGTCTGCCCAAAAATCTGAATAATGGAAATCGACACAAAGCTTCATACTATATTCCGCTGCTCTGGCACCAATCTCTGCTGCTGCCGCTGCATCATTGTTACCACCGCCGTAACCGTTACCATTTTCATCATATGGGTCATTCCAGACACGCACACGAACATAGTTCACACCATTTTCTGCTAATGTCTGAAAAATATCCTGTTCTTCTCCGGCTTCGTTGTAATAAACAACACCGCTTGCTTCTTCCACAAGAATGCTGGAAATATCCACACCCCTTATGAAATCTTCAGAAAGATTCTCAATCGGATCCACATAAACTTCCGCTTCCTCCGCCTCTGTCGGAAGTGCATATGCAACTACATTGATTTCTTCCGGTGCTATTTCTTCTACTACTGTTTCAGCCTCTTCTGCTTCTGTAGAAGTCTCCTGTGCAGAAGCTTGCTCAGAACTCTCTGTACTACCGCAACCTGCCAAAACGACCATAGTGGTTGCCATCAATGCGACACATTTTTGTAACTTCTTTTTCATTTTCCCTCTCCATTCCGGGATGAATAAATCACGACACGACAATTTATTCAACCTTCTTATTTCGAAATAAACAACTGTTACTGAACAAAGAAACACAAAAATAGAAAACTATATTTAGACTAACATATTATTAAAGGTTTCGTCCATAAAAAACTCTTCGTTATTTTGCAAACCTTAAAGGTAAAAATAAAATTCACCAAAAATCGTAGTGAGGATGATGAATTACTCCTAAAAGCATACGACACGCCAGAATATCATTGTGATAGAAAGAACATAACAACACTAATAGAATATGTGAAAGCACTATAAAAAGATAATAGTAGTTACTAACAGTTACTAACAGTTACAAATCAAATTACAAACAATTACAAACAATTCAAAAAAAGGACTTGCTAAACTTCATCTACCTATGCTATAATACAATTCGGTGATTTGAGAGAGCTTCTTTTCACCATGAACATAACATAGGGGCATAGTTCAAAGGTAGAACAGCGGTCTCCAAAACCGTCGATGTGGGTTCGATTCCTACTGCCCCTGTAAAATACCCGTAAGAATTCCTTACGGGTATTTCTATATAGTAAATGAGGGCTACTACTTATGAAAAAGAAAATATTTACATCCATCACCGCATTATTGCTTGCGTTTTCCATGACAGCCTGCGGTCAGGATACTCCCCTGTTAACCGCTTTGGACTATGAATTGGATTTAGAAAACAATACAACCTATAAAGGTATTTCCATTGGCGATACAAAAGAGGCTTTTCTAGAGGCTTATGGCGAATATGATATGGAAACCTGTGTAAATGATGGGCCATATCAATCATTACCGATAGAAGAGATTCCTTTTGAGGAATCCATTCAGACCATTCTTCCAACCTTTTTCATTGATGGAAATCCTGTTTCCATTGAACAGATTTGTGAAGAAAACGAAATCGAACGCGTAGATTTGCTGGCATTTTTAAGTTCGGATGATTACTTAAACGGTCATACCGTACTCTACTATTATTTAGTATTTACCTGGGAAAACGGAGTCATTACTGACATCCATTCCGAATATATGGATTACAACAAAGACTCCGCATATTATGAAGATTTGGCAAACTAAATATTATCAATTGTTGCAGGTCAGGCTCAACAGCCTGACCTATTTTATGTGATAGGAAATTGCTCGTAGGTCGCAAGAAGCCAATCTTTTTTATCTCGCAAACTGGCTCTGATATAGGTTTGCGTAGAAACCGTTCAAAGCAAGTAATGCTTCATGATTTCCCTGCTCAATAATGTTGCCGTCTTTCATGACCAGAATTACATCGGCTTCTCGGATGGTAGAAAGTCTATGCGCTACAATAAAGCTGGTTCTGCCTTTCATCATAGTCGCAAAAGCCTGTTGAATCTTAATTTCCGTTCTGGTATCAATAGAAGATGTCGCTTCATCCAGAATTAACATCGGTGGCAGACACAGCATAACTCTTGTAATGCAAAGAAGCTGTTTCTGTCCTTGTGAAAGATTTCCGCCATCTTCTGCAATCACCGTATCATAACCATTTGGCAATCTTTTAATAAAGCTATGTGCATGCGATGCTTTTGCGGCTGCAATCACCGCTTCTTCTGTTGCCTCCGGTTTCCCCATCACAATATTCTCTCGAATCGTCCCTGCTTTCAGCCATGTTTCCTGTAAAACCATTCCATAGTTTCCTCGAAGGCTCTTTCTGGTTACTTCTCGGATATCATGACCGCTTACACGAATTGTACCTTCTTCTACATCATAGAAGCGCATTAACAAATTGATAACGGTAGTCTTACCACAACCCGTAGGTCCTACAATTGCCACTCGTTGTCCCGGCTTCACTGACAGATTGAAATGTTGAATCAGCTTTTTCTCCGGTACATAAGAAAAAGAAACCTCTTCTAAGGCTACTGTACCATCCACCTCTTTCAATACCACAGCATTTTCCGGCTCCGCAGGCTGTGATTTTTCTTCGATTAACTCAAAAATTCTTGCCGCACACGCAAGTGCATTCTGTAATTCCGTAACTACACCGGAAATTTCATTAAAAGGCTTGGTGTATTGATTGGCATAGCTAAGAAAACAGGAAAGCTGACCTACGCTAATTCCACCCCGAATAGACAATATCGCTCCGGTAATTGCCACACCTGCATAAACCAGATTATTGACAAAACGCGTAGATGGATTCGTAGTGGACGAAAAGAAAATTGCTTTCAGAGATGCTTTCTGCAATCTGCCATTAATCTCATCAAACTTCTCCATCGCTTCGTCCTCATAAGAAAAAGCCTGTACAATTTTCTGATTTCCAATCATCTCATCAATGAAGGCGGTCTGCTCTCCTCTTGTTTCAGATTGTAGTTTAAACATCGTAAATGTCTTTTTTGCAATAAAACTTGCAACAAGAAAAGATAATGGTGTAATTAACACTACCACACCGGTAATCCCAACATTGATGCTAAGCATAAAACCCAGTGTTCCGATAATTGTAATAACACCTGTAAAAAATTGGGTAAATCCCATCAATAGACCATCCGCGAACTGATCCACGTCTGCAATCACGCGGCTCACAATCTCGCCATAAGAATGCCCATCAATATATTTTAAGGGCAATACCTCTATTTTGTGAAATGCTTCGTTTCTCACATCCTGTACAATCCGATAAGTCAACTTGTTGTTACAGACATTCATAAGCCATTGTGCAAACGCAGTCAGCATGATAATAACTGCCATCTCTTTTAAAATTGCAAGAATTCCTGCAAAATCCACTTTTCCCTTTTCCAGTATCAAATCAATGGCATTACCTGTTAAAATCGGTAAATACAATGTAAATGCAACCGTTACCGCTGCCGCAAGAATTGAAATCGCCAGATATATCCAATACTTTCTTATATAACGAAGTACCTTTTTCAAAGTATCCTTTTGTTTTACCTTCTTAGGTCCCATTCCATTTCGTTCCTTTCCATTTCATTCCTCTCCACTACCCTATTCCTTAGGTAATTGCAAAACGCCTATTTATTGTGCCACTAAGCTTGCGAATAATGAACTTCCTGATATACTTCACAATTTTTAAGCAAGCTTTCATGCGTTCCGATTCCTACCACCTGTCCATCCTCTAACACAATAATTTGGTCGGCATGTTGGATGGAAGAAGTTCTCTGGGACACGATAAATACCGTTGTTTTTCCATCCATCTCACGGATTGCCTTTCGCAGTTTGGCATCCGTAGCATAATCTAATGCTGATGCACTATCGTCCAGAATCAAAATCTCAGGCTGTCTTACTACCGCTCTTGCAATCGTCAATCGCTGTCTTTGTCCACCGGATAAGTTTTTACCGCCTTGTGTAATCTTGGCATCAAGCCCACCCGGCTTGCTGTCTACAAATTCCTTTGCCTGCGCTATTTCCAATGCCTGATTCATCTCCGACGTTGTTGCATTTCCATTTCCCCAACGAAGATTATCTCGTATACTTCCTTGAAAAAGAACGGCTTTCTGCATGACAATACCAATCTTTTCACGTAACTCCTCCATACCGTATTCTTTTACATTTTTGCCATCAACTTTAACATTTCCTCTCGTTGCATCATAAAAACGAGGAATTAAATGTACCAAAGAAGATTTACCGGAACCGGTACCACCAATAATACCGATTGTCTCTCCTTTTTTGACCCGAAAATCAATATCCGTCAGGGATTCATCTCCGGCCCCTTTATAGGTCAGCGATACATGGTCGAATTCCACAGCATATTCTGCGTCGTTCTGCGTTGCAGCTTCCGCTGCATTATTTCCTGCTTCTGTCCTTTGAATTGCAGTCAACGCTCTGTTATTCGCTGCCCATTCCATGCTAGATTTCATTTCAAAAACATTCTCTATACGATTCGCACAGGCAAGTGCCTTCGTAATCGTAATAATCAAATTCGCTAATTTCACAAGTTCCACCAGAATTTGTGACATATAGTTTACTAAGGCAACCACTTCACCCTGTGTAATAAATCCGGTATTCACACGCACTGCACCGGTATAAATCAACGCAACCGTTGCCGCATTTACAATAATAAAGGTTATCGGATTGGTCAGCGCAGCAATCTTTCCCACAAACAACTGCATATGTGTCAATGTCTGATTACTCTCTTCAAATTCCTCGATTTCCTGTTCCTCTTTATGAAAAGCACGAATTACTCTTACACCGGTCAGATTTTCTCTTGTTTTCCCAAGCACTTTATCCAGACCGGCCTGCACTTTTTTATAAAGAGGCATCGTTACCATCATAATGCCAAATACAACAATGGAAAGTAACGGTATCGTCACGACAAAAATAAGTGCCGCCTTCACATCAATGGTAAACGCCATAATCATGGCACCAAACACGATAAACGGAGAACGCAAAAATAGACGAAGCACCATGTTAACCCCGTTCTGTACCTGATTGACATCTGATGTCATACGGGTAATCATCGTAGAAGTTCCGAGTGTATCCATTTCTGTAAAAGATAAACTCTGAATATGTTTAAAAAGCGCATGCTTTAACTGCGTTGAAAAACCTACTGCTGCTTTTGCCGCAAAAAACTGCGCCGTAATAGAGCAAATAAGACCAATGATGCCAAGTGCTACAAGCACAAGGCCCATTTGCAACACATAAGTCACATCTTTGCTGCCAATACCTTTGTCTATAATAGCCGCCATAACAAGCGGAACAAACAATTCAAATCCCGCCTCTAACATCTTAAAAAGAGGTGCAAGAACCGTTTCCTTTTTATAATCCTTTAAATAAATCAACAATTTTTTCATCTAAGTCTCCCAAACTGCATGTTATTATGCCGCATTACTCATATATATATTTATACAACAAAACAGCAGTTCAATCCACATCGAACTGCTGTTTTGGCCAGAAAGCCAAACTTCTTTATTTTATTGGAAAAATTCATTTGTTTGTTCTGCAATGTCTTCACTAATACTTATTACTTCTTTGGAAGGTGTATACTGTTCTTCTGCGTACAAAATTTTATGTAATTGTATTACATTTTCTTCCAATGAAGTCGGAATAATGCAGCTTCCTTTACTTCCCACATTCGCTCCAGCACGGCTATCCTCAAAGGGAAAACCTTCACTGGCTACTACATTGTATTCTGCTACCGTACCAAGTACGCTGATAATTTCATTTACGTTCAAAGAAGTATTGATATTCGGAAGTACTGCTGAAACTGCTTCATTCAAAGTAGATAAAGAAGCTGTCTTTGCCTTCTCCATCATAGCTGCGAGTACATCTCTTTGACGTTCTGCTCTTCTAAAATCATCACCCTTTGTATATCGAATACGGCAATAAGCAGTCGCTTGCATACCGTTTAAGACCTGTTTCCCTGCCTTTTCTACCGGTGTATAATCAACGCCCATTTCTTCCGCCATACAAAGCTGATAATTATTCAAATGATTAATCTCTGCTTCTGTAATTTCCATCTCAATACCGCCAAGCACATCAATCGCTTCAATCAGACCGTTAAAACCAATGGTCGCATAATCGGTAATATTCAAATCCAGATTCGTATTTAACATATTGATTGCCTGTTCCGGTCCGCCTTGTGCATAAGCCGTATTGCATTTGTTATAGCTATCATTGCTCAGATTCAGATAGGTGTCACGATACACAGAAATTAATCTGATTTCATGAGTATCCAAATTGATACTTGCTATAATAATACTATCACTTCTCGTTCCCTTGCCAAGTTCTCCGTCTCTGGCATCCACACCAAACAGTGCTATATTACGATATCCTAACGCTTCACCTTCTTCTTCCATCGTTTCGACTACTTCTTCATTGATGGTAATGGTTTCGTGATTGATATCAGTACGTTCTACTTCTCTTGTTGTTGTTGTAACAACATACAAGACCCCAATTGCTATCACTAAAACAATAAACTCTACAATCAGCAGCGGGCCATTCAGCTTTCGTTTCTTCTTTGTAGAAACAGCCTCTTCCATATTCTCAGAAATATTTGTTTCCTCTATCTGAGAATTTTGTGTCTGCTTGTCCATATGTAACTCCTTTATGTTTGCATAATCAACAATGCACTTCGTACATTTTATCATAAAAAAAACGTTTTGAACATATGAAACAGGATATTTTTAACATTTTCTTAAAAAATGTCATATTTCTGTAATAATTTTGTTTTTATATCAAATCAATCGCATCCTGCACGGAAGAAACTCCAATAAGTTTAACATTTTTCATGCTTTTCACTTGTTTCATACAGACTTCCGGAATCACACAAGTGGTAAATCCCAACTTCACAGCTTCTGCAATACGCTGTTCAATCATACTTACACCACGCACTTCACCGCTCAAGCCAATTTCTCCGAATGCTGCCATTTTATCATCGATTGGACGATTTTTAAAACTGGACGCAACTGCCATGGCAATTCCTAAATCAATTGCCGGCTCCAAAATCCTCATGCCGCCGGCAAGGTTAACATAGGCATCACAATCCGACATCTGCAACCCCACTCTTTTCTCCAAAACCGCCATCAAAAGGTTCACTCGATTAAAATCCGTTCCAATTGCCTGTCTTCTTGGAAATCCAAAGTTACTCCGGCACACAAGCGCCTGAATTTCAAACAAAATCGGTCTTGTTCCTTCCATAGAACAAGATACGATAGAACCGCTTGCTCCCTCCGGTTTACCATTTAGCATGAATTCAGAAGGATTCGATACCTCAACAAGCCCTTCCTTCTGCATTTCAAAAACACCGATTTCATTCGTTGAACCAAATCGATTCTTGACGCCTCGCAGAATACGGTAAGAAGCATGTCTGTCGCCTTCAAAATAAAGCACCGTATCAACCATATGCTCCAGTACCCTCGGTCCGGCTACCGTTCCTTCCTTTGTGACATGTCCCACAATAAATATGGAACTTCCCATCCCTTTCGCCAATTGCAAAAAGACATTTGTTGCTTCTCTGACCTGAGAAATACTTCCCGGTGCCGAAGAAACCTCTTCCTGATACATGGTCTGAATGGAGTCAATTATCGTTATATCCGGCATAATATGCCTAATCGTTTCTTCAATAATTCCCAGATTCGTTTCACACAGAAGAAACAGATTATCCGCAAACTCACCAATACGATTTGCTCGAATTTTAATCTGTTTCAAAGACTCTTCACCGGAAATATACAATACCTTCCGATTATCCGCTGCCATGTGGCGACATACCTGCAATAGCAAAGTCGATTTGCCGATACCGGGGTCTCCACCAACTAACGTAAGCGAACCGGGTACGATACCGCCACCCAATACGCGGTCTAACTCCTGCATATGCGTAGACATTCTTTCTTCATCCTGAAGTGTAATTTCAGAAAGACGGGAAGGTTTTGCTTCTTCCCGTCTTACTTTTCCATTTACACCTGCTCCGGATGTTTTTGTATTTACTTTTTCCTCTACAAAAGTATTCCATTCTTTACAGCCCGGACACTGTCCCATCCATTTGGAGGATTCATGCCCACAGCTCTGACAATAGAACACTGTTGTTATTTTACCTTTTGCCATAAAACCTCTTATTTCACAATTTTTACTGCAACTTCTCCGGCATCTGCAAGTTCAACACTGATATTCATTTTACCGCCAAGATTGGTTTTCATTTTTCCGATACTTGCATCGTTTACAAAAACCTCATATTCTGTTTCATCTTCTAATCCTACGGTAATCTGCGCATCCTCATCACCTTCTACTACAAAGGTAACACCATTTTCTGTTTCCACAAAATGGTTTACACTGGTACCTGGTACGGATTCATAAGCAAACATTCCGTTTTTCTCCAGTTTTGTCATGCTCTTAAAGGTTTTTACCTTTAATAAGTCTCCCGCATGCTCATAATCCTCCAATTTTGCCTTTGCATCCAGTTTGTGATTACCAAAACTGATTGCTCCGTCTGCTTCTGTGCGAAGTAATTCCTCTACTACAGCCATTGTTCTTCCTCCTACGTCTTTTGTAATTTTTTATCGCTGCGTACTTACCTTATAAACTACTTTTTTATCCTTTATTGTTGCGGATATCTTATCTCCGCCTTTAATATTTCCCGCCAGAATTTCTTCTGCCAAAGTATCTTCTATCTCCGCTTGAATGGCACGCTTCATCGGTCGTGCTCCCATCTTGACATCCGTATACCTATCCACGATATACTCTTTCAATGCCGGTGCGATCGTTAACTCCAACTCCATCTGTTTCTTGCAGCGCTTTGCAAGATTTTTAGACAACATCGTTACAATTTCTTTCATATTATCTTTGTTCAATGGATGGAATACCATAATCTCATCGATTCGGTTAATAAACTCCGGTTTAAATATTTTCTTAACCTCTTCCATAACATTGGACTTCATTTTCTCATAGTTCTGTTTCTCTGTCTCCCCAGATGAGAATCCAAGATTCTTGGGCTCCATGATTCTCTGTGCTCCGGCATTAGAAGTCATAATTAAAATCGTATTTTTAAAGCTTACCTTCCGTCCTTTGGAATCCGTAATATGTCCATCATCCAATACTTGTAATAAAATATTGAATACATCCGGATGCGCTTTCTCTATTTCATCAAAAAGAACTACCGAATACGGATTTCTTCGAATCTTCTCACTTAGCTGTCCACCTTCATCAAAGCCTACATATCCCGGTGGGGAACCTATCATTTTGGATACGGAATGACCTTCCATATATTCCGACATATCAACGCGAATCAACGCATTCTCTGAACCAAACATTGCTTCTGCAAGTGCTTTACTAAGTTCCGTCTTACCAACTCCGGTAGGTCCTAAGAATAAGAAAGAACCAATCGGGCGGTTGGGATCCTGCAGACCGACTCTGCCTCTTCGCATCGCTTTGGCAACCGCAGTCACCGCTTCCTCCTGTCCGATAACTCTCTGATGTAAAATGGATTCCAATTTCAAAAGTCGCTCGCTTTCTTTCTCTGCCAGCTTCTTCACCGGAATCTTCGTCCAAAGCGCAACAACTTCTGCTATTTCATTTTCACCAATGGCAAAATCATGCTTTTCTTCCTGCTTCTCCATTCGTTTCTGTAATCGCTCATATTTCTTAATCAAAGCTTCCTGTTTCTTACGCAGCTCACCTGCCTGCGTAAAGGCCTCCATTCGAATGGAACGTTCTATCTGAAGATCAATTTTCTGAATCTCTTCTGCTAACTCTGCCAATTTATCCGGCTTCTGCACACCGCCAAGTCTTGCTGCTGCTGCCGCTTCGTCAATCAAATCAATGGCCTTATCCGGCAAATTTCTATCGTTAATATAACGTGCCGATAAAGTAACCGCTGCTGAAATCGCTTCCGGTGTAATGGCTACACGATGATGTTCCTCGTATTTCTGTGCAATACCTTTTAATATATTCTCTGCCTCTTCCACCGTAGGTTCTTCCACCGTTACCGGCTGAAATCTTCTCTCTAAAGCGGCATCCTTCTCAATATACTTACGATACTCTGCAATCGTCGTTGCACCAATTAACTGAATTTCACCTCTGGCAAGTGACGGTTTCAAAATATTGGATGCATCAATCGCCCCTTCTGCCCCACCGGCACCGATAATCGTATGGATTTCATCCAAAAACAAAATAACATTGCCGTCCTCAATAACTTCTTTAACAACTTTCTTAATACGTTCTTCAAATTCACCACGATATTTACTGCCTGCTACCATACCGGACAAATCCAAAGTCAATACACGTTTATTCTGCACCGTAAAAGGTACATCGCCTGTTACAATCCTCGCCGCAAGTCCTTCTACAACGGCTGTTTTACCTACTCCTGGTTCTCCAATCAGACACGGATTGTTCTTCGTTCTTCTACTGAGTATTTGAACAACTCGGCGAATTTCATCCTCTCTGCCGATTACCGGATCTAATTTTCCATCTCTTGCAAGCGCAGTCAAATCTCTACTATATTGCTCTAATGTAGAAGCTCCGCCCTTTTTCTTGTTCTGTTTCTTGGCTAAATCCTCTTTATAAAGAGATTTGTCTTCTCCCATTGCTGCCAATGTTTCTACATACAGCTTCTGAATCGAAATTCCCAATGTATTCAACAGTCTGACAGCTACATTTTCCCCCTCTTTTAACAACGCAAGCAAAATATGTTCGGTGCCGGTCTTCTCACTTTTAAAACGTTCTGCCTGCTTATGTGCCTCTGCAAGCACCTTCTCCGCTCTTGGTGAATAGCCATCGCGCTCTGCTAACATCACACTGCTCTCTGGCACAACCAACTCCTGTATCATTTCTTTTAACGTTTGCTCTTCTAACCCACAGTTCTCTAAAACAGTTGCTGCAACGCCTGTATCTTCCCGAAGCAAACCAAGTAGGATATGTTCTGTTCCCACATAACTCTGTCTCAAATTTCTAGCTGCTTTTTCAGCAAGTGCTAATGCTTTCTTCGCCTTCTCCGTAAATTGTGGCTGCATGGTTATACTCCTCCATAATCCTCATATATTTCATCTATAAGAGCATGCACTTCTTCTCTGGAAATATTCTTACATCTGGCTTCTGCCAAAAGTACCTGTAATTCCTTCCGCATATCTTCCATTGCACGAATCTTGTCAATATCAATAGCAATGACTGCTCCCTTTCTTCTATCAACCTTAACAAACCCATCCTGTTTCAACACCGAATACGCCTTGTTCACTGTATGCATATTGATGCCAATACTGTCTGCAAGTTGGCGTACCGATGGGAGTGCATCACCTTCTCGAAATCTTGAAGTCGCAATTCCTAAAACAATTTGATTTCTAAGCTGTAGATATAAAGCTTCATCACTGTTAAAGTCAATTTCAATTATCATACGTTCTCCGTTTCAACAAAACTTCGTCATCTGTTATATCTACATTATAACAAAGAGGCGGTTTGTTTTCAACCGCCTCTTTGCGCTTTCTCTCTAACGTATTCTTACAAATCTTTATCATTCATATTTAAAAATTCGAACTCAAAATCATCATCATCAATTAAGAAATTTTTGGCCTTACGCTTTGGTGCAGTTTTTACCGGCACTTCAACATTCGGCTCTTCTTCATAGGTAACTTCTTTATTCAAAGTTGCTCTTTCTGTCTGAGAAATACTTTTTTTCACCGACGGTCTGTCTGCCTGCACATTACTTCTGCGAACTGGTTCCTCTTCTCTGACAACCTTTTGTGCAGTTCTCTGCGTTGCGCTGCGCTGCGTTACACGTGGTTCTTCTTTCTGCTCAACCACCTTACGAGGCGCCGCTCTTCTAACCGGTTCTTCGTCTTCTTCGTCGTCCTCTTCCTCATCTTCATCCTCGTCATATTCTTCATAATATGCATCACGAAGTTTGAAAATCATAATTGTTAAAACAACCGCAAGTACAATGATTACAGCAATCATAATAATGATAATAATACGTTGCTTCGAAACCATTGCCGCATCCAAAGAATCGTTAATGCTCTGTGCATGAGCCGCTGCTAACACCTCTTCCAGTTTCTGTCTGTTACCTTCCAGATTATTGTACAAATACCATTCATATTCACCGTTTTCATTGGTTGTATAAACAACTTCATAATCTTTATTTTCTACCGTTTCTTCTACCGGTGCTTCCTCTACAGGCATTTCTTCTGTTGGTGTCGGCTCTTCTACCGGAACCATATCACCAAGCTGCACCAAATCAGAACGGATATATCCCGTTTTCTCTGTACCATTTGTTCCGGTAAAAGTAATATAATACCATGTTTTACCATTACTCGGGTCATCGGTCTGCCCGCTTACAATAACAGAAGTGTTCTGCGGTATGGAATCTACAATACTTTTATCTGTTGAAGCACCGCTTCTGACTTTTGCGACTTCAACTGAAACAGTAGCGTATTGCGCATCCATCCCTGTATCAGGCTGGCTCTCTGCTCCGGCTGCTGTTGTAGTCTGAGCTGCTGCATTATCTGTCTGCGTCGATTCTGTACTACTTTCAGTAGCTCCATCTTTGCTTACCAAATCAGAACGAATATATCCTGTGGTATTAGCATCTACATATACTTCATACCAAATTGTTCCGGAGGAATCCGTAACTTCATTGGTAATTGTAACAGTTGTACCTTTCGCCGAGCTACCGACAACATTACTGGTCACACTTGCTTCCTGACGCACCTTTGCAGAATCCGCTGTTACTGTTCCGGTTGTTTCCGCAAAGCAGACACTCTTCTGTGCCATAAAGAAAAGTACTGCACATGCTGTTACCAACACTCCTCTTGCCGCTTTACTACTGTATTTCCATAACTTCTTCATTCTGGTACCCCATCATCTTTCTTTGGTTTTTCTATCCTTCTATTTATCACGCACAAAACGCTTTGCACCATCTTCGCCTGTTGGTCGCTCTGTACTATAACCCATAAGCATCTTATTCTGACTTCTACGCAGCATCTCTTCATAATTCCTATTGTAATTCACTTCACATTTCGGACATAATCGACCGGAACGAATGCTGATGCCACACATCTCACATGTAATAAATGCTTTCGAGTTAACTGCCACTTCTAAACGGGATTCTTTGAGCATCGTACGGATTGTTTTCTGTTTTACACCGGTTGCTTCTGCTGCCTGCGCTGAAGTCGCACCCACATGTTTCTCAATATAATTACGCACTTTGCCGTAATCATCATAATCCAAAAATCCACAATCTTCGCACTTGTATTCACCAACCCCTTTAAATATCATAATACCGCCACATTCCTTACATTTCGTAGGACGATTATACACATCGGTATTGGTAAAATCCTTTAATGTTTTTACACTACTCATTCTTCATACTCCCAATCATTCTAAGTTCTAGCAATTTCACTCTATACTAAACTTCATCAATTGCTTTTCCAATATCGGTACGCATATATTTATTTTCAAAATTAACCCATTTGGTTGCTTCATAAGCATTCGCTCTGGCTTCTTTCAAATCAGTACCTGTTGCCGTTACACCAAGTACTCTACCACCATTTGTTACAATCCCCTTGTCAGTTAACTTCGTACCTGCATGGAAACAATAATATCCTTCTTTTCCTTCAAAGTTCTCCAACCCTTCAATTACAAATCCCTTCTCATAAGAAACCGGATAACCATCGGATGCTAAGATAACACATACGGCTGCGTTATCTTCAAACTGCAAATCAATCTGATCTAATGTACCATCAATACATGCTTCTACTACATCAATGATATCATTTTTCATACGTGGCAGAACAACCTGTGCTTCCGGATCGCCGAAACGCGCATTATATTCTAACACTCTCGGTCCCTTTGGTGTCAGCATAAGTCCGAAGAAAATAACACCCTTGAACGGTCTTCCTTCTGCTGCCATCGCATCTACGGTTGCCTGATAAATATATTTTTTGCAGAATTCATCTACTTCTTCTGTATAGAAAGGACTTGGAGAGAAGTTACCCATACCTCCGGTATTGAGTCCTTTATCACCATCTTTGGCACGTTTATGATCCTGTGCAGAAGACATAATCTGAATGGTCTTGCCATCTACAAAAGATAAAACAGATACTTCCCTTCCTGTCATAAATTCTTCGACAACCATACGGTTTCCCGCCGTACCGAATTTTTTATCTTCCATAATTTCTTTCACGCCGGCTTTGGCTTCTTCTAACGTATTACAAATCAGTACACCTTTACCAAGTGCTAAACCATCCGCTTTCAGAACGATAGGCATATCGACTGTTTCCAGATAAGTAAGTGCTGCCTGTGGGTCATCGAATGTTTCGTAAGCCGCTGTTGGAATATTATATTTTTTCATCAAATCTTTGGAAAAAGCCTTGCTTCCTTCCAGAATTGCTGCATTCTTTCTCGGTCCGAAAACACGAAGTCCTGCTGCTTCCATTTCATCTACCAAACCGCCTACTAACGGATCATCCATACCCACAATCGTAAGGTCGATAGCATTTTCCTTTGCAAAAGCAACCAGTTTGTCAAATTCCATTGCACCTATCGGAACGCATTCTGCAATCTGTCCGATACCGGCATTACCCGGTGCACAATAAATTTTATCTACCTTTGTACTTTTTGCTACACTTGTTGCGATTGCATGTTCTCTGCCGCCGCTTCCTACGATTAAAACTTTCATTCTGATAACCATACCTTTCCGTTTCTCACTGATACTTTTCCATTTGCAATTAAGTCAATGGCACGGGGCATAATCTGCCATTCCGCCTGTTCCATAACTCTCTTCTGCAAAATCTCCGGGGTATCCCCTTCTTCTACTGCAACTGCTTTCTGCAAAATAATCGGACCGGTATCGGTTCCCTCATCTACAAAATGCACCGTTGCACCTGTTACCTTCACGCCTCTCTCCAATGCACCTTCGTGTACCTTCAAGCCATAATAACCTGTTCCACAGAAGGATGGAATCAAAGAAGGGTGAATATTGATAATCTGATTCGGATATGCTTTTATCATTTTCTCCGGAATTACAACCAAAAAGCCTGCCAGTACAATCAAATCCGGCTCTGCCCCTGTTACTGCCTGCAAAAATGCTTCATTAAACTGCTCTCGGTCTGTATAATCCTTCGGAGATACGCACACTGCATCAATTCCGGCATTTTTCGCACGCTCTAATGCATATGCATTTTTGTTATTACTGATAACTCGGACAACCTCTGTATTGGTAATCGTCCCCTGTGCAATTCCATCAATAATTGCCTGTAAATTCGTGCCGCCACCGGACACACATACGAGTATTTTTAACATAGAGTTACCCCTTTATCGCCGGCAATAATCTGTCCTACTACGTAAGGTGTGTCACCTGCTGCCTTAATCGCTTCCATTGTCTTATCAACATCTGCCGGATCAATAGCAAGAACCATACCAAGTCCCATGTTGTAAGTGTTGTACATCATCTTTTCTTCCAGATTTCCTGTCTTCTGTAATAATTTGAAAATAGGAAGTACCGGATAGCTGTCTTTCTTCACCTCTGCATGAACGCCTTCCGGAAGCATTCTTGGGATGTTTTCATAGAAACCGCCGCCTGTAATATGGCTGCAACCTTTCACCGTAACACCTGCATCTTTGATACTTTTAAGCGCTTTTACATAGATTCTGGTCGGTGCAAGCAGTGCTTCTCCAAGTGTTGCTCCTAATTCATCATAATAGGTATCTAAAGATTCTTTTGTAATATCAAATACCTTTCTTACTAAAGAAAATCCATTGCTATGTACACCGCTTGATGCAATACCAATCAAAGTATCGCCCGGTTTGATATTTTCACCTGTAATTAAGTCTTTTCTATCAACTACGCCAACTGCAAATCCTGCAAGGTCATATTCATCAACCGGCATAAGCCCGGGATGTTCTGCTGTTTCACCACCAACAAGAGCTGCACCTGACTGTTTACAACCTTCTGCCACACCGCTTACAATCATAGCAATCTTCTCAGGATAGTTCTTTCCGCATGCAATATAATCAAGGAAAAATAACGGTTCACCACCGGAACATGCAATATCATTTACACACATTGCAACACAGTCAATACCAATCGTATCATGCTTATCCATAACAAATGCCAACTGCACTTTGGTTCCACATCCGTCTGTTCCTGATAATAACACAGGGTCTTCCATATCTTTAATCGTATTCAAACTAAATGCCCCTGCGAAACCACCAATTCCACCTAAAACTTCCGGTCTCATAGTTTCTTTTACATGCTTCTTCATAAGCTCTACTGACTTATATCCTGCTTCAATATCAACGCCCGCTGACTTGTAATCCATTCTCTTATCCTCCAAAGTGTTTGTTATGATTGTGTTTATTATGATTGTTCCCGTCTTCAAACAGGGCTCTCTTAATAATTTTTATAGCCAACTTCCTGTAATCTTGCATCTTTCTCCTGAACGCTTTCTTTCAGGCTCTGCGTATAATCCTTCAGTTTCTGTAGCAAAGCTTCATCAGATGTCGCAAGAATCTTCGCTGCAAGAATTCCTGCATTTTGTCCGCCGTTAATTGCAACGGTTGCTACCGGAATGCCGGATGGCATTTGCACGATAGAATAAAGGGAATCCACACCGCCAAGATCAGAAGTTTTCATTGGAATACCAATAACAGGCATCGGGAAAATTGCAGCGCACATACCCGGAAGATGTGCCGCCTTACCTGCTCCTGCAATAATTACTTTGAACCCTTTGCTCTCTGCACTCTTCGCATATTCAAAGAATACATCCGGTTCTCTGTGTGCAGAAATAATAGTCATTTCATAGGAAATGCCTAACTCTTCCAAAATGTCTGCGGCTTTCGCCATTACGGGCATATCGGAATCGCTGCCCATTACAATACCTACCTGTGCCATGTTGCCATGCCTCCTCATTCTCTATTCCAACCGTCTCCACAATATCTTGTGGGATAACGGCACATTTCTGTTTACAGTGTACTAAATTTTCTACTAAGAAGCAATACGAATTTCAATTATTCTGAAAGGATTTTGCTGTAAATATGCTGTAAAATTATACAAAATTTATTCGAATGCCTTATTTAACTCTTCGCAGCCCTCTAATACAAACCTTCCTTCTATAATAATTGGAATGACTTCGTTCCCCTTTGTAACAACGGATAACTCTCCTAATTCATCATAAGGAATTGTAATATCTGTATGACAGTTAAAGTATGCCTTGCCCATATCTTCTTTTCTTAATAAAGACACTTCATTATCTCTCGCAATAATCTCCTTACCGTCCGGATTATAAACCTTTACTTCCTCCGCATGGGAATAACAGGTATCTCCCACTGCAAAATGAGGCCCCGTCTTCTCGGCTATCAAGATTGGCATTTTATCTTCAATACCATATTTTCTTGCAACTACATAGGCTGTAGTATTCGTTCCAATCGCAAATTCACCGATTGGAAGTGTATCATGATGGAATAAGACATTATCCTTGATATATTTCTTGTTCTCTTCTTCTGTCTCAAAGTTTGCACAAGTATAATCTGTTATCATACCATTTTCAAACCGAATAGAAATGTCCTTGTACTCCAATTCATTCAAGAAAACTCTGGTAACATGAAGCACACCTTCTGTTCCGTCAAGTTGCGGGGAAGTAAATACTTCTCCTACCGGAATGTTCACATCGGCTACACAATTTTCAAAATTAGTTTCCGTCTCTGGATTCTTCAAGGTATGAAGCTGAATTTTCAAATTGGTATGATTCTTACCCATTCCTTTTACCAGAACATAGTCTCCTTGATCAAGAGTATCAATGATAGACTGTTGAATTGACTGATACAGTTTATAGTCTAATGTATTGATACGAATAATTTCATCGAAAATCTCTTCATACTGTACTCCAATGTCCGGCACCGGGAAAGCAATAATCGTGAAACTTCTTTCTTCGCCTTTGATATACTTATTCTGCAAAGCACCGGCTTTGGAAGCATATTCTACAGAAAGCTTCTGTTGCTTATCACTTAACTTGCAGGCTGCTTCTTTGCTCTGCGGTACAAACGGGGTTTCACCAAAGATTTCTAAAACTGCAGGACCGCCCATCACTCCCGCTTCTTTCTTCAACTGTTCATATGCATTCTGCATACATTCCAGCTTACGCTGCACAAGAGCGCTGTCCAAAAACAATGCCTGATCTTCTTTGTGGTCATAATCAAATTGTTTATTCGGATTGGCACCAAAAAATCCATTCTTATTGACACTCCTGCCTTGAAAAATATTCGTTCCGGCACGATAAACAGTTGGTTTTAGACCGATTCGGTCAAAATTCTCAATCGCCTGTTTTATCATGATTTCAAAGCCAAGACAATAACGAATATTAACTGTTTTCTTAATGGAAATATCTTTGTTACCTACTTCAAAACCAATTCGGTATCCTTCCGTATAAGTATCTGCCATCAAGCGTGTCGTTTCCACTGACAGTTCTGTCATATGCTTTGCTGTTCTAATTTCATTCTCTGTCACATATTCGCCATAATAATATAAATAGCGTATATCAGACAAATCACTCTCCAGAATAATCTTTGTTGCAAAGTCCTTCTGCGGTAAAAGGAGTCCCGCTACCCGTTCATAAGACTCTGTCTCATAATAGTCACTCACATACCAGTAAGCAATCTGTCTGAGTTCTTCGTACTCCGGTACTACTTGTGCCTCTTCTGCCACACACAGAAACGCCTGATAAATTTCTAACAGTAGTTCTGCGCGAATGACCATATCAGTCAAAGATTGTTCGTAGGCAGCAGCAATCATACTCCGCAGCTCTGCATAAACAAAAGATAAAAGCTGCCCCATTTCTTTGCCAAAACATTCTGCCGCATAGGTTGGATTCGCATAGCTTTCATCATAATTCTCCGGCAAAATATCTACATACATTTCTCTGTTGTGCTTCTTCAGTTCGCCTAAAGATGCCATATATAGACTACCATCAGCTACGAAATCCCATGTTTTTTTCATAAGCAGAACAAATTCTGCCATCTTATCAAAATAATTCTGATACTTCTCTGCACACCTCTTCTCATTAGGTATCTGAGCAATACGCTCTAACGCCAGTTCAAAGCGCTCTTTTTCTAATTCTTTTTTTTCTGTTTCTGTCATCATTTCCTGCATCTGCTCGTCGCCTTTCTTTTCGAACTATCTAGTCAACTCCATTTCACTTCCAACACTTACAAATCCCTTCTTCTAATAACTGCCAATTCCATAGGCACCCGCATACAAAATGGCACTTACAACAGCTAATGCCAGTACATTCAATATAATTCCCAAGTAAGAAAAAATATAATACTTATCTCTCTCTGTTTTAGAAATCACGCCTAAGACTACTCCAGTCAATGAAAATATTGTAACAAGAAGTGTCGCTGCTCCATACTGAGACGGTATTACTCCATCTTTTTTATAACTCATGGCAATCGCATAAATAAGAGATACAAGGGATATAACGCCCAGGATTGTTGCCATGATTCCCTTCTGTGAATGATTTTTATTGGTAAAAATGTAGCTGTTTTTACGGCTCATAAAAAACTCCTTTAAACCTGTAAATGGGCATTCCCGTTGGAAACACCCATTCATCTTCCTTAAATAAAATTTTAGAATAGTATTTTACTTCTTCCTGCCAGAAGTTTCGCCCCACTGATAATGAGCAAAACACCACTTGCAACTCCTGCTACCAAAGCAACCACTCCGATTGCGATATTCATTGCACCGGCTCCGCCCATTGTCTTATATGTCTTCTCTTCCATACCGTTACCATTCCTTTCCGGTACTTATAGTCTTCCTACACATACCCACTTATTTTCTATTTTGCACCATACAGTTTATAGTATTCATCAATTGCTGTTTTCAATGTATCATCAATGTATACATTTCCATTATACGGCTTGTTGTACAAACATTCCACAACTTCTGCCATAGAAACAATTGCATTGGCATCAAAACCATATTTCTCTTTGATTTCTTCTAGTGCGCTCTTCTCGCTTTCAAGTCCTCTTTCCATACGATTTAAAGAAACCATCAAGCCTTTAATTTCTACATCCGCCTGTGCTTTAATAATTGGGAACGTTTCTTCAATGGATTTACCGGATGTTGTAACATCTTCGATAATAACCACTTTATCGCCATCTTTTAATTTACTTCCAAGTAAAATACCGGTATCACCGTGATCTTTTACTTCTTTACGATTGGAACAATATCTAATTTCCTTTCCATACAATTCACTAATTGCCATAGTAGTTGCTACGGAAAGCGGAATTCCTTTGTATGCCGGTCCAAAAAGCACATCAAAATCAAGTCCATAATTATCATGAATTGCTTTGGCATAGTATTCACCCAACTTACGAAGCTGTGCACCTGTTACATATGCCCCCGCGTTCATAAAGAATGGGGATTTTCTTCCACTCTTCAATGTAAAATCGCCAAATTTAAGAACCTGGCTATCCACCATAAACTCTATAAATTCCTGCTTGTAAGCTTCCATTGTTCTAAAAACCTCCTATTTACAAGGCCTCCCGCCTTTTACTTTTGTTATGAAATGGATTACTACACCATTTTTACACCATTCACGTTAGCTACGAGCAATGCTCGGATAAGGAAACATCAAATATCCCACCTATACTACCATAAAACCTTGAATTTTTCAACCATTTCAACGCTTTATTGACATCATTTGTTCTGCATCATATAATGTGTTTGATACGAAACACTTCGTTCTGTATCAGTATATGAAATACATCAATAACTTTCAATAATCAAAAAATTGTGTCTGTTTGTTACAGAACAATTTTAAAAATTTGTTCGGGAGGCTTTATGGATAGAAGACAGAAAAAAAGCAGAGAAGCCATATTTAACGCATTTACTTCTTTGCTTTCTGAGAAAAATTATAATCAGATTTCTGTTCAGGAAATCATTGATACTGCTGATGTAGGGAGAACTACTTTTTATGCACATTTCGAGACCAAAGATTATCTGCTAAAAGACCTTTGCGAAGAATTATTCGGTCATATTATTGATACAGCAATGGGGCTTCCTCATGGTCATTATCATTATTCTTGCGGTAACGCAACGGATTCCGTATTCCTACATCTTTTACGACATTTGCAAGAAAATGACAGGCATATACTAGAACTCCTTTCTTCTCAGAACAACGATTTATTTCTGAGATATTTTAAGAGCAATCTGAAAAAACTGATAATCTCTCAATATGCTCAAAAGGGACTTTTAAAGAATTCTAAATTACCGGAGGATTATCTTGTAAATCACATAACATCATCCTTTGTGGAAACAGTAAGTTGGTGGCTATCACATGATATGAAAGAAAGCCCTGAACAGATTACCGAATATTTTTTAAAAACTATCGAGCCAATCTTATAAATGAAAAATGCTGAATTATCCCAATGGTTCGCCTATTGCCAACGCATTGAGCGAATTATGCGAGCAGGAAGTAGTTCTTAATCCGTCCTCTGCCTTGTTACAATCAATCCTCAATATGTAATTTTCAAATGTAGTTACATCAATACTGTTCGTCTGCGAATTATAGTCTGCATATGTCAATCTCATCTTATCAGTCCTTTCATAGAAATGTATTATTAGCATTTCATCCAGTCCCAACCACCATTTTCATAATTTGTTATAAGTTGTTACCGCAGGAACTTGTTTCCTGCTATTTTCATTTCCCTTGTTTTTTCCCTTATGAGGGTTCATAAACAAGGGTAGAAGATATAACACGATGCGATATAGCATAAAGATTCAAACTTCTGTCGCATCTTTATACATCCCCTGTGCTGCGTGCTCACGCGATTTTTCCAGCTTATCTAATATTTCATATTCTGTTAATGCTTCATATGGATTTACATTTGCCCTTTTTATTTCAAACGGAAAACCATTTACTGCCAGCGCCTGTGTTAAAAACATACGGATTGCAGTTGTGGTATCTGTTCCTAAATCTTTAAACAAAGCATCCGACTTTGCTTTTAAATCATCGTCTACTCTTACAATATACGGCATGCCTACTGCCGCAAGCTGGCACAGAACAGACTTATACATATCCGTTATTCTGCCTGTTGCATACCACCAACAGCCATATCTTTCCTATCACTCAAAAACAAGTGCTGTCAGATAACAGCACCCGTTTTTAAGTAGATTCTCTAATAATCAGAGTAGGAAAGGTTATATAAGATTGTACATAAAGATTAGGTTTTCTTATTTTCTGCAAGATATACTTACCTGCCTGCACTCCCATGTCAAAAACATCAATATCTATTACCGTGAGCATAGGTTTTAATATTTTTGAAAAAGGATAATCATCAAAAGTAACCACTCCTATTTCATTTGGTATTTGTATTTCCTTATCATGCAGTGCGCTTACGCAGCCATAGGCTATATAATTATTTGCGCAAATGATTGCATCCGGCTTCTCCGATTGGTTCAAAACCAACTCCGCCATAGCATAACCGCTATCACAATCAGATTCACCATGCTGTACATAATTCTTAGGCACAATCACATCATGTTCATTTAAGACAGAAAGAACTCCTTGCAATCTGTGCATAGAAATTTTGTCTTCTTCCCTTCCGCCTATAAATGCCAATGACTGATATCCCTTTTCCAGCAAATGTTTTGCGGCAAGCTCTCCAGCCAGTTTATTATCAATATCTATCCAGCAGAAATGACTGCTGAAATTAGGATTTCCTATGACAAGATGTGGTATAGACATCTGAAAAATCAATTCATCCAACTTAACAGAGATGACGGAGGCATGAATAACAAATCCATCTACCTGCTTTGTTTCTACTGCATTTTTAATATATTCACATGCTTTTTCTTCTGAGATATTCTTCACAATAAGCGCATATCCCTTTTCCGATAAAGCATGTTCCAATCCACACATGATTTCAAACATATGTGGATTCGAAAAACCAGCTTCCTTCCCTATTGAAGTTACAAAAATAACGGTTTTGGTAGATTGTTTTGCAAAGTTTTTGGCACGAAGATTCGGATGATAATTTAACTCCTCCATTGCCTGCATCACTTTATCAATGGTAGCTTGTGAAATAGAATATGATCCATTCATTACCTTTGATACAGTAGCCGTTGATGTTCCGGCTTTTTTTGCCACATCCTTTATCGTTGCTGTCATACCTTCCTCCACTCATTCTAGTCATTTTTTATAATTGCAAAACCTCTCGTTTCCAATCTGTCTCCGTTCATTCCCTGACTGAGAAGCAATTTTCCACTAAGCCATTCCTTCGATATTTTCTGTGGTTGTTCATCCATATTCATCATAATACGAATACCGGCATTCCCCAGATATCTCTCATATGCATAAAATCTGCTGTCTTTTTCTGCCTGCAATGTTCTATATTTCCCATGTCGCAGAAGCACCTCTTCTTTTCGAAGATGAATGATATCTCTAAAATAAGAAAATAACTCATCCTTCTCTCCCCACGGCATCGGATGTCTGTATTCTTCTTCCAATATTCCTGTAATTCCTGCCTCATCGCCGTAAAAAACTGATGGCATTCCCGGAAATGTCATTTGAAAAAGCACTGCAAGTTTATATCGTTCTTTATCATTATCACATAAAGATAGAAAACGACTGACATCATGGCTATCCAGAAGATTCAACTGGGCATATGCCGTCTGCTCACGGTATCTCATTCGCATATCAGTAACTCGACTGTCAAACTCATATGCATCGATTGACTGCTCACCGAAAAATCTTCTGCAATGTTTCCGGAAATCGTAATTCATTGTAGAATCAAAAATAGTACCATCCAGCCAATGATTTGCGCTTTCCCAGACTTCTCCAATTAACACGGCATCTTTATTTACACTTTTAATGTCTTTATAAAACATTCTCCAGAAGCCATCATTTACTTCGCTGGCAACATCCAGTCTCCAGCCGTCAATGTGAAACTCTTCCAGCCAATAACGCCCAACTTTACAGAAATATTCCATTGTTTCAGCATTTGCCATATTCAGCTTCGGCATAAGCCTTTCATAGCCGAAGCATTCATAGTTGGGATAATCTTCCGGATCTTCCGGTCGGATTACGGGAAAATGCAATCCATAAAACCAGTCTTTATATCTTGACTTCTCACCATTTTTCACAACATCTTCAAATGCGAAAAACTTCCATCCACAATGATTGAATACCCCATCAATAATTACCCTGATTTCATTTTGATGAAAAATTTCTACCAATTCCTTAAAATCATCATTTGTTCCAAAACAGGGATCAATATGAAAATAGTCCACTAAATCATATTTGTGATATTCCCCGGCTGCGAAAATAGGATTAATATAAATTGCATTAACTCCCAATTCCTTTAAGTAATCCACATTTTGGGTTATTCCTTTGATTGTTCCACCCAGCTTTCCTCTTGTAATAACCCCTTCATATTCCTTTTCTGTGGCTTCCAGGCTGATATATTTTTCTCCTGTAGCAAAGCTATCCGGAAAAATATTATAAATAACTGCATCTTTTGCCCAATCCGGCGGTGTAATAATATCTGCGCGGTGGTTAAAAGGAAGTTGATAATACTCCGACCTGTCATCTACTATTCTGTAACTGAACTGATCACCATAATAGAATATTTTTTCTCCCCCATCATCCAGCTCAAAAAAATAACACAGCCTCTTATAAGGATTTATTAATTCAGCCTGAAAAAAATCAAAGTATTCCGACTGCGCTTCTATGTACATTTCTATTTCTGTAAAAATAACAGGAGTCTTTCTACAAGATCTGTCGCCAAAAAACAATGTACACTTTTTTATATCGTCTCTTCCGGTCCTCAAGCGTATTGTTACATGATTCTCATCCGTTCCATACGCATATTGGGACATCGGAATATGTAATACTGCACTTTTATTCATATTTGTTTTCCTTCTATATATTTTTAAGCTTTTACTCCACCAGAAGTTAATCCTGTTGTCATATTCTTCTGAAGTGCAAAGAAAACAATCAAAATAGGTATTGAAACAACAATAGATGCCGCAGCAAATACGGGCCAGCTGCCACTCATTTCCGTTGCCTGTAAGGAGTAAAGACCTGCTGCTAATGTATAAGTATCCGAACCTGTCATAAAATTAATTGCAAAGATATATTCATTCCATACATATATCAATATCATCATTGCTGTTACCGCAATCGTTGGTTTTGCAAGCGGCAGTACAATCCTGCTTACAAGCTGCGTAGTGGTTGCTCCATCAATCATAGCAGCTTCCTCAATTTCCTTTGGAATCGTATCAAAATATCCTTTCATATTCCAAAGCGCAAATACTGCCATTGTCCCCGTATATACAATAATCAATCCTATTTTTGTATTGATTAGTCCTAATGGACTAAGTAGTTTATACAAAGCTGTCATTGACAGCAATGATGGAAAAGCATAAAGCAAAATCAACATTTTTAAGATTGCCTTTTTACCTGGGAAATCTCTTCTGGAAAAAGCATATGCTGCTGGAATTCCTGTTCCAAGAGATATTCCAAGCGCAACAACCGCCATAACCATGCTGTTCTTAAACCATAAGAGAATTGGTTCTTCAAAAAAAACTGCTTTATAATTATTCAGCGTCATTTTCTTTGGTAAAAAAGAGAAATCAGAGCTGAGCAGGCTATTATCTGCATTTAACGAAACTGAAAAAGCATACAAAACAGGAATTAATACCCCAAAACACAATACGATAAAGAAAAGGTTAACTACTGCCAATCCAATTTTCTCCTTTATTTTTCTTGACATCAGTTATTCCCCCTTTTCTTTGGCTCTGCATTAGAAACACTTGAAAAAACAATCAGCATAATAAAAATGATAATAGAAACAGCTGAACTATAACCATAATTATTTGTTATAAAAGCTTTTTCATATGCATATGTCAATATCGTGTGTATTTCTGCACCTGTTTTTGCTCCTACTTGTTGTGTCAAAAGATAAATTATGTCAAATTGTTTGAATGTAGTAAAAGTTGTAATAATTACCGAAGGCGCAATAATAGGTTTGATCATGGGTAATGTTATATAACGTGTGCGCTCAAGCCACGTTGCTCCATCTAACATAGCACTTTCATAATAACTTTTATCTATGCTCTGTAGTGCTCCATCAATAATGGTAATCATAAATGGTAACGCCAACCAGAGGTTTACTACGGTACAGCATATAAATGCCATACCGTTGCTATTTAACCATCGTACCGGCTCAAATCCGACTTTTTGCAACCATTGATTCAGAAGTCCAAACTGTGAGTTAAACATTCCCGTCTTCCATAACAGAATAGATACATATCCCGGCATTGCCCAGGGAAATATCAATAACGTCTTGTAAACATTCCGCAGTTTCAATTTCCTAATATTCAGTAATGTTGCCAGCAGAAAAGCGATTGCAACCTGTAACACCATATTCACAATGGTCCATAAAACAGTAAAGAAAAGTGCTGTTATAAATCCATTATCTAACACAAGCAATGCATCTTTGTAGTTTTCCAACCCTATAAATTCATAATTGTTCCAATGATATACATTCATATTTGTCATAGAAATATACGCCGTATATAAAATCGGAAATATTACAATCATTAAGATTAAAAATAGCGAAGGTGCTGACCATGCATATGCAAATAAAGTGTTTTTTCCTTTTTTCATTATGCTACCTCATACTTTCTATCAGCTTTTCTGCCTCCTGTTGGGCTTCCTGCGCACTTAACGTTACATCCTTATCACTCATGTTAATATCTGTCAGAAGATTTCCTGCCACAGTCCACATAACATCCATTTCAGGAACATTTGGCATCGGGACAGCATATTCTGCCGTTTCTTTCATAGCCATGACTACTTCATCTGACAGTACTTCATCCATTTCATAGCATGCCTTATTTGCCGGAGCACAACCACTTGCCTGTGCTAATTCCAGTCCAATATCCGGCTCCATAAGCAGCCGCAACACCTTCTCCACTGCCTCATGCTTATTTTCTGCCGCATTTTTCAGAACATGAACTCCCTGCACACCCATATATGGAGAAATTGGTATTCCGGTTTCATCAATAACAGGCATAGCTGCTATTCCAACATCGATACCGCTTTCACGTACAGTAGGAATTAACCATGGTCCAGCAATAGTGGAATGCGCCATTTTTTCCTTAAACAACGTATTTACTGTTGCATACTCAGTTTCTCCCGGCATCAGTTCTACAAATTTTTTATGATATTCCAATGCCGCAATTGTTTCCGGCTTATCTAGTCCGGCAGTTCCGTCAGCACTTAAAATACTTCCTTCAAAACCATTTATCCAACCGGCAGCATAATAAGGTGTACTATGCTGTTCTACAAATCCATAATGACCGCCATTCGTATTTTCCTGCATATATGCATAAAGTTCCTCCGTTGTTTTCGGAACTTCCTCATCACTCATATACAAGCGATTATACATAAACAGCAAAGTTTCATAGTAAATCGGAAGCTGGTATACTGTATCCTTATATGTTGCTGCTTCTACTGTGCTTTCAACATATTGCTCTAATTCCTGTTCCGAAATAATGTCCGTAATTGGAGAAAGAATTTCCATTTCTGCATATACTCCGATTTTGTCGTGAGCAAACAAATACATATCAGGTGCTGCTTTTGGATCATTGCCAACCATTTTCAGTGACTCTGTTAAGTCGCTTTTCTTTTCCAGCACAACATGTATCTCCGGTTCTAATGTTTCTAATTTCGTTTGTAAAACTTCCGCTACCGCATCTTCCTTATCATGCCAGATTGTTATGGTAACAGTTCCGTTTTCTTCCATTTCTTCACTTTGCTTTCCACAGCCGCTCAGCGCACCAATCGCCAAAGTTGCCGCAAGAATGACTGATAATACTCTTCTCATTTTTACCTCATTTCTGCCGGTTATATTATTGCTCTTTTCTAATTACTTCCTTTTTTCTTATTAATCACTATGACTACACCAGCAATAACTGCTACCACTGCTATTACTATAATAACTACTATTGTATTATTTCCTTTTTCCACTGGAGTCTCTTCTGATACAGTTTCTGCCTCTTGTGCTTCCTCTATATCATTTGCAGTATCCTCTTGTACCGCCTCTTCTGTGGTTGCATCTATCACTGGTTCTTCATAAGAAACTTCATATTCTTCCGGTCCACTTACTACTACCCATAATTCTTTTCCTGTTTCTACAGAAATATCAGTTGTCTGAACAGTTCCTTCACTTCCATTAACAATAATTGAGTTTACCCAGCCCGGAATTTCTTTCGTTAACCAGCCATTTTCACTTTCTTCTAAAGTTTCTCCCGGCCATGTTGTATAAACATTTGTGCCATCCGGTGCCGACCATGCCCACAAGCATGGAGATTCCCAATCAGTCGGTGCCATTACATGAACAGTAACATTCGGAACTTCTTCCTTATCCGGATCAGTATAACTAAAATCATATGCGCCCTCTGCATCTACTGTAACCCATACTTCTGCAGGGTCAATGGAAATATCTTCCGTCTGAACGCCTCCCTCATTGGCATTGACAATAATTGAATTTACCCAAATCGGTGCCTTTGCGCTATACCAGCCATTTTCATCCTCTTTCATTTCGATTCCGGGCCATGCTTCAAATGCATTCGTACCATCCGGTGCTGACCATGCCCACAAACAAGGTGTCTCCCAGGATTCATCTACTTTTGCATGAATCACAAATTTTTCTACATATTCCGGTGCATCACCGGTTGTCATTTTTTCATAAGAGATTTCTACGCTATCTGCTGCATTTACAGTTATCCATGCATCTTTTTCTTCTAAAATAAGTTCTTCTGTCTGCACGTTACCTTCATTCGCATTGATAATTACATGGGTTGCCCAACTTGGAAGCCATACATAATACCAACCTTCATTAGCACTATCAATTTCCAGTTCACCACCAGGCCATGCTTCAAATGCATTATTGCCATCCGCATCCCATGCCCACGCACACGGATTTTCCCAATCCTGTGGTATCTGCACATAAACAGCAGTACGCTCTTCTTCTGCTAATACTGTCATAGGAAATGCTGCTACCATCAGCATAACCATACATAAAAAACTCCATATTTTTTTCTTTGCTTTCATTACTTTACTCATAAACATATCCTCCTACTGAATCGTTTGGACTAAAACAATGAAAAGTGCACTTTTTCCATTTGTTAAGCTGATTATATTTCACCTTTTAGACATGGTCAATTTCTATTTAGGTAACCGTTTTCCCTGTTTTTTCGACAAATCACCTTAATTTACTTTCTTGGTTTTGTGCATATACAACAATCATTTTTTATGTTTCCTGAATTTTCCAAAATATTTGTGAATAATTAACGAAACTTTTTCCATATTTGAATATACCTACGAGCACTTTCTTATCACAAAAAACCACAAACTGATTTCTCAGTTTATGGTCAAATTTACCTTTTCCCCAGCTACATACTTCGCATGAATCCCCAGCAGATCCAATGACAAATACACTGCGCGTTCTAAACGCTGCCGCGTAGACAATTCCTGCGGATATGGAATACACGTATCATCCAACACGATTGCATCCAGTTCATATCCCTCTTCAAAGCTTCCGACTTTCCCAAAGAATTCACCGCCGCCCTTTGTTGCCATATAAAAGGCTTCCTCAAAAGTTAGTGGTTTACAGGAAGAATCAACATGTCTCCAATATAGCTTGGAAACCTGAATAGCATCGGTCATAGCACGGAAAATGGATTCTGTCTGTCCTGCCGCCACATCACTACCAAGTCCAACTTTGATTCCCTCATTCAAATATCTCTTTATCGGTGCAATACCGGAAGACAAATTCATATTCGAGGCAGGACAATGCGCCACATAAACACCATTTTGTTTCATACGCACCACTTCTTCCTCCTCTGACCAGACACAGTGCGCCATAATCGTCTTTGCATCTCTTCCGAAAAAGCCATATTTATCATAGCCATCACCGTAAAAAACCGCATCAGGAAAAAGACTTTTTACAAATGCTATCTCTTCCGGATTTTCTGACAAATGCGACTGCACCGGCAAATGATATTCTTCTCTGACTCCCTGCAATTTTCCTAATAAATCATTCGTGCAACTTGGCAAAAAACGTGGTGTCAGAATCGGCATGGTACGCGTATAT
>JAFSHK010000059.1 GCA_017440375.1 Lachnospiraceae bacterium
GCAAGTTCCATCTTTTTCTCAATCGGAATTTGATTATTCGGCACATCTTTCATATTGTTCTCCATACAAAAGCATTCTGCAACATAACTGTATTGTATTTGCATAAGCATCTATATCTAAATCTTCTTACAAAATTGTATGAAAAAGCTGTTCAAAAAAGAACGTGCCATATATCTGACACGTTCCTAACTTCATTTCTGTTTGTTTATTTTATCACTTTGATTCATCTACTATCTTCTTGCAAGTTCTGATGTAATTTCTTCCCAAGTAATATTTTTCTCTGCCATTAGTACCATCATATGATACAGGAAATCAGAGATTTCGTATTTTACTTCGTTTGCATTCGGATTCTTGGCCGCAATCACAATTTCGGTAGCTTCTTCGCCAAGCTTCTTCAGAATCTTATCAAGTCCTTTATCAAACAAATAGTTGGTGTAGGAACCTTCCTTCGGATGAACTTTTCTATCCTGAATCACCTCATATACCTGTTCGAATACCTTAATCGGATTGGTTTCTTCATATTCCTTTGCCATAATTTCATTGAAGAAACAAGAATAAGAACCAGTATGACAAGCAGCACCAATCTGCGAAACCTTTGCTAAAATAGTATCTTTATCACAATCCGCTGTTAAGGATTTCACATACTGATAATGTCCACTGGTATCACCTTTAATCCAGAGTTCGTCACGACTACGACTGTAATATGTCATTTTTCCGGTTTTGATGGTCATATTGTAGGCTTCCTCGTTCATATATGCCACCATCAATACCTCATCGGTTTTATAATCCTGTACAACAACAGTGACATGACCATCCGAATTTAACTTGAATTCATCCCATCTTATTTTCGCTTCAAAAGTATTCACCGGAATACCATTTGCCTGACATAAAGATTTTACTGCCAATAATTCTTTCGCATTTTCATTGATGGCATAGCCGGAAATACCACAAATATTATCTCTGGAAAGAAGTTCTAAAATTTTATCCAGAGAAACCTCCGGTACGGATACAATCATTGGAAATTTGGAAATAGCAATTGCTTCCTTAATCCCTTTTTCCTTTACCAGAATCAACTCTTCCACATATGCTTCAATAAGCACTTCATTTTCCGTAATCTCACCCGGTTCTGTAATGCAGGCAACAATTTTATCTTTTCCAAACTTCTTGGAAACTTCTGCTGTAATTTCAATATTACCTTCTTTGGAATAATTCAAGGCAGCTTTCTTGCATCCTGCGTAGAGCAACTTCTTAATATCTTCCATACGATGTACGTTTCCGGCTCCGATAACCGGAATCTCTATTTCTGTACAGATTGCTTTGATAATATCCAATGCTTCGTCATGCTCTGCATCGCCTTCGGATAAATCATAGACAATCAGTTCATCAGCATTATTATCACAATAGAATTTCGCCAAAGACACCGGATTCGTATCTAAAACAGTTTTATCATTAAAGTCTTTTACTGCATTTCCTTTGTATAGATAAATGCAGGGAATCAGTTGTTTGTACATTTTAATCCTCATTTCAGCACACTTTTATAGGCTGCCTTTCGTACTTAATACATCTTTAATTCTTTCATCTCTGGAAACCGCTTCATCAAGTGCTTTCGCAAAAGCCTTGAACATAGCTTCAATCATATGATGCGCATTACTGCCGGAAAGCATTTTGATATGGATATTCATAGCAGCACTATAGGAAACTGCATAGAAAAATTCTTTTACCAGTTCCGTATCCAATTCTCCTACTCTTTCTACCGGAAAATCACATTCAAAACCAAGATACGGTCTACCGCATAAATCCACAGCACACAGACAAAGTGCATCGTCCATCGGTAAAATAAAAGAACCGTAACGTTTGATGCCAGCTTTGCCACCAACTGCTTCTTTAATTGCAGTTCCAAGAACAATACCGGTATCTTCCACGGTATGGTGTCCATCCACATCTAAGTCACCATTGACTGACACATTCATATCAAAAAAACCATGTTTTGCAAAACCTTCTAACATATGATCAAAGAAACCAATTCCGGTTTCCACATTGCTCTTGCCTGTACCATCCAGAGCAAGTTCTAAAGAAATATCCGTTTCTCTTGTTTTACGATTAACATTTGCTTTTCTTGCCATAATAACCCCTTTCGTAAACTCTCAAACTTCTTTTATTTATCCTCGAATCTGACTTTAATTGAATTTGCGTGCGCTGTCAGACCTTCTTTTTCTGCAAACAATTCTATGTCCTTGTGTGCTTTCTCCAATGCTTCTCTGGAATAGGAAATAATGCTTGTTTTCTTCATAAAATCGTCTACATTCAGTGGTGAGAAAAATTTCGCTGTTCCATTGGTTGGCAAAATATGGTTTTGTCCTGCATAATAATCACCAAGCGGCTCAGAAGAATATTCTCCGAGGAAAATAGCACCGGCATTTTCAATTTTGGTCATCACATTGTATGGATCTTTCGTCAAAATTTCTAAATGTTCAGAAGCAATCGCATTTGCTGCTTCTATTGCATCCTCCATAGAATCTGCCAAAAGAATATATCCATAATTATCCAATGATTTCTGAATGATTTCAGTTCTGGATAATTCCTTTAAGAAGCCTTCAATTTCTACGGATACTTCTTGTGCTAACTTCTCACTTGTGGTAATCAGAATAGCACTTGCCAGTTCATCATGTTCTGCCTGCGATAATAAATCGGCCGCCACATATCTGGGATTTGCTGTTTCATCCGCAATCACAAGAATTTCACTTGGTCCGGCAATGGAATCGATGCTGACATAGCCGAAACATGCTTTTTTCGCAAGAGCAACGAAAATGTTGCCCGGTCCGGTAATTTTATCTACCTTCGGAATACTTTCGGTTCCGAAAGCCATAGCAGCGATTGCCTGTGCACCGCCTACTTTATAAATCTCATCAACGCCTGCGATTTTTGCTGCGACTAAAGTTCCCGGATTCACTTTACCATCCACCCCTGCCGGTGTTGTCATAACAATTTTCTTAACGCCTGCAACTTTGGCCGGAATCACATTCATAATAACACTACTCGGATAAGCTGCTTTTCCCCCCGGTACATACACGCCTGAAACTGCGATTGGCAGGATTTTCTGTCCCAAAATGGAACCATCCGGTTTTGGGTCAATCCAACTGTTGTGTAACTGTTTTTTGTGAAAATCAAAAACGTTGGCAGCGGATTTTTTCATCACATCGATAAAAGCATCGTCCGTTACCGAAAAAGCTTCTTCAATTTCTTCCTCGGTCACTTTGATATTTTTTTCACAAATATTCCACTTATCAAATTTTTTCGTATATTCAAAAACTGCCTGATTGCCTTTTTCTCTGACATCGGCAATAATACCGGCTACGATGTCCTCATATTGTCCATAGTTATTCGGACTTCTTTTCAAAAGGCTATTTAATAAATCCTTCTGCGTTTCCGCAGTTAATTTTATTGTTTTCATCCTAGTTTCTCCTCCTGCATCATTAGCACCTTTTTCACACTACGATAAACGTGCTCGCAAATCGTTAATCAATTTTTTAATTCGCTCCGGCTCCATCTGCATACTTACCTGATTTACAATCATACGGGCAGAAAGCGGGCAAATCTCTTCCAACACTTCCAAACCGTTTTCTTTGAGTGTAGAACCAGTTTCCACAATATCAACAATTACATCGGAAAGTCCTACAATCGGACCAAGCTCTACTGAACCGTTTAATTTGATAATATCTACGGTCTGATGCTTTTTATTGTAAAAATAATCTTTTGCAATATTTGGATATTTGCTTGCAACACGAATCATTTCATGATGCTTTAAAAGTTCTTTGGCACTTGCCGGACCACACACACACATACGGCACTTTCCATAGCCTAAATCCAGTACTTCGTAAACGTGTCGGTTCTCTTCCATAATGGTATCTTTACCTACTACCCCGATATCTGCCGCACCATATTCTACATAAGTTGGCACATCCGGTCCTTTGGCAAGGAAAAATTTAAGTTTCAGTTCTTCGTTCACAAAAATCAGTTTTCTGGACTCCTTGTCCTTCATCTCTTCACACGTAATTCCGATTTCTTCCAATAACTCCATTGTCTTATTGGCGAGTCTGCCTTTTCCTAAGGCAAAGGTTAAATATCTATCTTCACTCATGCTTAAAGCCTGCCTTTCTCTCTACACCGCTCAACTATCTTTTATGCAATTCTTTATCTACCATTTATGCTTCCGGTAGTAGCTCTACGTTTTTGCCTTCTGCGCGTAGAATTTTCGCTTGTTTCAGTTGCTCTTTGAAATTGTCTTCACGATAAAAAATCTGTACTAATTTCTCTGGCTGAGCAATCATAACATTTTGGCGATTCATTGCCACTAATAAATCATCCACAACAACCATAAAACCAATTGCCGGAGCTTCTTTACCGAAACGTCCAAGCAACGTATCATAACGGCCGCCTTTTACAATCGCATCACCCACACCGTAGGTATAGCCTTTGAAAATAATTCCGGTATAATAATTATATTTACTAAGCATAGTCAGGTCAAAAGAAACGTATTTTTCTACTCCATATTCACAAAGTACCTGATATACCTTTTCCAATCGTTCAATAGCTTCCAAAGAACGTTCATTATGTACTGATTTTTTCGCCTCTTCCAATGCATCCACAGAGCCGAATAAATTGCTGGTTCTTAATAAAATTTCGCAATCTTTTGCATTTACATTTTTATGCGCTAACAATTCTTCTGCACCGAAGTAATTTTTGCCGGAAATCAGTTCACGAAGTTCCATTTCCGTTTCTTCATCTAACCCGACTTGTGCGCAAATTCCCTTAAAATACTCTACATTGCCGACACTGACCTGAAAATCAGACAAGCCCGCATGATATAAAGCTTCAATTGTCATAGCAATCATCTCTGCATCAGCCTGAACGGAAGCATCTCCTACAAGTTCGGCTCCCATCTGTGTTACTTCCTTCAATTTTCCCTGCAGTTCGGATGTATTCGTAAATGTATTTCCCTGATAGCAGAAACGAATCGGTACATTTTCATCCATAAAATATTTCGCAGCACATCTGGCAATCGATGGTGTGAAATCAGGACGAAGTACCAACGTATTTCCTTCTTTATCAAAAAATTTATATAATTCCTTTGACGGAGTTGTTCCTACTTCTTTGGAAAAAACATCAAAAAATTCAAAGGTCGGTGTCTGAATATCGCGATATCCGTATGCATGTACTTTCTCACGAAGCATACGTTCCACTTCCATTTTTCTTTCTTTTTCATCCCCGTAAATATCTCTGACACCTTCCGGTGTATGCACTAATTTCTTACTCATACTTTCTTCCTTTACTCTCCATTTTACCTTTTTATGTTACTTTCTTATTTTACTATCTCATATTGATTTTCTTAATGCAATTTTGTTTTTTATTTTGCTTTATTACTTTAAAGTGCTACTTCGTTATCATAGTAGCACGATAAAACATTTGTAGTATAGCGGAAAATATACATTTTGTCAATTCTAATCCGCTCTGTCATCTAAATCTTTCTGTATCATATCCAGATACGGCACTAAAACACCATGTTTCTTTGGTAAAATATATTCCGGATTGAGTTCATCATAACGAAAACTCTTTCTGCCCCCGTTCTTTGCTCGATCCCAGAAAAAACGAAGCATCTCATAAGGCAGATAGTAGAAAATATCCTTATGTGTATAATAAATCAGAAAAAAAGCAATCCCCTTCTGTTTTTCAAACTGTTCCATAAACCTCACCTGATGTTCATGAATATTCTGCAAAGAAAAAGTATCTACGGCACATTCTTTGGCATCAAAACAAATCGGAATTCCCTGTACCGCTCCGATATAATCTACGGTACTTTTCTGTTCAAAATATGCTAATGTAATGTGCCTGCTCTGTTTATCAATATTGATAGGAGTAATCGGAGTTGGTATTTTCTGAATCAATGCCAATCCATTTTCCAGATATTTTTCATTGGTACGATTGATCAAATCTTCTAATGTAGAACCTCGAAGTCCTCTCGAATTCCAAGTCGCCATAATTTAATTTCCTTTTTCTGCTACACGGTGAAATAATTCCGGCAGCGATGCTTCAAATGATTGCTCACTGATATCTGTGAATGGTTTCTCCAATTTGGGGAAAACGATCCGATACGCATGCAGAAGCTGATGGTCTATCCCACATTTCTTCTTATAAATATCATTCCAACGAGCATCACCGTATTTATAATCACCAAGTAAAGGATGTCCGATACTTGCCAGATGTGCACGAATCTGATGAGATTTTCCGGTAATCAGTTCTACTTCCAACAGGGTTTTGTCCCCTTCTTCTAGAATCGGGATGTAGCGTGTCTTAATATAAGATGATTTATCTGCTGGTTTTTCAGAAATCACCACTTTATTCGTCTTCTCATTCTTCGTCAGATATCCTTCGATAACCTTTTCTTCTGTGATAGTTCCCTTGACATACAAACGATAAAACTTATGAAGATCTCTCGTTTGTAACAATTCACCAAGCATCTGCGCACCCTGTATAGATTTTGCACACAGTACAATACCGCTTGTGTTTCGATCCAAACGATTGCAAACCGATGGCCTGAAGGTTTGTAAATCTTCCTTGGAAATCGCTTTTTTTTCCAGCAAATAACCAATTAACCACTCATTTAAGGAAATATCCTGCGGTGTGGCTTTCTGCGTAAGAATTCCCGCCAGCTTATCTGCCATTAAGATATGCTCATTTTCATAAATAACTTTTATTGCTTTATATTTCTGATATGCAGACTTGTATTGTTTTTCCTTTACTGATTCAGCAGCTTGCACCTTGACATCAGTGTTTTTCTGGCTCAAGGCTGATTTTCCCATAAACTTCTGCAAAGTTTCATCGGAAAAATAAATAGATACCACATCACCACTTGCAATCTTCTCACTGCCGTCCGCTTTTTTATCATTTAATACAATATTCTTTTTTCGAAGCATCTTATATAAAAAACTGCTTCCAGCCTCTGGCAACAGTTTATGCAAATATTTATCAAACCGTTGTCCTGCTTCCCGTTCTGTTATCGTTTTCTGATACATGGGATATCTGCCTCATTTCTTATGTTTTTCTGATGCCGTATTTTTCTTATAAAGAAATAGAATAGAACATTCGAATCATATCATCTTTGTTTTTGTTCTCTTCGGTATTTAATTCTTCCAATTGACCAAGTCGGTCTATGTATTTACCCAATTGGTCAAAAATCTTGACTGTCATATTTTTACAGCCTTCTTGTTGCAGCATCAACTCCAAATGCTTCTCTCCCGCACGGCAATCACATTTTTCATTTTCGGTATAAGCACAAATCACATTCCCTTTTAATACCATATGGCTAATTGGGAAATTTTTCTGATAAGAAGTAAAATACATATCATAAAAACCATTCAGAGTATTATCATATGTAGCAATCTTCTCTCTTGCTGCTTCAGTACAGCCTTTGGCTTTTAAGAACATAATCATGTTAATAGCACTTTTACAGGATGGCAATAAACCAAGTACTGCAACAACCGTTAACAGATTTTTGTTACTTCCGGTTGAATAAATACCCATGCCATATATCGCAAGTGACAAAGCAAAAAACAATATTGTTCGAACAATCGTTACTTTTTTCTGGTATTCAATATAACCATAGCATCCCTTTTCTATTTTTTTCATCGAATCACTCCTCTGGATAATCCATATAATAATTTCATCGGCAGACCATAAATTGAAACTTCTTTTTTCTTCTTACAATCTTTGATGGCTTGTGCAACTACTTTCTCGGTATTCGCCATTACAAGCTTTTTCAGCTTACTAAGTTCTCCGTATCTGCCGTAAGCATGCTCCAAAAACGGTGTTTCTACCGGTCCGGGACAAACAGTCGTTACGACAATACCACGTTGTTTCAGTTCTTTTGCAAGTGCACGCCCAAACGAATATACATATGCCTTTGATGCTGCATAAACAGCAAATTCCGGCTGTGGTCTAAATGCTGCACCGGATGCAACCTGTATGATTTTACTGCCTTTTCGCATATAAGGCAGACAGATTTTGGTTAACTGTGTCAATGCAAGAACATTTAAGCGAACCATTTCTGTCGTTTCTTCCCTACTCTGTTTATCAAAAGCGCCATAGGTTCCCACTCCGGCACAATTTACAAGTACAGAAATCTTTGGATTTAATATCATCATCGCTTCCGTAAACTGCTTTAACTTGTTTTCATCGGTAATATCCATTGGGAATACTTTGATTTCCGGTACGATATTCATTCCTTTCAAAGCATTTTCCACTTCTTCCAATTTTTCGCTGTTTCTGGCAATCAACCATAATTCGTCTGTTTTTCTTAATATCGGAGCAAGTTTCAATACAAATTCTTTTCCCATTCCGGAAGATGCACCTGTTATGATTGCAATATTCATAAGAACCTCCTTTTTTCGCCTTTTGCAATATATTATTACTTTTTACGACTATGAACATTTCGAATTGTTTTCTTTTTCTTACCTGTCAACTTCCCCTGCGCTTGTGTACTCTTGAATTTTCTTGGCCGAATTAGACATTTTTTATCAAAACCAATTAAATCTTCACGTCCAGCTTTCACCAACGCTTCGTACACCAAATCGTAATTATTCGGATTCCGATACTGAATTAAAGCTCTCTGCATAGCTTTCTCATGCGGATTCTTACAGACATAAACAGCTTTCCCATTTCTCGGGTCAATTCCGGTATAATACATAACGGTAGAAACGGTGGATGGTGTCGGGTAAAAATCCTGCACTTGTTCCGGCATATAACCCAAATCCCGCAAATATTCTGCCAGTTCAATGGCTTCTTTCAACGTTGAGCCGGGATGTGACGACATCAAATACGGCACAAGGAACTGTTTTTTACCAAGCTGCTCATTTATTTTTCTATATTTTCGAATAAACTGCTCATAAACTGCTTTTTCCGGCTTACCCATCTTAGATAATACAGCATCCGAAATATGCTCCGGTGCTACTTTAAGCTGTCCGCTGACATGGTGCTCTACCAATTCCTTGAAAAAGGTATCGTCTTTATCTGCCAATAAATAGTCAAACCGAATACCAGAACGGATAAATACTTTTTTCACCTTTGGTAAAACTCGTAATTTCCGCAATAAAGAAAGATAATCCGAATGATCTGCTCTCATGTTCGGACATGGCTTCGGAAACAGGCATTGCCTGTTTTTACAGACACCTTGTGTCATTTGTTTCTCACAGGACGGATGTCTGAAATTAGCCGTCGGACCTCCCACATCGTGAATATATCCTTTAAAATCGGGTTCTTGTATCATAAGCTCAGCTTCTTTGATAATTGACTCATGACTTCTGACCTGTATCGTTCTACCCTGATGGAAGGTCAATGCACAGAAGCTGCATCCTCCAAAACATCCACGATTGCTAATGAGTGAAAATTTAATCTCAGAAATTGCCGGAACACCACCTTTTTCCTCATAAGACGGGTGATAGGTACGCATATAGGGCAACTCATAAACGGCATCCATTTCGTCCATGGTAAGCGGCTTCTGCGGCGGATTTTGTACTACATAAACCCGATGAGGATATTCCTCGATTAAAGTCTTTCCGGTAAAAGGATCGGTACTCTGATACTGAATTGCAAAGCTGTCCGCATAACGCTTTGGCTGTGCTTTCATTTCTTCATACGTTGGTAATATAACACTATCGTAAATACCGGAAATATCCTTGGTTTTGTATACCGTTCCCGGTATAAAAGTGATATCCTTCACTGCAATTCCGCTTGCCAGTGCATCTGCTATTTCCACAATGGATTTCTCACCCATACCATAAGAAATAATATCTGCCTGACTATCCAAAAGTACAGAACGCTTAAACTGGTCAGTCCAGTAATCGTAATGCGCCATTCTTCGAAGACTTGCTTCAATACCACCAATAATAATCGGCACATCTTTGTAGGTTCTTCGAATCAGATTTCCATAGACAACCGTTGCGTGATCCGGTCTTTTATATGCCTCTCCGCCCGGTGTATAAGCATCGGTTGGGCGATGCTTCTTTGATACAAAATAATGATTAACCATGGAATCCATATTTCCTGCCGAAATCAAGAAAGCAAGCTTTGGTCTCCCAAGTATTGTAATACTCTCATCATCTTTCCAGTCCGGCTGCGAAATAATTCCAACTCGATAACCATGTGATTCCAATATTCTACTGATAATTGCATGTCCAAAAGAAGGATGATCTACATAGGCATCGCCAATCACATAAACAAAATCAAACTGTTCAATTCCTTCTCTTATCATATCTTCTCTGGATATCGGTAAAAATCCCATCTTCTATATTAACTCCATTCCTACACACTGTTTACACGAATTCTTTAAAATCATGAATGTAATAATCTGCCAGCTCGCGTTTTTGTTCATCCTGCGGAATTGAATATTCATCATATACCGCGCAAACACTCATGCCAGCCGCTTTCCCTGCCATAATACCAGGTATAATATCTTCAAACACAAGACATTTATCCGGTGCAACCTCAAGTTCTTTGGCTACTGCCAGATAAATATCCGGCGCAGGTTTTCCTTTTGCTACATCACAACCTGTCATGATACATCCAAAATGCGCCTTCAGATTATGTACTGAAATAACATTCTCCACTAATTCCCTTGAATTACTGGTTGCAATCCCTAGCTTAATCTTTTTCTCGGCACACAAATTTAGAAATGCTTCCGCACCTTCTTTCAACGGCACTTCATGACTGTATTTATCCCAAGCCATCGCATTCCAGTCTTCTTTGATTTTATCTAAACTATCCGGAATTTGAAATCTCTCTTTGAAATAAATCGCTGTTTCACTAAAGCTCATGCCTTCAATACATGCTTGTAAATCATCTGGTTTCTCAATCCCGAATCTGTCCAGATATTCTACATCAATGACTTCCCACATCCACATGGAATCTACTAAGGAACCATCCAAATCAAAAATAACCGCTTCGATATCTTTTAACATTATTGTTTCTCCTGTAATAACATAACTTCTTTACTTGTAAGTTTCCGGTATTGTCCCGGCTGTAAACTCTCATCTAACGCAAGGCCACCCATGCACACTCTTTTCAGATATATAACTTCATTTCCAACCGCCTGCAACATTCTTTTCACTTGATGAAATTTTCCTTCCATAATCGTTAAGGCAATCTTTTTCTCTTCCAGAATAACAACCTTTGCCGGCATCGTCAGTTTCTTTTCGCCAATATCCACACCCTTCTCAAGTGCTTCTTTTTGTATTCCATCAAAAGGAACTGCTAATGTACATTCATATACTTTCTCCACATGCTTTGTCGGAGAAAGCAATTCATGTGCAAGTACACCATCATTAGTCATTATCAATAATCCTTCGGTATCTTTGTCCAAGCGCCCCATTGGAAACAAATCATTTCTTCCGATATCTTTTAGCAAATCCACTACCGTTTTCTCTCTCTTATCTTCCGTTGCCGATACTACCCCAGCAGGTTTGTTTAACATATAATAAACAAACTTCTCGTATTCATACGCATTTCCTTTATAGCAGATTTTATCCTGCTTCTCGTCAACGGTATAGTCACTCTGACGCACAATCTCACCATTCACTGTCACGAGACCTGCACGGATGTCCTTCTTTAACTGACTTCTTGTCGCACATTTCATATCACTCAAAAACTTGTCCAAACGCATATTTGCTTATCCTTTTTACATATACTAAACCAAGAACTCCTTTGTACCAAGCAACCCTAAAATCCTATGTTAAACAAAATATCCGATGCTCTTACCCAAACACTTTTTACTATTCTTGTTCTATATCTGACTTTTTTATTACTTCGCTATCCGGCACAATCGCTTCAATACGCATCAACCGGATTGTTATTATGGTTTCAAAGAATGATTCCAACCTTGCTGCCGTTCATGATTCTATCCGGTATTATGGTACGTATGAATCTGACGGAACGTTTTGCCAAATGGTTTCATCCTTTTTTTCACTGTCTCTGGGGAACCTCATTAAACGGCTCTTATGCTCTTTTGATGGGAATGCTTTGTGGCTTCCCTATGGGTGCCAGAGTTATCGGAGAACTTCTCCATGCACAGAAATTATCTGAAAAAGAAGCTTCTTATCTGCTTGCTTTTTGTAATAACATCGGACCAATTTATTTCATTAGCTTTGTGATGAGCACCTTATCCATCGAAAACAATTACATCCCTTTTCTAATCATGTATGGTGTACCGCTCCTTTATGGCTTTTTCCTATATCGTTTTCATTATAAATCTACCCTTTATAAATCCACTGCAAACATCACACTACAAGCAGCCTCAATTTTGCCAAATAAAGCATCTTCTCTTCTTACCGCCATCGATGATTCCGTCATTTCCGGACTTATCGGCATCGGTAAATTAGGCGGTTATATGGTTTTCTTTAACCTTTTAAATATTATGCTTTATCCTTTTGCAGCTTTACCAAAATCCATCCTCGGTTTCTGCAACTGTATGCTAGAAATCACCAGCGGTATCAGTCTTATCGGCAAAGAAGGATTTTTTATGATTCTGATTCTGCTACCCTTCGGTGGCTTTTCCTGTATGGCACAAACTTATAGTATGATAAAGGAAACGAACCTATCGATTTCGCACTATTTTTTGCATAAATGCAGTCAGACAGCTCTGACTGCACTCATCTATATCTTCTACGTCGTTTTTTACGCTTATACCCTCTGAGAATCACTATCATGGATAAAATCATAGAAAAAACAAGCAATGCACAAATGATACAGACTCCGACAAAATACCCTACGGATACAACCGATTCTTCTTCAATGGTATCTTCCGAAACAGTTTCTTTTGTTTCCGTAATCTGATATGAAATTTCTTCATAATCCTCTTTCGAAAGAATACTGTTTGAATCTGTTTCCTGAATTTCGTTTTCTTCCGTATCCGTTACTGTTTGTTCTTCTGTTTGCTTATCATAATTTACAGAAGGTAAATCAATTTTATTGCTTGTAGTATATAAATCATATCCGTTATAAGCATTCACCATAATCTGCGGAATGGTTCCCGAAGGTATCTGCATCGTAAACTCAAAAGTGTCCTTCGATTGATCCGGCCATCTTAGTAACTCCGAAAAAGTCTCTCCGCCATCATAACTATACGTATAATAAAGCATTCCGCTATCATAGTCATCTGCTGAAACACTTAAAGTCACTTCTCCGGTTTCTTTGTCTTGCTCTACCAGCTCAATCATGCAAATATCCGGTTCTGTGCTATCCGGCTTCATAACCTGTGTCGGTACCGGAACGGTTGCTACTTGATAACCAGTAAAATCTTTCCCAAGACTTTCTGATTTCAAACCATAATACCTTGCCACGGCTTCTGCATCCAACCTGCCGAATTCTTCCAACTTCTCTTTGTGGTCATAAAAAGGCTGATCATTTATCTGATCCAAATGACAGTGTTCAATCAAAGCACAAGGAATAGCTCGTTCTGTTGCATGACGAATAATGCCATAATAATCGATTCCTTCATCATTCAATCTCGTTTTGATACCGCGGGAATATAATCCCATCTCCTGTAAAAGCTCCATCTCAATTGCAGCGAACTCATACCCTCTGCTGTACTGTTCTCCAAAAGCAGATATCCATGTTTCTGCACCAAACAAAGTGTGATGCTCCGACAGATTGAAATGCAGGCAGAAAATAAAATCAGCATTCACACTGGCAGCATACTCGCATCTTTCTTCTAAAGTAAGTCCGGTATCATCGGTTCTTGTCATATAAACGGTAATGCCTTCGTATTGCTCCAGTTCTTTTTTCATTGCATTGGCAACAATTAAAGTCATTTCCTTCTCGGTATAATCTTCGTATTGACCGCCAAGATTGTCTCCACCATGTCCCGGATCAATAACGATAATAATCGGTTCATCTGCATACGCTGTCATAACAGCCTCATCATCCAAACCAAAAAGTCCCGTACATACTAGTATTATTATTAAATTGATTGTGAAAAATAATAAGCCGGCTTCCCTTTGAAACCGGCTTATGATGAATTTTTGAAACATATCCGTTATACTTCCTATAATAAATCCAGATTGATAGACTCTTCTGCGCCATCATCATAATCTACTTCTTTTAAAAGTTCTTCTACTTCCGGCGGTCTTAACTCTGCACGATTCGCTTTTACGACTTCGTTATAGCCATTGATTGTATTGTAAAAACTTTCATAATGTGCAGTCGTCGTATTCAATGTCGTTGTCATGACATTCTCAAGATTCGCAAGCATCTCATCCAAATACTGCATAGCCGCTGCTCTGACACCATTTGCTTCTATCGTAGCATTATCTAAAATTTCCTGCGCCTGATGTGCTGCAAGCGTAACAACCTCATTTGCCTGTGCATATGCCTGTTGCATAATTTCATGCTCATTAATCAGCTCATTCGTATGTATAGTTGCTTCGTTAACGATAGCTTCTGCTTTGGAACGAGCATCATTCAAAATTGCTTCTTTATTTGTAATAATTTTCTGATAGCGCTTAATTTCATCCGGTGTTTTCATCCGGAGCTCGCGTAAAAGCTCATCAATTTCTTCTTTATTTACAATAATATTGGTTTTCGAAAGAGGCTGGTACTTGCACCCATCAATATAATCCTCAATCTCATCGATTAACTGTTCGATTCTACTGCTCATCTTTACTCCTATCTTATATGACCATATTTTTCATAAACCAGTTTCCCGACAAAATCAGGAACGCACTGCGATATATCTCCATTGAAGCTGGCAATCTCTTTTACACTGGAAGAACTCAAATAAGCATATTCCAAACTCGTTGTCAGAAACATTGTATCAAGTTCTCCATTGGAAAGTTTTCTGTTCGTCTGCGCTATCTGCAATTCGTATTCAAAATCTGTAATAGCACGCAGACCTCTAATTGCTACATGAACCCCTTTTTGCTTCGCATAATCAATTAACAGACCACTGAAAGAATCTATCTTCACATTCGGAATATCCTTCGTCGCCTCTTCTAATATCTTAACACGTTCTTCCACAGAAAACAATGGACTCTTTACGTTATTATTTAACACGCTAACGGTCAATTCGTCAAAAATTTCTGCCGCACGTTTGATAACATCTAAATGTCCGTAAGTAACCGGATCAAAACTCCCCGGATAAATTGCTGCCTTCATATTCATGCCCTCTTGCTAATTCTTTGCTATAAACTCATTTATAATACTACATTTTTCTATTGTCTGTATTATATAATAAATCACTTTGTCCTAAATGTCTTTACTTTCTTTCAAAAAATTTAATTTTTCCATAAAAAAACATGTTTATTCGTTTTGTAGCACTTTTCTTTTTCTATATAAAAGCCAAGCGATTCTGCATACGTATAATCTGTATCCAAAGCAGCTTCCACCACAATTAACGTATTTTCTGTTACATAAGGCATATTCTGTAAAACAGCAAGCACTTGCTTCTCATAGCCTTGTTCATAAGGCGGGTCCATAAAAATAACGTCTGCCTCTTTTTCATGAATTCCTGCAAGAGCGCTTAATACATCTTGTTTTAGTACAGTAGCCTTGTCTTCAAAGCGCGTAAATTTCAGGTTGTCCAGAATACATACAAGTGCATTTTTATTGTTTTCTACAAAATAAGCATGTTCTGCACCTCGGCTGATGGCTTCAATTCCGATACCGCCGCTTCCGCTAAACAAATCAATGAAAATTCCGCCCGGAAGATACGGCTGTAACATATTAAACAACGTTTCCTTAATACGGTCAGTTGTTGGTCTGGTATCCATTCCTTCCGGTGTTTTTAATCTTAAACTTCTTGCTGTTCCTGCAATAACACGCATATTTTTTCTCCTTATATCGGCTTCCAATACAGTTCATCCCATGTGCACACTGCCTCTCTTACTCATATCTGCAATTATACACGCACCTTCACACCTTTGCTGTCTCTACTGCCTAATTTCAATTTGTTAAGTTCCATTGTTTTCCCTTTGTATTCTACCGATTGTTCATCCGTATTACGGGTAAAATAAACATTTTCCAAATAGTCATTCGCACCAAGCTTCATACCGCGAACGCCAACAGCGCCCTTCTTTTTCTCTGGAATGTCTTCCACTGCAAATCGCAGGAAATAGCCATCTTTGGACTGCAATATGATGTTGCGCTGCTCTTTCAGTGTTACAACACTAACAACTTCATCGCCATCCTGTAATTTTGTTGCGGCTACGGTTCTCTTCGCTACATCAAACTCACCACCGTCAACAACTTTAAGCATTGCACTCTTAGTCGCAAAAATGACACGATACAAGTTCAAGTCCGTCTGGCTTGCTACGAATACAATCGATTCTTTTGCTGAATCATAATTACTGATATTATCTACCGGAATACCTTTGTCTCTGAATTTTCCAAACGGAATATCCATTACTTTAATCGTATGAAGCTGTCCCATATTTGTGAACAGACATACCTTACCGGTATTTTTACATTGAAACACATATTTATTTTCTGCAAAAACTGCATCTTTATTACGTTCAAATGTCTGTAAATCAATCGTTCTTGCATATCCGAAACGATCCATCAGGAAAATGATGTCCATCTCTTCCATTTTCTTCTCTACATAAACCGCTTCTTGCGCATTCGTAATTTCCGTTCTTCTCGCTCTTCCGTAAGCTTCCTTGATTTCATCCAGTTCATTCATGATAACCTGTGCCATAGAATCTCGTCTTGCAAGAATATCTTCATAACGGTAAATATTCGCCATTGTTTCTTCGTGGTCGTTAATCAAAGCCTCAATTTCCAGACCAATCAATTTATACAGACGCATGTCCAGAATTGCATTTGCCTGTTTTTCAGAAAACATAAGCTGCGTTGCCATGATTTTAGACTCTTTGGTCTTGAATTTAATGCCGTCAATTTTTCCTTCGACCAAGCAGGCTTTTGCCATATTTCTGTCTTTCGAACCACGCAGAATCTCAATAATCAAATCAATAACATTACATGCTTTGATAAGACCTTCCTGAATTTCTTTCTTTTCCAATTCTTTTGCCAACAGATTTTTATACTTTCTGGTAGCCACTTCATACTGGAAATCCACATTGGCTTTGATAATCTGTTTTAAGCCCATGGTTTCCGGTCTGCCGTCAGCAATCGCCAACATATTAACACCGAACGTATCTTCTAATCTTGTTTTCTTGTAGAGCATATTTTTGAAATTCTCTACATCGGCATCCTTACGAAGCTCTATTACAATACGAATCCCTTCTTTGGAGGACTGATTTGTAATATCCACAATATCCTGTGTCTTCTTCGTTTCTGCAAGAGCGGCCACATCCATAAGAAACTTGCCGATATTGGTCCCTATCATGGTAAAAGGAATCTCTGTAATTACAAGATTTACTTTTCCGCCTTTGGCTTTCTCTACTTCTACTTTACCACGGATTTTCACCTTACCCGCTCCTGTTTCATAGATATCCAGAAGCTCGTCCTGATTGATGACAATACCACCCGTCGGGAAATCCGGTCCCTTCACATAACGCATCAATTCCCTTGTCGTAATGTTTTCATCCTTCATATAGGCTTTGGTTGCGTTGATAACTTCCACTAAATTGTGTGGCGGAATGTTGGTTGCCATACCAACCGCAATACCCTCCGAACCATTAATCAGGAGATTCGGTATTTTAACCGGAAGAACACTTGGTTCTTTCTCCGTTTCATCAAAGTTTGGCAGAAAATCCACCACATCTTTATCTAAATCCGCAAGAAAAGCTTCCTGCGTGATTTTCTCTAATCTCGCTTCGGTATAACGCATTGCTGCTGCGCCGTCGCCCTCGATATTACCGAAGTTACCGTGTCCGTCAACAAGTGGAAGTCCTTTTTTGAAATCCTGTGTCATAACAACAAGCGCTTCATAAATGGAACTGTCACCATGCGGATGATATTTACCCATCGTATCACCGACAATACGCGCAGATTTACGATACGGTCTGTCATAACGGATGCCAAGTTCATACATATCATATAAAGTTCTTCGTTGTACCGGTTTAAGTCCGTCACGAACATCCGGCAAGGCTCTGGCAATAATAACGCTCATCGCATAATCAATATAGGATTTCTGCATTACCTCGGAATATTCCGTTTTTATAATTCTATCGTTCATATTATTTTACACTACCTTTGCTTGTAGAACTATTCGTCTTTCACTACAATTCTTTATTCTGTATACCAGTCTGTCTAAATATCCAATTCCGCATCCTGCGCATGATTATAAATAAATGCTTTACGTGGCGGCACATCCGTTCCCATCAACATTTCCGTTACTTCAGAAGCCATTCTGGCATCCTCTATTTCTACCAGTTTCAAAAGTCTTGTATCCGGGTCAAGAGTTGTTTCCCACAACTGCTCTGCATCCATTTCACCAAGACCTTTATAACGCTGTAAGGTAAAAGGTCCTTTGTGTGTTTTACGATATTTCTCTAATGCCTTATCATCATACAGATATTCTTCTTTACCCTTAGACGGCATCGCTTTATAAAGAGGCGGCATGGCAATATAAACATGTCCCTCATAGATAAGCTCCGGCATAAACCGATAAAATAACGTCAAAAGCAACGTAGAAATGTGTGCACCATCCACGTCCGCATCCGCCATAATAATAATTTTGTCGTAACGAAGCTTAGTAATATCAAAATCATTACCATAGCCTTCCGAAAAGCCACAACCAAAAGCATTAATCATTGTCTTGATTTCCGCATTGGCAAGCACCTTATCTATGCTTGCTTTCTCGACATTCAAAATCTTACCGCGAATCGGCAGAATCGCCTGAAACATACGATTTCTTGCTGTTTTGGCACTACCGCCCGCAGAATCACCTTCTACGATGAAGATTTCACATTTAGAAGCATCCTTTGATTCACAATTTGCCAGTTTGCCATTAGAATCAAAAGAAAACTTCTGTTTGGTAAGCATATTGGTTTTCGCTTTTTCTTCTGTTTTACGGATTTTTGCAGCTTTTTCTGCACATCCTATGATATTTTTCAAGGTTTCCAGATTACGGTCAAAAAAACGGACAATTTCATCACCCGTTACTTTACTAACCACTTTGGAGGCATCCTGATTATCTAATTTTGTCTTAGTTTGTCCTTCAAAACGAGGGTCCGGATGCTTAATAGAAACAACCGCCGTCATACCATTTCGTACATCAGCACCGGTAAAATTAACATCCTTTTCTTTCAGGATATTCAAGCCCCTTGCATATGTATTGATTACGTTTGTAAACATGGTTTTAAAGCCGGTCAAGTGTGTACCACCTTCGGCATTGTAAATATTATTACAAAAACCAAGAACATTTTCATGGAATTCATTCACGTACTGAAATGCTACTTCTACGTTGATTCCTTCCGCTTCTCCCTGAAAATAAATGACATCATGAATTGCTTCTTTGGACTTATTCATATCCTTGATAAAACCGATAATTCCTTCCGGCTCATGATATTCAATATGTTCCACTTCATCTTTTCTTTTGTCTTCAAAAACAATTGTAAGATTGGGATTTAAATATGCTGTTTCATGCAAACGACTTTTCACTTCATCTTCTTTAAATCTTGTTTTATCAAAAATCGTATCATCCGGTAAGAAACTAATCTTTGTTCCGGTTTCTTTGGTTTTCCCAACAACCGGCAAAAGCCCATTCTGTAATTCCAGAACAGGCACTCCACGTTCATATTTATCTTCATATATGCAGCCTTCGGTTTTCACAACAACATGCAACCAGGACGACAAAGCATTGACGACCGAGGAACCCACACCATGTAGACCACCACTTGTCTTATATGCTTCGTTATCAAATTTACCGCCGGCATGGAGTGTCGTAAATACCAGTCGCTCTGCACTGATTCCTTTCTCATGCATTCCGACCGGAATACCACGCCCATCATCCTCTATCGTTGCCGACCCATCTGCTTCCAGTGTAACATAAATTGTCTTACAATATCCCGCCAGATGCTCATCCACTGCATTATCAACGATTTCATAGATTAAATGATTCAGACCTTTGGTAGAAACACTACCTATGTACATACCCGGTCTTACTCTGACAGCTTCCAGTCCCTCCAGAACGGTAATACTGGATGCGTCATATTTATTTTCTTTTGCCATGCAAACACCTCACTGCTTAACTTTCGCGAACATTTTACCATATATTTAGTAGTTTGAAAAGCAAAAAATACCAGATACAGTGTAGTTTTCTACTCTACTTCCTCTATTTTCTCTGACGGCAAATACCGCTGTAATAATTCCTCAAGTTTTGCTGAATCAATCGGTTTGGATAGATAATCGGTAAACCCTGCTTGTAAATATTCGTCTTTTGCTCCGGCAATAGCATTGGCAGTAAGTGCTATGACAGCAGGTCTTGTCTGCTGATACAACGAAATATCCTGCATTCTGCGTAATGTTTCTATTCCATCCATTTCCGGCATCATATGATCTAACAGAATTACGTCGTATCGGTTCTGCGCTACTTTTTCCAAACACTCGACGCCACTAAGCGCAGAATCGCATTTTATCTGTATTTTCTTTAGTAAGCCTTTTACAACGGCAATATTTACCCTGTTATCATCTACCGAAAGGATATTAGCAGTCGGCGCAATAAAGTTTTTATGTTTGCTCACCAGATTGTCTGTCATTTCTTTCAGACACTCTTTATAATTTCCCATTTCCTGAGAATCCACGATTTTCTGTGGAATAACAAATGAAAATGTACTGCCTTCTCCATAAACACTCGTAACATTCAGTTTCCCGCCCATCATCTCGACAAGACGTCGCGTAATATTAAGACCTAGACCGGTACCCTCAACATTACGATTCTTAGACATATCCAAACGAATAAACGAATCAAATAATTTATCCAAATCTTTCTCTTGGATTCCGATACCGGTATCTTTCACGCTTACCCGGAGATTAATCATACCATCTTCTGTTTTCACTTTTTCTATCATTAAATGAATGGAACCTTGTTTTGTATACTTAACCGAATTTGTCAGCAAATTGATAATACATTGCTTCACTCGCATTTCATCGCCATAAAGCTTCATCGGTATCGTTTTGTCCGCTTCAATTACAAATTTCAAATTCTTCTCTTCTGCACGCATAGATATCATGTTCTCAATATCTACAATTAACATTCGAATATCATAATCTGCTGCAACAATTTCCATTTTGCCGGATTCAATCTTCGATAAATCAAGTACATCATTGATTATCGAAAGCAATGTTTTACCGGCATTATGAATATTGACCGCATACTCTCTGATATTCTCCGACTCACTTTCTCGCAGAATCATTTCGTTCATACCCAGCACCGCGTTAATCGGCGTACGAATTTCATGGGACATACTGGCAAGGAAAGAACTTTTTGCTTTATTGGCACGCTCTGCTTCTTCCTTTAATTCAATCAATCTTCTTGTTTGACGATAATCCTCTGTTACATCAAAAATACGGTATAAATTACCGGCAACTTGTTCGTTATGATTGAGAATATCAACCTTTTGCCATTTAAAGAAATGTTCTTCCATCCAGAATCCCTCCGGATGCCCTTCAATAAAGCGCAATATTTCCCGATGCGTCATTTTATCATGATGCACCTCGATATTACTGTTTTGCACACGCGGAAAAATCAAACCAAATTCATGATTAAAGTAAAGCGTATCTCCAAAACTATCTGTTACAAAAATACCTTCTTTTAACTCTTCTAAAACTCGTTCTTTAGCAATGGTAACCGTATCAAACAAACGATAGCGGAACATGGTAAAAACCAATAAGCTTTCCGCAATTATCATAGAGAGCGGAAAGATATCATATACCCCGGTAACACCACTTACCGTTATCAATAGAAAAATGACAGGAATCGCTGTTGCAAAAACAATCAACCTGTACTCATGTCGATGTTCTTTTTTATGTTCCATTGCGGATGCCGATGCAATGAGTACAATAATCAATCCCAATGACCACATAGCAACACTCCACCAGATACGAAACGGTCCCGGTGTAAAAATCCACATACACTGCCCACTACCCATATCTACGCGTTCAATTTGGGAATAATATAAATTATGTTTATCAAAACAAAGCACAACCGCCAGTACAATCATGTTATTAATGACAAAAAATATTTTTATTGCTTTCAAAATACTTTTCTTAATTCGGCTATTGTACAGACAAACAAAAAACAAGAATCCTAATAATCCACACGTTGTACCTATATATTCTAGTTTAACGGCCACATACATTGTTTCCTCTGTTGTGGCTAATAACTCATATAAATATCCAAATACATTCAGTGAAATAAATGCCGTTCCTTCAAACAAACATTTCTGCGCTTCAGATGGTTTTATCATAAACATAGAAAGCGCCAATATTAAGCATAATATAAACCCTACAATATGTATTCCTATCATCAATTCCATAATGCAACCTCATACAAATATTCTCTTCCACGTTTTCCTACACGATTCACTAACTTCATGCTAAACAAAATATGCAGTGTTACTCTAGCCAAATCACAATGAATTTTTGCTGCTTTCGCAAATTCTTTCACTGTAAATGTATCTTCCAATTCATAGGGAATCACTTGAATAAAATCTTCCGGTCTTTCAAACCACACTTCATCAACCAACGCCAAAGGCATTCTGTCATAACGATTAGAACCCCGTTTCCGATCTTTACTCCAACCATTCAGAAGACGGTACTCATCCATATCAATCAGCGGAAATGCAAAAGAAAGATTGGGATGTGTTAACAAATTTTTGATTTTATATAATTCCGGAAAAGCACTATATACACTTCCGGTCACAGGCGATTTGTGCTTCTTCGACAATTCCCCGCTCTCTTCATCCATCCAGATAAGCCACTTAAAATGTGGAATCGGCAAAACTACAGTAACCTGATAATTCGGCAAAAATGCTGCTAATTTATCTCTGAGCCGATTAAAATTCCCGTTCTGAATCTCAATAATACGATTACCGGTATATATATCGGCAATATAACCTTCTATCGGAACCTCATGATAGTCAATATTCGGCTCATAATATAATTTCATTACCGCATGCACTGTTTTCTCCTGCAAAGTACCAAAACCATGCTGTTCATGTTGTTTCAAAAGTACTTTAAGCTTTGCCTCTTCAAATGCTTCCTTATCCATGCGATATCTTCTCTTTCTCTGATTATTACATTCTATTATAGCGAACTGTTTGTTTTGAAACAAGATTTATATTTTTATAATTTACTTTGCTATCATTTTATTATATAATTTTAAATATAAATATTTTGTTTTTCACTTTTTATTTGTTACAAGTAACCAATGATAAAAGGACATACCAATATGAAGAGTGTTGATAAGGCACGAAAAATATTCCGACGCATTGTTTCATCTGAACAATATAAATATAGTATTCTTATTTACTCTATTGCAACAGTACATATCATTCTTGTTGCTCTTTTTTGCTACCTTCATATTCTCCCTTTAATTATCTTTAACATATTAAGTGTTATAATCTATTTGAGCTGTGCTCGCGCAATTCATTATGAATGCAAGCTGATTCGTATTTTTTATATTATTTATGTTGAAATTGTTGCCCACTCATTTGTCTCTACAATTTGTATCGGGTGGCGTTTCGGTTTCCCACAATACATAATAGCTCTCATACCGTTCGGCTATTATATGTGCCACTCTTTAATAGCAGGAAAACGAAAATATCTCACCGCTACGCTTCTTGGCATTGCAGGCTTTTTTTCCTACATCGGATGTCGTATGATTTCCTTGTTTTCCGGACCGGTTTACGAAACTGATGATTCCCCTGTTCTGGAATTTATAATTTACGGATTTAACTCCGTTTGTACCTTTATTTTTTTACTATTTTTTTCTTTGATCTTTGTTTATGAAATGCACAGTGCAACAAACAAACTTCGTAATCAGAATGAAATTTTAGAGAAGCTTGCCAGTACCGATCCTTTGACCGGTTTGTATAATCGTCGCAGTATGCAGATTTTTCTGAATCATGCACTGGAGTCTCACTCCGATTTCTGTATTTTAATGTGTGATATTGATAACTTCAAAAAAATAAATGACACCTACGGCCATGATTTCGGTGACGAAGTATTAAAATGTGTCGCTACTATCATTCAGGAACACGTAAAGGATGATGACTATGTTTGTCGTTGGGGTGGCGAAGAAATTCTCATTCTCAGTAATAACAGCACACTTAACCAAGCTTGTCAAAAAGCTGAAACCATTCGCCGAAATATTGCAAATAATATATTCTATCATGGCGAAAAAATAATACATTGTTCCCTTACAATCGGTGTTGCCTCCCATCAAGCCGGTAGTTCTGTCGAAGATACTATAACAAACGCAGATGCTAATTTATATTTTGGTAAGAGAAACGGAAAAAACAGGGTTATCTCATAAATAAATTATGAGTCCCCTGTTTTCTTTATTTGGCACTTAATTGGCTATCGCTCTTGATAATTTTGTCTGTATATTCACGAATTATTTTAGTAGATTCTTTAAATCTTGTTAATTCTCCCGGTGTCATGTGAATTTCCAACACATCCGCAGCTCCCAAACGGTTTAAGACCGTCGGAACACCTGCATAAACATCTTTTTCACCGTACTCACCCTCCAAAAGCGTGGAAACCGGAATAATCTTGTTTTCATCATTTAAAATTGCTTTTATAATACCGGCACAAGCGGTTGCAATTCCATAATAAGTGGTTCCTTTACGATTTAGAATTTCCCATCCTTCCTGTGTTGTTTTGTGCACCAACCCTTCCAAATCAATATCGCCAAACTGTTCCTTGTTATCTTGTAAAACATCAAAGAACGGCTTTCCGCCTACCGTAACAGTAGACCACGGAACCATCTGGGAATCGCCATGCTCTCCCATACAGAAAGCATATATATTTCTTGGATCAATCTTGGTAATCTGACCAATAAAATTCTGCAGTCTCGCCGAATCAATGGCTGTACCTGAGCCAATCACTTGATTTTTCGGTAATCCGGATAATTTATAAACATAGTGAGAAATCATATCAACCGGATTAGAGACAACAAGAAAAATACCATCAAATCCGCTGGACATAATAGGATTGACAATAGATTTACATATCTTTGCACTCGCCTCTAACGTATCCAATCTGGATTGTCCTTGCTTAGGTGGTGCACCTGCCGCAATAACAACAATGTCCATATCCCCGCAGTCCATATATTTTCCGGTTTTTACAATAACATTTCTATTTAAATATTCTATACAGTTATTTAAGTCAAGCATTTCACCATAAGCTCGTTCCTCATTGGCATCAATTAGCATAACTTCATCACAAATCCCCTGTGTAATCAGACTGAATGCTGTTGTAGAGCCAACTAAGCCACACCCTACAATCGCTACTTTTTTCTTCGTTATTCTCATTACGTTTTCCCATCCTTTCTACATACAATTTAATTCCCAAAAATCAAACCCTAAATTCTAAAGTTTTCGACTACTTCTGTCGCCATGCAGAATTCTCTCTTTATCTGATGCACTTGGTTCAACCACTCTGCCATTTCTGTCATAATAAGTTAAGAGAGTCGAATTTTTAGCAATCGTCTTTCTTCCATTATCAGTCAACAAGTTTATTACCTGAGGTAAATCTCCGGTATGCAGATATTGTTGAATTTCCTTATCAACCCATTCCTCGTCACTGCGTCGTGCCACCTCAAGATCCAATTGCTTTGCGATCGCTTCTTGTTCTTCCGGTGCCTGCACCACATCCGTATCATTCCATATTCGATAGAAGAAATCCTTTACAGACTGTACGATATCCGTAATCATTTCTTGAATGGTGCCAAGAATTGATTTTTGCTCCGTTTTCTCCTGTGTTTTTGGTTCATCATTTGTATGTTCCGATTTTGTACTTGTGTATGCAGAATTTTGCGAAAGTTCAAGCTTTACTCCATTTCGCTCTGCCGCCTGATTTTTCGCTTCTTTTGATTCTTTCTTTTCTTTTTCGGTTTCTTCTGAATGAAGACTCTCCTGTTTATAGTCTAGACTAAATTTCTCGCCATTATCCTGAATTGTGTTAACAGTCTTCATTTGTGAATAATCATTATAATAATTTCCATCAACTCTATTAATCATAGATTCCGATTCAATCCTCTTTTTTCATATGTTATGCCTATTATAACAAAAACCCGACAAAAAATCTTCATTATAAAAACGGAATCTTGTGTTATATTCAAGATTCCATCTTTTTAATCTCTTAGATATTCTTATATTTGCATTTCTATTTCTCGTTAATATAATTTACGAGTCCCTCTGCAGCAATGATTTTCTGCATAAATTCAGGGAATGCCTGCCCTTTGTAAGTAGTCCCCTTAGTTACATCGGTAATGACTCCGGTATCAAAGTTTACTTCTACCACATCACCTGCATCAATTCCTTTAGCAGCTTCTGGACACTCAATAATTGGAAGTCCGATGTTGATTGCATTACGGTAAAAAATTCTTGCAAAGGTTTCTGCGATAACGCAGCTTACACCTGCCGCTTTAATTGCAATTGGCGCATGCTCTCTGGAGGAACCACAACCAAAGTTTTTGGTTGCTACCATAATATCGCCTTTTTGCACATTTTTCACGAAATCTTTATCAATATCTTCCATACAATGTGTTGCTAATTCTGCCGGATCCGATGAATTCAAATAACGAGCCGGAATAATTACGTCTGTATCTACGTTATCACCATATTTAAAAACAGTACCTTTTGCTGCTTTCATGCTAATGCCTCCTATAAATATTTGTTTCAATTCATATTACTTCTTTAAGCATTTCTGCTTTATCTATTGATTTTATTATTGATTTTATACAAGTGCTTACGCCAACTGACACGGACAGGAAATCTTACCTGTAATCGCACTTGCTGCGGCAACTGCAGGGCTTGCCAAATAAATTTCGGAATCCACATGTCCCATTCTTCCGACAAAGTTACGATTTGTTGTAGATACACAACGCTCTCCCTCAGCCAGAATACCCATGTAACCGCCAAGACAAGGTCCACAGGTCGGTGTGCTTACAACTGCACCCGCTTCAATGAAAGTTTTCAGAAGTCCTTCTTCCATTGCCTGCATATAGATTGCTTGTGTTGCCGGAATAATAATACATCTCATTCCTTTTGCAACATGTCTGTCTTTCAATACTTCTGCGGCAATTCTTAAGTCATCCAGTCTTCCGTTTGTACAGGAACCAATCACAACCTGATCAATCTTGATATCTTCTTTGATTTCATCAATTGTCTTTGTGTTTTCCGGTAAATGTGGGAATGCAATCGTTGGACGAAGGGCACTCAAGTCGATAGTATATTCTTCGTCATAAACGGCATCTTCATCTGCTTCATAAATGGTATATGTTCTCTTGGAATGTTCTTTCATATATTCAATTGCAAGCTCATCCACCGGAAAAATACCATTTTTTCCACCTGCTTCAATTGCCATGTTAGCAATTGTGAAACGATCATCCATCGTAAGGTTTTTGATACCTTCTCCAACAAATTCCATGGATTTGTATAAAGCGCCGTCTACACCAATCATACCTATAATGTGCAGAATAACGTCTTTACCGCTTACCCATTTACTTGGTTTACCAACAATATTAAATTTAATAGCTGACGGTACTTTAAACCATGCTTTACCGGTTGCCATACCAGCCGCCATATCAGTGCTTCCTACACCGGTGGAAAATGCACCAAGTGCACCGTATGTACAAGTATGAGAATCAGCACCGATGATAACGTCACCAGCAACAGTCAAACCTTTCTCCGGAAGCAGCGCATGTTCGATCCCCATCTCGCCTACTTCAAAATAATTGGTAATTTCGTTACGATATGCGAATTCTCTCACGCATTTGCAGTGCTCAGCGGATTTAATATCTTTATTCGGCACAAAATGATCCGGTACAAGCGCAATTTTATCTTTATCAAAAACGCCGTCTACTTTCATTTTCTCCATTTCCTTAATGGCTACCGGACTTGTGATATCGTTTCCAAGCACTAAATCCAAATTTGCTTCAATTAACTGACCAGCTTCTACTTTCTCTAATCCAGCATGTGCCGCCAGTATTTTCTGGGTCATTGTCATTCCCATAATATTTCCCTCCTTATTCTAAATTACTTCCTTCTATAACAAGTACTCTTATCATATTTTCCAAAAGGTTTCTCAAAAATAATGTTCCATCAACCTTGTAACCCATTCAGGTACTTGCGCATCCTTTTTATCATAAACGGGATAATAAGGTTTTATATCAAGTATAGATGTTCCATCAATGGCATCTAACCCTTTTACGGTTAATGATTTTTCATCTACCGAAACAATCTGAACAGATGTCATTCCGATTTTGTTTGGTCTGTCTTTTCCTCTTTGAGAAAAAATACCAACCAACGGCATATCATCTCTGTTTTGTGGACGTCTTTGTAAATGTTTATCACTTTCGTAATTTGCCTTATCTAAATAATATATTATAATCACATGCGAAAAATTTTCAAGTCCAGTCAAGCCATTATAATATTCTTCCTTAAACAATCGAACTGTTATTCTTGTTCTATCTGTTTCTCAGTATATCATATCAATTATTATTCTTCCAATATATATTATTTATATTTACTATTCCCTGTAGTTATATTATAATGATAAAAAATAAGATTCATAGACGATTTTAAAAAATTATGAAAGAATTTTTACTAATCAGAAAGGGAATTGTTAATATCATGGAACAAAATTTAAATCTGTATCATATTTTTTACACAACCGCCAAAGCCGGAAACATATCTCTTGCTTCCAAAAAACTATTTATCAGTCAGCCTGCAGTCAGCAAATCCATTGCAAAGCTGGAAGAAAATCTTAACACGATTCTCTTTTATCGTAATTCCCGTGGTGTTCGTCTGACAAAGGAAGGCATGCTTTTACAGGAACAGTTAGAACAGGCATTTCAGGCAATTTCATATGGTGAAGAACAGCTTCGTAAAATCCATGATCTTGGTATTGGACAGCTTACCATCGGTGTAAGTACTACCTTGTGCAAATATGTTCTGATTCCTTACTTACAAAAGTTCATTCAGAATAATCCTCATATCAAGGTTTCCATTGCCTGCCAGCCAACAAGCGAAACGATAAAGGGGCTTCGTAATGGAACATTGGATATCGGGCTTATTGGTACCTCTTCTGATATGAAAGATTTGTCTTTTTCTCCGGTTATGGAAATCCAGGATTCTTTTGTGACAACGAAGCAATATCTGAAAAATCTTGCTACTCGTTTAGAATGTTCTGATATAAATGTACCACTCTGGAATGAAGCAACTTTTCTTATGTTGGATGAAGAAAATATTTCCAGACGTTACATTAACAATTATTTACAGCAAGAAAATATTGAAATTTCTCAGATAATCGAAATTTCCACCATGGATTTACTAATCGAATTTGCTAAAATTGATATCGGTATTGCCTGTGTCATCGAAAATTTTGTCACAAAAGAACTAGCTGACGGCAGTTTAATCCGATTGCCTATGGAGAAAAAGATTCCATCCAGAAATATTGGATTTGCATGGAAAGACCAGACGTTACAGACAACACGATTTTTATCAGAAATTTCTATACAGGGAAGTCTTGCGAACTAAAATTACTATAAAAACGTCCCTTTGTTGCAACAAATCGCAAAACGCAGTAATCAGGGTCTATAACTCCCAACGGATAATACATTGTATCGCCTTCTCGCCAAATCATTTCTTTGCTATGCTTATCCTCTAATACCTCCATCTCTCCTATAAGCATAACACCTTTGAAAAAACGTTTGTCACAAAAATAAATACATGCCTTTGAATTTTTTCTAATCTGAGCAACTCTCATGGAAGATGTGTTTGTAGTAAAATAAAACTCTTTTATTCCTTCCCTTTTGCGTGGTGGTAACATTGCTTTCATGTTTGGAAAGCCATCACCATCCACAGAACCGATAAACGAAACACTCTGTTTATCAATTATATTTCCTATTGTTTTTTCTATATCTTTCATCTCTAAGCACCTCCTGCTATTATAATAAAAGCATTTAGCGCCAAAGTAAATTACCCACTTTTTTGTAACTATAATAATCCTTTTTCCTTCAAAAAGTCTTCTCGTTTATCTTCTACCATAATTTCAATACCGATTCCTTGCATAATTGAAACTACTTCAAATATTTTTCTTCCCCTATCCGTTAAATAGTATTCCACTTTCAAGGGATAGCCCTCATACACATTTTTTGACACAACTCCATAATCCGAAAGTTCTTGCAAATGCTGAAGTAACATTTTTTGACTTATACCTTTAATTTCATTTTTTAAACTTGATAGAGATTTCTTACCTTTACTAAGTTCCCATATAATAATAGGTTTCCATTTACCACGAATAATATCATGTGTCATTTCCAACGGACAGGTGTATTCATTTCTTAGTTTCATACTTAAAATTCTCCTACAAAAAACCCAAGTACAGTCCTTACAAACTATACTTGGGTATCATATCATTACTGTTCCCTCACGGGATAATATTGCGCATACGATTAGTTGTTGATTAACTTATCTTCGCCATTCCAGCTATAAAGCTTTCTAATTTCTTCACCAACTACTTCTGAAGGATGCTCAGCAGCAAGCTTTCTCATAGCTTTGAAGTGAACCTGACTTCCTGCGGAAGACATATCAAGTAAGAAATCTTTTGCAAATGTACCATCCTGAATATCGGACAGAACTTTCTTCATAGCTTTCTTAGTATCTTCTGTGATAATCTTAGGTCCTGTGATGTAATCACCGTATTCTGCTGTATTGGAGATAGAATATCTCATTCCTGCAAAACCGGACTGATAAATCAAGTCTACGATTAATTTCATTTCATGAATACATTCAAAGTAAGCATTTCTTGGGTCATAACCAGCTTCTACTAATGTTTCGAAACCAGCCTGCATAAGTGCACAAACACCACCACATAATACTGCCTGCTCACCAAATAAGTCTGTTTCTGTTTCTGTTCTGAATGTAGTTTCAAGAACACCTGCTCTGGCACCACCGATAGCAAGTGCATATGCAAGTGCCATATCCTGTGCTTTACCAGTAGCATCCTGATGTACAGCTACTAAACAAGGAACACCCTTACCTGCCTGATATTCGCTTCTTACTGTGTGTCCAGGTCCTTTTGGTGCAATCATGGTAACGTCTACATTCTTAGGTGGTGTAATACATCCGAAATGAATGTTGAAACCATGAGCAAACATTAACATGTTACCTTCTTCTAAGTTTGGTTCAATATCATTTTTGTATACAGAAGCCTGTAACTCATCATTGATAAGAATCATGATAATATCTGCTTTCTTAGCAGCTTCTGCTGCTGTATATACTTCAAATCCCTGTGCTTCTGCTTTTGCCCAGGATTTAGAGCCTTCATAAAGACCAATAATGACATGACAACCTGATTCTTTTGCATTTAATGCATGTGCATGTCCCTGGCTACCATAACCAATGACTGCGATTGTCTTACCATCTAATAAAGATAAGTTACAATCTTCCTGATAAAAAATATTAGCCATTTCTTTCTCCTCCATTTGACTTAAAATTGTTTAAAAATATATAACTGAAAGGGTTCTCCCCTCTAAGCTACAAAATCATTACGCGTTTCGATCACCTTTTTATAAATATGTAACGTTCTCAATACCACGTCCAAGTCCGGCTATACCGGTTCTGGCAAGCTCTAAAATTTCATAACCATCTAAGAGATTGATAAACGCTTCTATCTTCTCCTGATTTCCTGTTAATTCAACAATAAGACTTTCTTTGGAAACATCAACAATATTTGCACGAAAGATATCAGCTATTGCAATAACACCCTGTCTCTTTTCCGCAGATGCTTTTACTTTAATCATTGCAAGCTCACGGTAAACACTTTCATGTGGCTTCAATTCCTTAATGTCACGAACATCGACTAACTTTGCTACCTGCTTCTCAATCTGATCCAAAATTTCATCATCACCGGAAGCAACAATGGTAATGCGAGTAAATCGCGGATCTGCTGTTACACCTGCTGTAATACTTTCAATATTGTAACCGCGTCTGGAAAACAATCCGGAAATACGGCTCAGTACACCGGCTGTATTGTCTACCAGAAGCTGAAATACTTTTTTATTCATAAGAATTTCCTGCCTTTCTCCAAGCAACGCTTGTACTTCTAGACAAACACTGTCAATAATTGTAGCAACTATCGGTTGAAAAGTCAACACTTAGCACATTTGCAATTTGGCTTTCTACATCAGTTTTGTCTATTCCGTATCCAGACACTTCGGCAATGCAAGTGTTCCGGTTCTTGCTACTTCTACTACACTGACAGATTGTAGCATAGTAATTAATAATTTAATTTTTTCCGGCACATCACAAATCTGAATAATCATCAGATTCTTAGACATATCAACGATATCAGCCTTCATAATTTCACAGGTTTCCATGATATCACGACGATTACTCTTATTATATTTTACTTTAATCAACATCAATTCCCTGCTGATACTTGCCGTTTCATCAAACGTTTTTACTTTAATGACATCGAGCTTTTTGTTAAGCTGTTTTTCAATCTGTTCAATGGTTCTCTGGTCACCGCTGCTTACGATGGTCATACAGGAAACTTCCGGATCATCGGTTTCACCTACAGCCAGACTATCAATATTAAAACATCTTCTGGAAAAGAGTCCCGCTACTTTACAAAGCACACCGGAACGGTTTTCTACCAATACGGAATATATTTTCTTCATCTTTCATTATCCTTCCTATATCCGAGTTTACTATTTTACCAAATCCATCGGGTCAATAATGCATTCTAAAAGCATTGACTCATCATTTGCCAGAAACTCGTCGATTGTTTCCTGCGCTTTATCCATGTTGAAAAGACGCATGAATTTCATGTCATAAGCCATAGCTAATTTCTCTAAATCAGGGCTGCCTGACAAATCAACTACCGAATAATTGTCTTTGTAAGTATAATGCTGGTACTCTCTTACCATACCGAGATAATTATTTTTAAGTACGACAATTTTTACAGGAACTTTAAACTGTTTCATGGTTGCAAGCTCCATCATGGACATCTGGAAAGAACCGTCACCACATACAGCAACAACCTGTTTCTTCGGACAAGCTAATTTCGCTCCCATGGCTGCCGGAATAGAATAACCCATTGTTCCCATACCACCGGTTGTTAAGAAACGACCATTTTTCACAATATGATAGCCACAGGACCAAATCTGGTTCTGACCAACATCCGCTACATAAACAGCATCTTCTTCCATTTTCTCAGACATCATACGGATAAATTCAGCCGGATCCACATAATCCGGGTTGGGATTACGCTTTCTATCCATCGTATCACGATACTGATTCAAGGTTTCAATCCACTCTTCATGTTCACAAGTAAATTCTTCTTTTGCAAAATCCTCAAAAATATGTTTTGCATCACCTACAAGAGGAATGGCTGCTCCAACGTTTTTGCCGATTTCAGCCGGGTCAACATCAATATGTACCAGAACCTTATTCTCGGTAATCAAATCCGGCTGGCTTACTGCACGGTCTGCCACTCTGGCACCTACCATAATCAGCAAATCAGACTCATTCATGGCACGATTTGCATATGGCTTTCCGTTGTTACCAACCATACCGTAATACATCGGGTGTTTTGTCGGCATAACACCAATTCCCATCATAGTAGAAACAACCGGAATTCTATATTCTTCCGCAAAAGCACGAAGTTCTTTCTCTGCATCACTTAAAAGCACACCTCCACCGGCACAGATAATAGGTCTCTTCGCTTTGGATAATTCCTTCACAACCTTCTTAATCTGCACAATATGTCCCTTAATCGTTGGCTTATAAGTGCGCATATTCACTTCTTCCGGATATTTAAATTTGTTTATCACCGCATTCTGAACATCAATCGGTACGTCAATCAGTACAGGACCTTTTCTTCCGGAATTTGCAATATAAAATGCCTCTTTAAAAATACGAGGAATTTCATTCGCGTCTTTTACAAGATAGCTGTATTTTACAAAGGATTCTACCGCACCTGTAATATCTGCTTCCTGAAATACATCAGAGCCAAGTAATTCGCTGTTTACCTGTCCGGTAATACAAACAAGCGGAATACTATCTGCAAAAGCAGTTGCAATACCGGTAATCACGTTGGTTGCACCGGGACCGGAAGTAACGGCACACACACCAACCTTTCCACTCACTCTGGCAAGACCACTTGCCGCATGCGCTGCATTCTGCTCAGTACGAATTAAAATCGTATCAATATCGGAATTTAATATACTGTTATAAAATGGACAAATAGCAACACCCGGATAACCAAATACGTACTCTACGCCTTCTTCTTCCAAGCATTTTACCATTGCATCTGCACCTATCATAATTTCTCTACTCCTCCTATCAGTTAAAAACATTCATCATATTCGCCAAAGGTTCCACGACATCTTCCAAATCCTGAATTGCACTGTTCAACCCCTCAAAATCAATGGAACTGATATCTTCCATCGCTGTTGACATTGTTTCTGAGTTTTCCGAAAGAAAGGTTTCCATCTCAGTACACACCATAGTAACATTGGTACTCATGGTAGAAATATCCGTAAGCGTCGTATCCGCATTTGTAAGCGTTGTTTCTGCCATCGTTGCCACTTCGTTGATTTCATCTAATACGGTGACTACTTTCGGAATTACAAGCACTAATGCAATTACAACTGCCACGAAAACACCTACCCCTGTAAATGCCGTCAATCTGGAATAAAACAACTGTTTTTCCTGCTTTTTTAATAATTTCTCCAACGTTTGTTCACTTACCTGTTCTTCAAATTGTTCCGTCATACTTCACCCACTAATTCTCAATTCCAAGAAGTCTTTTTGTCAATTTGACTGCATCTGCTGCATCTTTTGAATATCCGTCTGCACCAATTTCATCCGCATAATCCTGTGTAATAACAGCACCACCAATAATTACTTTTGCATCAACTTCTTTTTCTTTTGCATATTCAATGACATGTCGCATCTGCTGCATAGTTGTTGTCATTAGCGCGGACAATGCAATCACCTGTGCATTGTACTCTTTTGCCTTTTCAATAATGACTTCTTTGGGAACATCTTTTCCTAAATCAATCACATTAAAGCCATAATTTTTCAACATCAGTGCGACCAGATTCTTGCCTATATCATGAATATCACCTTCTACGGTTGCAATCACTACCGTAGGCATTTCTCCCTCTGAGGCATTTTGCATCAATAATGGTTCCAAATATTCTATGGAAGCTTTCATCGCCTCAGCACTGGCAATCAATTGTGGCAGGAAATATTTTCCTTTATCAAAAAGTTCGCCTACTTCGTTAATCCCCGGAAGCAATACTTCATCTAGCAATGCTTTTGGCTGATTGCCTTCTTCCACCGCTTTCTTGGTGTCTTCTACAATCGCTTTTATATTGCCTTTCAAGACATCATTATGAAGTTTGTCTCGAATCGAACCACTTGCCTGTTGTGACGCTTGTTTTCCTGTTATACGAATACCGGAAGACTTTTGTGCTGCCTCTCCCAACGCTTCCCTTTTTTCTTTCACAACATCCATAAGCTCAATATAACGAATGTCTGCACCTTCCTTGTTCAGAAGCAAATCCGATGCAAATGCACAGCTTACTAAAAGTTCCTGTGAAGGATTCGCAATTGCCATCGTAAGACCGGCCTGAATTGCCATTGTAAGGAAAGTAGTATTGACAAAACTTCTCTCCGGCAATCCAAAAGAGATATTAGACAAACCACAGGTTGTTGCAAGTCCGTTTGCCTTACAATAACGAATGGTTTCCAGTGTCTCTAATGCCGCTGTTTTATTCGCACCGACAGTCGCTACCAGTCCATCCACAATAATATCTTCCTTACGCATTCCCAGTTCAAAAGCGCGTTTCTCTATTTTTTCAATAATATCTATTTTTTCCTGCAAATCTTTCGGAAGACCTTCGTCAGATAACGGAAGTAAAATAAACATTGCACCGTATTTCTTTGCTATCGGCATTAGCTGTTCAAACTTTGTCTTTTCATAAGAAATAGAGTTAATCAAAGCTCTGCCGGGATATCTTCTAAGTGCTGCTTCAATAACGTCCACATGACTAGAATCAATTGATAACGGTAAACTGGTAAGTCCGCCGACCGTTTCCAATGCCTGTAACATCATTGCTTTTTCATCAATACCACTCATGCCCATATTGATATCTAGCACACTTGCTCCACAAGCTTCCTGTTCTTCTGCAAACTCAGAAACCAATTCCAACGAACCTTCCCGAAGCTGCGCCTGTAATTTCTTTTTACCGGTTGGATTGATGCGTTCTCCTACAATAATAAAATTATCATTAAGTCCAAATGCAAGTGTCTTTCGTTCACTGGTAAGATACCGCATTCCTGTCGGTTCTCTATGACGAATCTGCATATTACCGACCGATTCTTTCAGAGCTTTGATATAAGATGGCGCCGTTCCGCAACATCCACCGACAATAGAAGCACCTGCTTCTACAATCGCCTTCATTTCTTGTGCAAACTCTTCCTCTTTCATATCGTAGAAAGTGTTTCCATTTGCATCCAATGCCGGAAGTCCTGCATTTGGTTTCGCTATAATCGGTACCGTTGTCACATCTGCCATATCTTTGATGATGCTTACTAATTTATCCGGTCCGGTAGAACAGTTTGCACCAATTGCCGCAGCACCAAGACTTTGTAATACAATTGCTGCTGTTTGTGCATCCGTTCCATACAGGGTTCTGCCATCGCTTTCAAAAGTCACACTTGCCATAATCGGTAAGTCACAGACTTCTTTTGCCGCAATCAATGCTGCTCTGGTTTCTTGCAGACTCATCATCGTTTCTACTACCAGTAAGTCAACTCCGCCTTCTACCAGATAAGTAATCTGTTCTTTATAAATAGACACTAACTCTTCAAAATCCATTTTTCCCATAGGTGCAAGCTGTTCACCGGTCATAGTAATATCTCCGGCGACAAGTGCTTTACCACCGGCGGCTTCTTTGGATGCCGCTACCAATTCATGGTTAATCTCTCGAATTTGTCCTTCTAACCCAAATTCTTTTAACTTAATACGATTAGCTGTAAAGGTCGGTGTATAAAGAATATTCGATCCTGCTTCTACATACTCTCTCTGTAAACCAATCAAAACTTCTTTATTTTCCAAAACCCATTTTTCCGGACAAGCTCCTGCAGGCATTCCTCTCTTTACCAGATTTGAACCGGTTGCACCATCTAAGAAAATCGGATTATCTTTTATTAACGCTTTAAATTCCTGCTTATTCATATGTTTCTGTCATCTCCTCTACTGGCTCTGTTATTTCTTCACTTATGTTTTCTTCGCCTGTGTTTTCTTCAATTGTGTTTTCTTCCTTATTCAGATAACCTTCACCGAAAATTCCATCCTCTTCTGTATAAGTAACTCCTTCTCCTTCAGGAATCTCTCCATGCAAAATCGTTACAATATATTGCAAACGAACATTGGCACGTTCATAATATTCTCTTGCCGCCTGCTCTGTATTAGCATCAAATGTTTCACCTTCGTATGCCGTATGAAATAGAGAAACGGCCTGTGTCATATTCTCACTGGCTTCATCCGCAAGGCTCTCTACTGCCGAAAATTCACTCGGTACTTCCAGACCTGCCATCCATGCAATCTCTGCATCTAACTGGTCCAGATAACCAAGAAGCTGTGTCACATAACCTTCCTGATTTACATCAATCTCATTCATATTATTATGATATTCCGAGATATGATTGAAAAAAGTTGCCATATTTACCTGATATTCATCCATTGCTTCATCTTTACCACAACCTACAAGCATCAAACCACACAATAAAGCAGAACATAATACCTTTATCTTTCTCACTGATTCTTCCTCCAAAATATACTTATCTAAAAATGTATCATAAACGACTATTTTTATCAAGCAAGAGCCATTAAGATGAGTTCGTAAATAACCGGAACGATAAGTGCCGGTAGCATATTTCCTACTTTCACTTTTTTATCCCATATCAAATTCACGCCTACACCGAAGATAAGCGCCGAACCTACTAGCGACAGACTTGCTATCATGGAATCCGTCATATAAGGTGCAATAAAAACCGCCAAAAGCGTAATCGCTCCTTGGTAAATCCCAAGCGGTAATACAGAAAACATGACACCGATTCCCATGGTAGAAGCGAAAACTACTGTAATAATAAAGTCTAATATGGATTTCGATAACAGCATACTATAATCACCTGTCAATCCATCTTGAATCGAACCTACAACTGCCATCGCACCAATACATATAACCAAGGAAGCTGTTACAAAGCCATCTACAAAACGATTATCATTCTGCGACTTAACCATTCCTTTGATTTTTTCACCCGCATTGTCCAGCTTTTGTTCAATATCTATCCACTCTCCAACAAAACCACCAATGACAAGTGAACAAATAAGCAACAATGTTCCTTGTGTCTGTATACCCTCTTCGGTCACCACCAGCATATTTTGCAAAGTACCGCTAATACCGATAAACAAGGTTGCAAGACCGCATGCCTGCACCAGAATATTTTGTAGCTTTTCCTTCATACCGCCTTTAATCAAAATACCTATTGAACTTCCTGCCAAAACAGCTATGATATTGATAATTGTTCCGAGACCCTTCATTTATGTAACCATACTTTCTAAGTAATATCTTCGTCAAATCACTACCTTCCGTTATACCATAGAAACAACAAAAAAGCCACATCTTTCGACGTAGCTTTATAATTTATGATTGCTTTATTATTCAACTATTTTGTTCCGAAAATTCTATCTCCGGCATCACCAAGCCCCGGACAAATATATGCGTGGTCATTCAGACAACGGTCAAGATGTCCAACATAAATTTGAATATCCGGATGTGCCTTCTGCAATTTTTCCAAGCCTTCCGGTGCCGCAATAATACACATAAATTTAATATTTTTGCCACCATGCTGTTTGATAAAATCAACTGCAGCAATCGCCGAACCACCGGTTGCTAACATCGGATCAACAACAACAATTGTTCTCTGTTCGATTGGTTCCGGCAATTTACAATAATATTCATGCGGTTCGTGCGTCTCCGGATCACGATATAATCCGATATGTCCAACTTTAGCATTCGGTACAAGTGCCAGAATACCGTTTACCATACCAAGTCCGGCACGTAAAATCGGTACTACTGCCATTTTTTTGCCCGCAATCTTAGGCGTCATACAAGTTTCAATCGGTGTTTTTACTTCAACATCTTCTAATGGTAAATCCCGAAGAGCTTCATACCCCATTAACATAGCGATTTCTTCAATGCAGTTGCGAAATTCATTCGTTCCTGTTTGTTCATCTCGGATGTGTGAAATCTTATGCTGAATCAGTGGATGTTCCATAATAAATACATTTTCCATTTTGTACCTTCTTCCTCTTACGCTTTGTAATATATATCTCATAAATTTATTTGTTTATGAGATACTATATAAAAATACTAATTATATTTTGAAAGTAAGTCAATACATTTCCTAAATTCATTTCAAATAATTCATTCAGAAATAATTATGTTGCAAAAAGCACCTATAATTTTTATAATTGGTATGAAATATTTTCATATGATAAAGGAGGAGAAATATCTATGAGTGAAAAAAGCGAAGCAATTCGTGATGCCAAAGCACTCGGCATGCCCAAAATTCTTTTACTTGGTTTACAGCATATGTTTGCCATGTTCGGTGCAACCGTTTTAGTTCCGATTCTTGTAAACAACTATTTTCATGGTGAGGGATTGTCTATTCAGGTTACTCTCTTTTTCGCCGGTATCGGAACCTTATTTTTCCATGTATGTTCCAAATTGAAAATACCTGCTTTCTTAGGTTCATCCTTTGCCTTTCTCGGCGGTTTTGCCACCGTCGCAGAATTAGATACCGGTATTTTTGCCAACATGACTTATGGCGAAAAGCTGCCTTATGCTTGTGGTGGTATTGTAGTTGCCGGTTTACTTTATCTGGTGCTTGCACTGATTATTAAACTGGTTGGTATTAACCGCGTTATGCGTTTCCTGCCACCGGTTGTAACAGGTCCGATTATTATCTGTATCGGTTTAAGCCTTGCACCTTCTGCAGTAAGCAACGCTTCTACTAACTGGTTTTTAGCAATCGTTGCTCTTGCTGTTATTATTATCTTCAATATCTGGGGAAAAGGTATGTGGAAGATTATTCCAATCCTGATGGGTGTTGTTATTTCTTATGTAGTTGCCATTATTATGAATGCACTTGGATTTACAAATCCGGACGGAAGTGTAATTCTTGATTTCACAAGTGTAGCAAGCTCCAGTATAGTAGGACTTCCACCATTTGAAATTTGCAAGTTTGATCTTACCGCAATCTTAGTTATGGCTCCAATTGCACTGGCTACTATGATGGAACATATCGGTGATATTTCCGCTATTTCCGCAACCGTTGGTTCAAACTTTATTAAAGACCCAGGACTGCATCGTACCTTAATCGGAGATGGTCTTGCGACCTCTCTCTCTGCTATGTTTGGTGGTCCTGCTAATACAACATATGGCGAAAATACCGGTGTATTAGAGCTTAGTCGTGTTTATGACCCGAAGGTAATCCGTCTGGCTGCTATCTATGCGGTTATCCTCAGTTTCATTCCAAAGATGGCTGCTATAATTGCATCTTTACCCACAGCAATTATTGGTGGAATTAGCTTTATCCTTTACGGAATGATTTCTGCTATCGGTGTTCGTAACATAGTGGAAAACAAAGTAGACTTTACTAAGTCCAGAAACTTGATTATTGCTGCTGTTATTTTAGTATGCGGACTTGGATTCTCCGGTGGACTTACTTTTACAATCGGTGGCACTTCCATTACTTTGACTTCCCTCGCAATCGCTGCTATTGCAGGTATCGTTTTAAATGCGATTCTGCCGGGCAACGATTATACATTTGGTGAAAATCCATCCGGCGATATTAACAGAGGTGTTTCTTTCAATCCTCAGCCGGAAAAAAAATCGAAATAATTTACTTCGATTCAACTTTATACACATACTAAAAATGCATCTCTATATGTCAGTTTTTATCTGACATTCGAGATGCATTTTTTACTAAAACTAATCTTTTTTAATTTAACACCTTACAATGTTTCAACCAGTTTTTTTGGTATTCAAAGCTCTCATAGCATTTAAAACGGCAATCACCATAACACCAACGTCCGCGAAGATGGCTGCCCACATATTTGCTATACCAAGTGCACCAAGTAATAGGCACAGCCCTTTTATTACAAGAGCAAAAACAATATTTTGATATACAATCCGAATACATTTTCTGGAAATACGGATTGCTAATGCAATCTTCGCCGGATCATCATCCATAAGAACAACATCTGCCGCTTCGATGGCTGCATCCGAACCCATTGCACCCATTGCAATACCAATATCTGCTCTTGTTAAAACAGGCGCATCGTTAATACCATCACCAACAAAAGCAAGTTTCGCTTTTGCATCCTTTTCATCCAGATACTTCTCTACCAAAGATACCTTGTCTGCCGGAAGGAGCTCACTGTGTATTTCATCTAATCCAAGCTCTTTACCAACCGCATCTGCTACCTTTTTATTATCTCCGGTTAACATGATGGTCTTTTTCACCCCATTTTGTTTCAGGGAAGAAATAGCACTCTTTGCATTTTTCTTTGTCACATCAGCAATCAAAATACTACCGATAAATTCATTTTCCAATGCAACATATACAATCGTTCCAGGCTCTTTGCACTCTGTATAAGTGATTCGAAGCTTCTGCATCAATTTCGCATTACCAACAGCTGCTTCTCTGCCATTAATCTTCGCTGTTACACCATGTCCTGCAATCTCCTCAATATCGGTTACTTGCTCTGTATTTAATTCCTTTGTGCACGCTTCCTTCAGGCTTTTGCTGATTGGATGAGAGGAATAACTTTCTGCCAAAGCAGCAATCGTTAACAAATACTCTTCTGCAATTTTCTCTGTCTCCGGAAATACTTTATTTACTTTGAATACACCTTCTGTTAGTGTACCTGTCTTATCAAACACAACATAAGATGTCTCCGATAAAGCTTCCAGATAATTAGAACCCTTCACTAAAATGCCACATTTCGATGCACCACCGATTCCGCCAAAAAAGCTCATCGGTATGGAAATAACAAGGGCACACGGACAACTGATAACAAGGAAAGTCAAAGCTCGAAATACCCAGTCGGACCAGGCCGGTTCCATCTGTAAGAAAAACATTCTCACAAGCGGCGGTAAAATGGCAAGTGCCACTGCACCATAACAGACTGCCGGAGTGTAAATCTTAGCAAATTTAGAAATAAAATTCTCAGAACGTGATTTCTTCATACTGGAATTTTCTACCAAATCCAAAATCTTGCTGACCGTAGATTCTCCAAATGCCTTTGTTGTCTGAATTTTCAAAAGTCCAGTCATATTCACACAACCGCTGATAATTTCATCGCCTTCACTTACATCTCTAGGAACGCTTTCACCGGTAAGTGCACTTGTATTTAACGTAGAGCTTCCTTCGATTACCTTACCATCAATCGGAACTTTCTCACCCGGTTGCACAACAATGATGCTGCCTACTGCAATATCATCCGGATCAACCTGTTCTAATTTACCGTCTACTTCAATATTGGCGTAATCCGGTCGAATATCCATCAGTGCTGAAATATTTTTACGACTCTTTCCTACCGCGTAACTTTGGAATAATTCACCAATCTGGTAGAAAAGCATTACCGCAACACCTTCGGAATAGTCCCCCAAACAAATGGCACCTACTGTCGCAACCGCCATCAAAAAGTTTTCATCAAAAACTTCTCCATGTACAATACCAAGAATGGCTTTTCGCAAAATATCATATCCAATAATGAAATACGGAATCATATAAAGCGCAAATGCCACCCACCCCGATATTGGCATAAATTTAAGCACAATCAATAATACAAATGCTATGATAATTCGAATTAAGACTTTCTTCTGTTTCTTTGTCATTTTACCGTCCTACCTCTTTTATCTGCTTTCTGAAACTTACTTTCTAAAACTCAATTTCACAATCCGGCTCCACTTTCTTACATGCCTTTAAAACATTTTTCATGACAGCTTTCTCATCTGCCCCCTCTACAAATTCCACTTTCATTTTCTGAGCCATAAAGCTTACTGTTGCATTTGCAACACCTTCTGTATTCTTTGCTGCATCCTCCATTTTGGCTGCACAATTTGCACAATCTACCTCGATTTTATAAGATTTGTTCATGATTTTTCTCTCCTTTTTTCTTAATTTGTTAATTTTTACACTATTCTTCTACATGTTCCATTCCCATACTGATAATTTCTCTAACATGTTCATCGTCCAGTGAATAAAAAACGGACTTTCCTTCACGCCTGAATTTTACCAGTTTGGAAGTTTTCAAAATTCGAAGCTGGTGACTTACCGATGATTGACTTAAGTTTAGCAGTCTTGCAATATCATATACACACAACTCTGTTTCAAATAAAGAATATAAAATCTTGATTCGTGTGGAATCACCAAACACTTTGAAGAGTTCTGCTAAATCATATAAGATTTCATCCGCAGGCTGTTGCTCTAAAACTTTTTTCACCACATCTTCTCTGGCGGCCAGAAATTCACCTTCCGGAATATCCAGTTGTTTTTCTTCTTTGTTAACCATTCAATCCCTCCCTTCATACTTAACTTATGTTGTCTTTCACTTCATATTTTCTCTCACTTTTTATACATATGTTCATCTGTTCATATGTATAATATTCTATTTCGAGGTATATGTCAATACTGTTATATATTTTTCTACAAAAAAAACCTTGAAACAGACATTTGGGTCTGCCTCAAGATTCATAATTTAAGTCTCTTAATTTAATTTTACCACATCCGTTAGACTACCTCTTCCACAATCTCCTGTTCCCTGAAAAGGCTGGCAACTATCTGCTCATACTCACGAATGCGCTCCGTTTTTCGTATTTTCTTACAATACCTATCGGATTCTGTAAAAATACAGCTTAAATAAGTCCATAACTCTTTCATTTTGAATAAAACATTTTTATCTCCAGAAATGACCTTGCTATAATCCTGCAAAATCTGATTATGAAACGCATATAGACGTTGTTTCGCATTTTCAGGATGTTCTTCCAATAACATAGGATTTGCAATCACACCACGTCCAAGCATTATTGCAGACATTTTCATAGGTGCAGTTGCAAATCGTTTCTGGATTTTCTGTGCCTCTTCCTTCGTAAAAATATCGCCATTATAACAGGTCGGATTTTTACTGTTTGTTAGTGCCATCTCAAACACATTAAGATTCGGCTTATTTTTATAGAAATCTTCTCGTACACGCGGATGAATAATCAATTCTTTGATTGGATATTTGTTATAAATAGCAAGCAACTGTTCAAACTCTTCCGGACCGCTCATACCGATACGGGTTTTGATTGAAATCTCGGTTACTGCCTCTGTATAAATTTTCTCCAGAAAGATATCCAGTTCCTGCGGCACCGACAAAAAGCCTGCTCCTTTTTTTCGAGAAACTACCGTTCCAGAAGGGCAGCCAAGATTTAAGTTAATCTCCTGATATCCCATTGCCTTCAAATCTTTTGCTGTTCTTATAAAATCCTCTGCATTGTTTGTCAGAAGCTGTGGCACAACATACATACCTTCATTGTGCTCCGGCAAAATATCATTTAATTCCCTTGCGTTGAAACTTCTTTTCGTATGGGTTTCAATAAAAGGTGTAAAATATTTATCCATCGGTGTGAAATACTGATGGTATGCATTGCGATAAATATAGCCCGTAATTCCTTCCAATGGCGCAAGATAGTACTGACTCATATTATCCTCTGACCTGTCCGTTTCCAACTATGGTATATTTATATGTCGTTAATTCTTTTAAGCCCATTGGTCCTCTGGCATGAAGCTTCTGGGTACTGATACCTATTTCCGCACCGAAACCAAACTCAAAACCATCGGTAAATCTGGTAGAAGCATTTACATATACACAGGCAGAATCTATTCCCTGTAAAAACATCTGTGCATGTTCTTTGTTCTCTGTAATAATCGCATCAGAATGTTTGGTTGTATAACGATTAATATGAGCAATCGCTTCTTCCACCGATGCAACCGTTTTCATGGAAATAATATAGTCCAGATATTCGGTTCCGAAATCCTCTTCTGTTGCCGCTTTACAATCCGGTAATACTTCTCTTACTTTTTCGTCGGCGCGCATTTCTACCTTCTTCTCACGAAGAGCTACGCCTAAAGCAGGTAATAACTTATCTGCAATCTTTTCATGAATAACGAGTGATTCACAGGCATTGCATACGCCGATACGCTGTGTCTTCGCATTCACAATAATCGGAATCGCTTTTTCGATATCTGCCTCTTCATCAATAAAAATATGACAATTTCCGGTTCCTGTTTCAATCACTGGAATCGTACTGTTCTCTACAACGGCACGAATGAGTCCGGCTCCACCTCTTGGAATCAGCACATCGACATACTGATTCAGCTTCATAAACTCGTTTGTTATCTGTCTGTCCGTATTTTCAATCAACTGAATCGCATCTGCCGGAATACCTTCCTTCTCCAATGTCTCACGAATAATATTGGTAATCGCAATATTGGAATGAATCGCATCCTTACCGCCTTTCAAAATAACAACATTTCCTGTTTTGAAACATAAACCGAAAGCATCCGCCGTTACATTCGGTCTGGATTCATAAATGATGCCGATAACCCCCATTGGTACACGTACCTTAGAAATCTGTAAACCGTTTGGTCTCTCAAACTGTTCCAACACTTCACCTAATGGATCCTGAAGCTGTGTAATCTGTATCAAGCCTTCTGCCATTCCGGCAATACGTTCGTCGTTTAATCTAAGACGGTCTAACATACCCGGATGCATACCGTTTGCCTCACCAACTTCTATATCCTTTGCATTTGCATCTATCATTTCCTGTTTTCTTGCAAGAAACGCATCGGCTACTGCCTGTAATGCCTTATCTTTTTTCTCCGTAGACAATGTCTGCAACACAAACTTTGCTGCGACCGCTTTTTGTCCGATTTCTTCTAAATATCTCATTTGATTTCCTCACTCTCTATTCTTTTTATATCTGTTCTTCTGTCAAAATCATCTCCGGCCTGATATCGTGTTCTTCTGCCGGAACTTCTTTAACAATCTGACAGGAAAAAGCAAGTGCAATTATACAAATGTCCGGAAACTCCATTTGCTTTGATGCAACTACTTTCTTATTCCCTTCTGCCACTTTATTCAGATATCTATCATAAAAACCTTTGCCATAACCGATACGGTGTCTTTCTTTATCAAACACCGCACCCGGCATCAGCATCAAAATCTGTTGCATTCCCGCTATCTGGTTTTCTGTGTCCGCAATATCTGTACCTAGTGCCATCTTTTCCGGTTCAAATTTTCGCTCCGGTTCCGGCAACGGTTCCCAAATCCCCTTGTAGCCTTCCCTAAGCTCATTTAAGCCTAGAATCCGATAAAAATCCATCTCTTCGCCTTGTACCGTCGGACAGTAAACTTCTTTCCCCTCTGCAAGCGCTCTCTCAATGAGTGGTGTCGTAATGACTTCGCTCTGATAGTCTACATAAGCCAGTATCACATCTGCCTTCTGATAAACGGGCATCTGATATAATTTCTGCCTTATTATTTCACTCTTTTCTTCTCGTTCTGTCTTTGACAATCCATTACGTATCTTCAAAATATGTTTTCGCAGAAGCTTTTTTTCTTCTGAAAAAGATAATTGCAATTGTTCATTCGTCATATTTTCTCAATGCGTTCCCTTTTGTCCGAATTTCTCGCCTAAATCTGTTATGGAACCATCTTTTTCTACAATAGAAATATTGTTAAGCTGACCTCGTAAATGAGCTTTTACATTCTCAATATAAGCACTTCTAAGTTCCGCCTGTTCCTTCTTTTCTTCTTCTGTCAATCCTTCTGCTTTCGATTTATGGTATAACGCATTGATTCTTTGAACCATTTCTTCTACAGTCACTTTTTTCATCTCCTTTTCCCTATTTGTGCATCTGCTGTACATATAACGGCAAATCAAATGCTTCATCCTTGTGTGCCATAAATAAGGTTCCGATATTTCTGCCGTCCAAAATACGATGAATTACTTTAATATCTTTGCTGTTCGCAATAACCATATCCACTCCGGTGCTGTTAGCAATCTTGGCTGCCTGCAGTTTGGTATTCATACCGCCGGTTCCAACGTTGCTTCCGGTAGAACCTTTTCCCATATCCATAAGTTCGTCTGTTAACGCTTCGACTACTTCAATGAATTTTGCATCCGGATTTTTATGCGGATCATCGGTATAAAGTCCATCAATATCGGATAACAAAAGCAACAAATCTGCTCCTACCAAAGAAGCTACAATTGCGGATAATGTATCATTATCACCGATTTCAATTTCGTATGTAGCGACCGTATCATTTTCGTTTACAATCGGAATAACTCCCAGCTTAAAAAGTTCTGCAAAAGTATTCTGTGCATTGTAACGATTCAGATTGTCTACAATTGTATTTTTGGTCATCAAAATCTGTGCTGCCACCTGATTGTATTCTGCAAAAATCTTCTGATAAGTCATCATCAGTCTTGCCTGTCCGACTGCCGCACACGCCTGTTTCACTGCAATCGGATTATCTTTTTCTATGCCTTTTAAATGCACTGCTTTTTTTCCTACCGCAATTGCACCGGAAGTTACCAGTACTACATCTTTTCCCTGATTGCGCAAATCACATAATTCCCTTACAAGAACATCTAATTTCGTATAATCCAAATCTCCTGTTTCTGCATGCTGTAAGGAAGAAGAACCAATTTTAATTACGATTCTCTTTTTATCTTTAATCCTCTCTCTTAAATCTGCCATTTTTCAATTTATCCTTTCTCTACTCCTCTTATGTCTATACACATTATCTACATCAAAAAATCCTTAACTTACAGGCTGATATATTGCTGCTATTTTCTCCGCAATTAACATCCCATCCATTGCTGCAGACGTAATTCCACCTGCATAACCGGCGCCCTCACCACAAGGGAACAAACCACACACTTGTGCCTGTCCGCTCTCATCTCTGTGAATCCGTATCGGTGAAGAGGTTCGGCTTTCGATTCCTGACACATAAGCCCCACTGTCATCAAAACCGGGTAAAACTCTGCCAAATTGTTCCATACCCTCCACAAACGACTCCCGTAACGCTTCCGGTAAAACCTCATGCACCGGAGCCTGTCTGTAAGCGCCTTTGATAGCGGGGGCAAATGATGGATATTTTTGTATTATCTCAGAGGGTCGCACTGCATCTCCCGTTACTGCTGTTTGGAATTCTCCATAGGTTTCCACCGGAACACATCCCTGTCCGATGGCAAAAGCTTTTTCTTCCAGTTTTCGTTGAAAAGCAATACCGGATAGCGGATGATTACTTTCAAAATCCTCCGGAGTTACGGTAACAATAATGGCACTGTTACTGTTCTCTCCGTTTCTGCTGCTGTAACTCATACCGTTTATAGCAAGTCTGTTTTGCTCCGAAGAAGCATTTACTACATAGCCACCGGGACACATACAGAAAGAATATACCCCTCTGCCATTGCCTGCCCTAGCGGTTACTTTATAGCTTGCGGTAGGAAGATACTTACTTTCTTCCATTCCGTACTGTATCTGATTCATCATTTTTCGTGGATGTTCTACGCGTAGCCCAACTGCAAAAGATTTTGCTTCCATAGGAACGTTTCGTTCAAACAACATCTCAAATGTATCTCTGGCACTATGACCAATAGCAAGTACTACTACATCTGTTTCCAAAGACTCACCATCATTAATCACAAGCCCTTTTATCCGGCTTGTATTTGCATTCTGTTCTACTAACAAATCTGTCACCCGATTTTCAAAGCGTACTTCACCGCCCCATGCAATAATCTGCTCACGCATACGACGTACCACATGTAAAAGGACATCCGTTCCGATGTGTGGTTTGGCTTCATACAAAATTTCTTCAGGAGCTCCCGCTTCTACAAAAATACGAAGCACTTCTTTGTTTCTGCCAAATTTATCTTTCACCAACGTGTTTAATTTTCCATCTGAAAAAGTACCTGCACCGCCTTCTCCAAACTGTACGTTAGAATTCGTATCAAGTACTCCTGTTTCCCAAAACTTCTCTACGTCCTTCTGTCTACTTTCCACATCTTTGCCACGCTCTAACAGAATCGGACGATAGCCGTACTTGGCAAGCAGATATCCACAGAATAATCCCGCCGGACCGGTTCCGATAATAACAGGTCGTTTCGAAAGAGGCAAATTGCCGTTCTTGGGAAACACATACTTTTTCTCTTCTACTTTCTGTATCTGATTTCCTTTGGCACGTTTTAAAACCGTTTCTTCCTTCTTCACCGATACATCCAGCACATAAGTCAAATAAATTTCCGGTTTCTTTCTGGCATCAATCGATTTTTTCACAATCTGCCATGAAAGAATATCCGCTTTTCCTATATGTAAAATTTTCACTGCCTTACTTATCAATTCTTCTTCCGAATGGATAAGTGGCATTTTTATCTGATTTACTCTTATCATAATTTTATTCTCATATTATTTTTCCTGCTGCTGCGCATCCCGCAATCGTTCCACTTGTCCATGCCCACTGCAAATTATAGCCGCCACAGATTCCATCCATGTCAATCATTTCTCCGGCAAAATATAAATGTGGTATAAGCTTGGATTCTAACGTATCCGTAAGTTCCTTTGCCACAACTCCTCCGGCACTAACCTGTGCCTGGTCAAATCCATTCGTTGCCTGTACTGTAACCGTGAGCGCACGATATAAACTTTCGATTTTCTCTCGTTTGGAACGACTTAATTCCGCTACCTTATCAAGTGGTTTACAACTTGATAACTTTATTATCAATTGGTTTACTTTTTTATTCGCCACACCGGTCAGAAATTGCTCCAAATTCTGCTCTTTCTGACGATTCCAACGTTCCTGCCAGAACTGCCCATATTCTTTTTCATCATTTTTATCAAATTGAGGCAAAAAGTTGATGGAAACTGTTACTTTCTTTTTGTTCATAAGCGCATAAGCTGCTTCACGGCTAAACTGAAATACCGGAATGCCGGAAATACCATAATCCGTAAGCTGCAACTCTCCCTGCACACAGCTTCGTTCTTGCCCATCAATAAAAAGAGTCAGCTCCGCTCCGGTACGCACACCTGCCACACCTTTGAAAAAGTCTTCTTTACATCGAAGCTGTACCAAAGCCGGAACTAATTCTGTCACATGATGTCCAAGTGCTGTTGCCAGTTTAAAACCATTTCCGTCTGAGCCCGTTTTCGGTGCTGCCTTGCCACCACAGGCAAGAATTACCGCATCGTAAACTTCTTTTCCTACTTGCAATTGTTCTCCCTTTACAGGTTTAATCGCTTCTACTTTACAATCTGTATAGACCTGCACTTTCTCTTTTTCCAGTGCAAAACGCAGAATATCAAGTACGGTTGCTGCCTGTTCCGATGCCGGATACAGATAACCATTTCTGTCTTTGATTAACATCCCTTCCTTACGGAAGAAATCAACCGTTTTCTCTACATTAAACAATGGAAAAAGTTTATCATACATAGAAACGGCACTACCATAATATGCCTGTGAACTCATATCTGTATTGGAAAAATTACATTTGCCGTTTCCGGTAGCCAGTATCTTTTTCCCGACTCTGTCATTTCGCTCATAAAGTTCTACCTTGGCACCGGCTCTTGCTGCTTGTATTGCTGCCATCATTCCGGCTGCACCACCGCCAATTACTGCAATTTTTTTTCCCATTTGTTTATAATTTCTTTCCTGTTATTCTTTTTTTTCTACTGTTTTTTCGTATCTACACTATTTTTTATCATATCACTAACTGGAATAAGACTCAAGAAAATTATACAACGCATGCTCGTTCTCCATATATTTCCCTTGTATAATTTCATCTTGAAGTTCAGGACTCAAATTTTCCAATAAAATATCTGTATTCATATAAATGGTCTTTTTATCTTCTTTATATACAATTACAAAATGGTCTGCTACCATCAGATAAAAGCCTTGCTCCTCTTCTTCCGGTCGGTAATATTTACAAATAACTACTCTGTCTTTTGAAAATGCAGATAATTCAATGGTTTCAAATCCAAGTTCTAAATCTTTCAAGGCTGGATTACTATCATATGCTTCCAATTCTTTCATCAGGCTTTCTCTGTCCAGTCCAATATATTTCACCGGAATGACTTCTTCCTTTTCTTCAATTGTACCATCTGACAAATTCACTTCCTCTATCAGATATTTGGTATCTGCTGTTATAACCGGAATCTCTTCCACAATTGCTTCGATAACCTGTTCTTCCTTTATTTCTGCTTCTCTTCCTATTTCTTGTCCTATTTCGTGTCTTGCTTCATTTTGTGTTTGTTCCCTTTCATAACGATTCGGATAAAAGAATTGTTCCATTTTGATTGTCACATAACTACCGGACAGAAACAAAATTCCTCCAACAACACAAAAAAGACTGATACGTTTCACAAGTTTCATTACGATAAGCCTTGCCTTTCTCACAAAATCCTTTGTAATCAGTATCAGTCAAAAAAATCTTTTTATTCAATTATATTCCATTTTCGTTCTATTACTATTTAGGTTACAGCACACCAATCATTCTGCCCAGTGTAATCCAGATATTGCCAAACGGCATTCTGGAGAGTTCGCCTTCGTTCACTACGCGAAGTACTATTAACATGATAATATATAAGACAGTACTTACCAGACAACTGATAATAATTGTCATAATCTCGCCTACCATGCTTAACAGTAATTTGTTCAAAAGCATTGCTACCAAACCGGCAACACATGCCGAAATCGCCGGAAAAGCTACCGCAGAAATCCATTCCTGTCTATATTTTAGCTTTCTGCTTGCAAAAAAGAAACACAAAATTGCTAATATGGCTGTAAACAAAATCACCGAATAAACCACACCATTACCGCCAAGCAATGCTTTGCGTACCAGCAAATAAATCGCTACCAAATGTACTACAAAAGAAATTAGCAAGGCTAAGACCAGTTCTTTGGTCATGTGCACCTTAAGCATAATCTGACCGAACAAGTAAGCAACACCATAGAGCACAATAATGGCAGTCCCCTGTCTCAGCATATCAATTGCAAATGCATTTTCTCCCTTGTAGAAGCCTTTCACAAAAGCTTCTGCCAAAACTGCCAGATATATCGCTACTGGAAATGCAACCATACATACTTTCTTCATTGCACTGCCAATCCGATCACGCATCATACGATATTCTTCTTTTTCATATGCCATTGAAATCTTGCCAATATATCCATGTACTGCCAAACAGACAAGTGCGCAGCCAATTCCTATTAAAACTGCAAACTTTCCATAATAAGCTCCCCACAATGTGGTTCTGACATCACCTTGTCCGGTTCGATTCATGCAATAATTGAAAAATCTCTGATCCATCAGCATAAATACGTTTGAAAGCATCACAATAAGCACCACCGGAAGTCCATTACTGAAGAATAATCCTGCAACTTCTCCATCGGTTTCCAATCTCTTGCCACTATCCTGCATGATTTGACGTTTCCAGGTTCCGGAATAAATACCGAATACAAACAAAAGATATATGAGTGTAACCATCTGCGCCGTCATCATTCCCAGAACAACACCCAATGCACCATAGGCATAAGCAACCATTTTATTTTGCAAAAGTGCGGCGGCTTTCTCTCCATAGGAATAAACCATTTTGCCGCCTGCAATCATACAGATAAGCATCGCTATTTTCTCAATATATTGGGATTGTGCAACAAGTACACCAAAGCCATTCCCGTTAAAATAACCTCTGAAAACACTAATTAGTGCTGCTAAAACAATAACCGGTGCAACCGCCATTATTGCCTTCTGACTCATAGATTCCAATACAACAATTTCAGAAAGGAAACCGGAACCTAAAACAATTGCTACTGCAAAAATGATGGCTAATAAAATCGAAATCTTAAATGCCACATGGAATACTTTTCTGGCACTTCTATATTGCTCTCTTTTCATACGATACCGAATAAGTCCCGTCATGGTTCTGGATATTCCGTATGCGAACACAATTGTCACCAATGCCGCAATTTCCAGTGCAGGTGCCACTAATCCGATTCCAGCATCACCAATCATCCCAGAAAGCGGAATTCTGATGAAAAGACTCATCATATATGTGATAATGCCTGCATAAACTGTCATATTACTCTTAAAACCTCTGCCTCTCCCTCTCACAGAAGCTTCTCTCTTGTGTATTTTCATTCTATTTCTATGCCTTCCCTTTACTCTCTTGTAATACCAAGCTGTGTCAATATCGCTTCCTGCTTCTGTTCCATCACAGTAGCCTCATCTGCTTCCATATGGTCATAACCACACAAATGAAACATACTGTGTGCGGTTAAAAATGCAAACTCTCGTAGTACACTATGTCCGTACGCTTTCGCCTGCTCTTCTACTTTATCTACGGAAATAATAATATCTCCCAGAATCAGTTCTCCGCTATCCGGGTCAAAACAATCTGCTTCGTCCATTTCTTCTACGATGGAAAAATCGCCTTCCTCTTCGTAATCAATATTCGGAAAAGAAAGCACATCTGTTTCACGATCAATTTCCCTATAATCTCTGTTATAATTACGAATCCCCTCATTATCCGTCAATAACAGATTGATACATACTTCATAAGGGCACTGTTCCATTTCCAGTACCGCATCAACAATTTTCTCAAATAATTCCTGTACATCAAACGAAAACTCTTTCTTCGTTTCATTCTCAACGTAAGAAGTCATAATATAATTTCTCCTCAATAAATATCCTGCGCATTTCCTGCAACTGCGCAAGCGAAATGTCATTTTGCCACAAATCATGGCTTTCTACTATTTTTTTACGGAAGACTGCATCCACAATCTGCTGATAATCCAGTTCTGCCTTCGAATCTTTTGAAAACAAATACAAAATAGTCGAAACAATACGATCCGAAAACAGAATAACAACCGCCTCTTTTGACACCATAGGCTGGGACGGGTCTACATACTCCTGCAATAATTTTCTTGCATTCGGTGGGAAATGATATTCCTCACAAATTGCTTCTATGTTCTCCCATGTATTCTCGCCTTTTAACTGCCCGATACGATGATAATAACCGCCTGCTTTAACTGCCAAATCATCCAACCCGAGACTTCGGGCTATCTTATCACTTAAATACGCCGTATGTATGGCATGATAATACTCCTCTTTGGACTTCTCTTTTAATTGAACAAGTAAGGGACACTCCGGGTCATTCAATTCTAAATAGCGCTCCCTGTATTTGTGAATCACACTATTACTGAATATCTTCAAAACAATCAGCAAAAGAATAAAGGTCAGCATCAGATTAAATGCAGAAATCGTAAGCTGTGATAAATTAAATTTCTCCTGTTCAAATAAAACCAAATTCGCCGTCAGACAAATCATCAGACATAGTAACGAAATAAAGATAGGTAATCCGACTTTAAAGTTCGTATTCAGCCTGTTAAATACCATAATAGCTACCAGACCACTGAAAAAGTACAAGAAAAATTCCCGATAACTTCCGTCGGTTTCCAACATAACCGAAAGCATTAAGCAAACACTTCCCGCTATCAAACCGGAAATACTATTGCTAAACAGGCTAAGCACAACAAATATTACCAAAAATGGCCATCCTGCAACCGGAAGAAGCGGAAAAAGAGCCGCCGCCGCTAAAGCTATTATATAAAATCTGCAAAAATTCTTATACTCACCTTGATTCTGATAGAAAAACAATCCATTTATTTCACTGGCCACAAGTGCAAACAATACAATACCTGTACCAAGCATCACCATAACTACATTACAAATGATCTCATTTATTTCTCTGCTATATAAAAAACTGCTTACACCCGTTATTATTCCAGACAGAAAAAATACAAGAATAAACTGTATTATCTGCTTTCTTCTCTGTTTTTTGTTATTTTCGTCCATGTTCCAAATTCCTGCTTCTTCTCTTCTGGTCACTGTGCTTCTTTTCTTTTGTTTCGTAATCGTCATAAGCTTTGACAATCTTCTGGACAAGCGGATGTCTCACAACATCCTTACTTGTTAAATTACAAAAAGCAATATCATCAATTTTCGCCAAAACCTTCGTTGCGACATCAAGACCTGATTTCGCATCCGGTGCCAAATCCTTCTGGGAAGCATCACCTGTTACAACAACCTTGGACCCAAAACCAATTCGAGTCAAAAACATCTTCATCTGTGCCGGTGTGGTATTCTGTGCTTCATCCAGAATAATATAGGCGTTATCTAAAGTTCTTCCTCGCATGTAAGCAAGCGGTGCTACTTCAATCAACCCTTTTTCCATATTTTTGGCAAAGCTCTCAGCACCCATAATCTGATACAAGGCATCATACAATGGGCGTAAATATGGGTCAACCTTACTCTGCAAATCTCCCGGTAAAAACCCTAATTTTTCGCCTGCTTCAATCGCTGGTCTTGTTAAAATAATACGACTCACTTCGTTATTTTTAAAAGCTGTAATTGCCATCGCCATTGCCAGATACGTCTTTCCGGTTCCGGCAGGACCTAGTCCAAACACAATCATATTATTGCGAATGGCATCTACATATTGCTTCTGTCCCAACGTCTTTGGTTTAATCGGCTTACCGCTTATGGTATGACAAATACAATCTTTGTCTATCGTAAGAAGCACATCTTCCTTACTTTCTTTTCCCATCTCTATTGCATAATCTATATTTTGTTCCTGCAAAATATTTCCTCTTTCCGACAAGGTAATAAGTTCCTTTACAATGCTAGCTGCTTTCTCTACGTCTCCCTGTCTGCCACTTATCTTCACAGCACCATCTCTATCCACAATCATTACCTGAAAGTCTTTTTCTATCTTCTTGATATATGTGTCGCATTCCCCGAACAGGTTCTGCATATGTTCCATGGGAACACTCATTCTGATTGTAAACTCTTCCATAGGTTATTCTATCGTCGCCTCTTCACTTTCCGTAACAGGGATTTGCTGAGTCGTATTTGCAACCTTCTTAACTGCGGCTTCTTCCAACTGCATTCTGGCATTCAAAACCCATTTGTCCCTATTCTTATTTATTGTAACATTTTTTTCCGTAATTTGTACCCCTTTTTCCTCTAAAGTCTGTAATATTTTATTCCATTCCTCTTCCATAATCTGTTGCATCTCTTCTTCGGTATGTTCTTTCTCTACTAATGTGTATTCTTTTGCATATTTTACCCCATAATACGCCGGCAAATACAAATGGTCTAATAACTGTACCTGTTTCTTTTCGCCAATCACATCGAAAGTCTTATACGCTATCTTTCCGAAAGAAACATTCCACTCTTTATCCCGAAAGCCGAATAACCAGATTTTTTTCTCTTCACCGGAATATTCTTTTTCCTGATATGTAATACTTTTCTCAACAGAAATCGATTTTTCATAAGAGATTAAAATATCGGCATCCGCATCATAATATTGATATTTGCGCACCGTGGCATCCTCATTATACACCGGCACTGCACCGCTTACCAGAATCTGTCCCTTTTCCACTGTATCACCTACCGCAACCTGCGGAACACCTTTTCGGGTAATCATATAAACAATAACACCAGCTTTGGTTGCCACAATGTCTTGCTTTGACTGACTGACTTGGTCATACTCAGACATTTCATTTTCCTTTATCTGAATAATCAGTGTCGTACCTTCTACCTTTAGCGAGGTCCAAGTAATAACATCATATTCCTCACGTATCTGTTTTTCCAGTTCTTCAATCTGCAAGTCCTCTTTTTTCATGGCGGTATGTACCCCTTGGCTTTCCAGATAATCCAACAATACATCTTCTGTCAGAGAATAATTTCCTTCAATCTCAATATTCCATATATAACGCGCCGTAATCATCCAAAACAACAGGCACGCAAGAAGTCCCAACACAAAAATTTTTCTTTTTTTCATTTTGGGCACAAAAAAAGGCAGTCCATACCTTCGTAAGACGGATGCCCTTGTCCCTGTTTTCCGAAGAAGTGTTTTCAAAGCAAAAAAGCCTTGAATGCTTATCTTCATCGTATAATAATCACCATGATTTTCGATATCCCATACCAAAATATCATGATTACCGCACAGATTCAAAAAACGCTCTGTTGAATAGCCCCATACCTTGATGGAGACATAACCCTTAATATATTGCACCCAATGAAGCATATTTCTTCCACAAGCCTTTCTAAATTTTTCACTAATTTTTGCAAATCCAGTATATGCCTCTTATATATATCGGATTTGCTCAATATTTCCGCTAATTTTCATATCTTCATTGGTATAATAATCTATAGAAAGCTCTTCCCCTTGAAAACAGATTTTACAGTTCTTTCCCTGCAAAACGATGGATTCCTTCGTATATTCCAGAATCCCTTTATAATTTTCAATCAAAGCCTCCCTATTCCCCGTTACGGTCACAATCGCGGCACCTAACAGGGAATCTTTCGGAAGCTTCAATGATTCTACAATCAATTCTTTTTGTCTTGCTAATGTCTTTTTGGTGTTTTTTCTCATAGTAAACTATATGAACCAATTTACAAATTGATAACTCCAAAATAACAATTTACTGTACAATACCTTTTATAAAATCACTTTTCTCTATTTGCTTGTCACAGAATGTATAAGCCTTTAAGAAACGTTCCTTTGCCACTCCCAATTTCTTCTCATCATTCGCATGAATGGTAGCAAGAGATTCTCCAACCCTGACATAATCACCGACTTTTTTATGCAAAACCAAACCGACCGACAAATCAATCTCACTTTCCTTCGTTTCTCTGCCGCCTCCAAGAATCAAAGAACAGATACCGATTTCATCACAAACAATCTTTTCAATATAACCTTCCTTCTCAGAACAAATCTCTTCCACAATCGCTGCCTGTGGTAAAAGTGAAGTATCATATACTGCCGCAGGGTTACCGCCCTGTGCTTCAACAAATTCTGCCAGTTTTCGAAGCGCTGTACCCTCTTCAATTGCTCTGGCAAGCATTTCTTCTGCCTGTTCCAGCGTATCTGCTTTACCACCGGCTACTACCATCTGAGAACCTAATGTCATACACAGCTTCACAAAATCTTTCGGTCCGTTACCCTGTAATGTCTCAATTGCCTCTTTCACCTCCAATGCGTTACCTACTGCGAAACCAAGAGGCTGATCCATATCTGATACCACCGCAACGGTCTTTCTTCCCGCATGCTTCCCAAGTGTTACCATTTCTTTGGCAAGCGTAAAAGCATCCTCTTCTTTCTTCATAAACGCACCGCTTCCGGTCTTCACATCAAGTACAATCGCATCGGCACCTGATGCCAGCTTCTTACTCATAATAGAACTCGCTATTAAGGACATATTATCTACCGTCGCTGTCACATCCCGAAGAGCGTATAACTTTTTATCTGCCGGTGCTAAATCCAAGGTTTGTCCCATAATTGAAATACCAATCCGGTTCACCTGGTCTATAAAATGCTTTGAAGAAATTCCTGTTGAGAACCCTTCAAAGCTCTCTAATTTATCAATTGTTCCTCCGGTATGTCCTAATCCTCTTCCACTCATTTTGGCAATTTTCACACCACAAGAAGCTACCATAGGACCTAATGCAATGGATGTTTTATCCCCCACACCTCCGGTAGAATGTTTATCCACCTTCGTACCACCGATTGCCGATAAATCAAGCATGTCTCCACTGTTTGCCATAGCAATCGTAAGTGCCGCCGTCTCTTCTTCATTCATTCCCTGAAAATAAATTGCCATCATCATGGCAGACATCTGATAGTCCGGAATTTTTCCTGCTGTATATTCAGAAATCATAAAGTTGATTTCTTCTTTTGTTAAATCTGCGCCATTACGCTTCTTCATGATTAAGTCATACATTCTCATAAAAATCCCTCCTATACTCCATCTGTTCTTCAAGTAAAACACCTGACATATTAACAGTTTTATTTATGATATGGTTCACCATTCATAATACGATACCCTCGATAAATCTGTTCTAACAAAACAACTCGCATCAACTGATGTGGAAAAGTCATTTTCGAAAAACTAACTGCCAAATCGGAACGCTTGCATATACTTTCATGTAAGCCAAGAGAACCACCAATAATAAACTGGATATGACTCGTTCCTTGCACACCGAGTTTCTCTATTTTCTGTGAAAACTCTACCGAATCAAACATCGTGCCTGCAATTTCCAAAGTCATTACAAAAGCATCCTCTTTCACATACTTCAAAATGCGCTCTGCTTCTTTTTCTTTAATCTGCATTTCTTCCAGTTCGCTTGCTCTGTCCGGGTTTTTTTCATCTTCCACTTCAACTATTTCCAATTTACAATAACGACTTAGTCGCTTTGCATATTCTGCTATCGCATCCCGGTAAAATTTCTCTTTTATTTTTCCTACTGAAATAATTGTTATTCTCATATACTTATCATTCTCATGCTTCAAATAAATTTTGATAATAATCATCTACAAAATGATCCAAAAACTCTTCATCAAGATTCATAAATTTGTCTCTAATCATCTTCTTCATTTTATCGGCACGTCTGAAATATTTCTGTTCTTCTAACATTTCTTCCATCCCCAAGAGTCCATTATCAATCATCTCTGCCGTTAAGTTTTCCTGACACCATTTCGTTATTTCTTCCAACAAGGTATCTTCTGACTTCGCCTGAACAGATAATATTTTGAAGGTTCGCATGGAAACAATACCAAAAATAATAAAGAGTAAAAATAACACTCCCATAACACCACAAATCAAATACTTCGTCGTTGAAGAATTTTGATATAACGGTATAATTCCTAATAAAATCAGCACCACTGCCACAAACCCCAGAACTCCAACGAATAACAATGTGTATGCCGAAGACTTGTTTTCTTCTGCTTTCTGCGCACTGTTACGATATGCTTTCGTCCATTTCTGTTCATTTCCATCCGGTGCGCCTTCTCCTTCCTGTTGTTCATCTTGTGCCGTTTCTTCGACGCTTTCTTCTTCCATTTCCTCAAAAGCTGCTTCCTTTTCTTCTAATGCAGCTTTTTGCCTCTTGTATTCTTCCAGACTTTCAACAAGTTCCGTACCACAGTCTGCGCACACCGTTATTCCTTTTATATATTCATTTTCGCATTTGGGACACCAAGCCATGTGGATACCCTCCTTATGTATTTTCTTATACCATCATAGACGATGATTTATGATTCCATTATAAACGAAGCTTCATTTGTTGACAATATCATCCAATTTGGATATGATTAAAAAACCAAGGCTAATAGGAGCATTACATGAATTTAGAAAACAAAAAATTATTATTGTTAAATACTCTCGAAAGTTTTTTTACTTCCTGGGCTTTTATGAAGGCAGGCAGAATGGAACCCGGCAATCTCTTAACCGGTGTTTTCTTTCTTCTCTCTTTCTTCTTATATCGTCATATCAGTGTTCGTTTGTGTATGAAAACGTTTATGTATCATCCTCGCGTAAAACGAACCGGTATGTTTCTTGCTGTTTTATTTACCATACTCTATATGGCGGTAGATTATCCTTCTTATATCGAGACACTTACCAATCCACTATTTCGCATTACTGTAATAATCGCTGTTTTCCTCGGATTTTTTATTGCATTCTATAAATTACTTATGCTGTTATTTTCTTATAGCGGTGATAAGGAAACCTTATCTATACTGCTTTATCAGCCATCAGACAAAAAGCCGATGAAACATTTTCCACTCTGTTGCTTTATCCTGTGCTTGATTTGTTGGTTACCTTATTTTTTATATCAATATCCGGGAATTATGACTCCTGATAGTATCAATCAGTTTGAACAGGTGCTCGGAGTTATTCCTTATAGCAATCATCATCCTTTTGTACATACTATGTTAATAAAATTGTTTTACAATATTGGATTACTATTCACATCTGATATGGTAATTGCTATTTCATTTTATACCTTTTTTCAGATGTGTTTATTAGCCTTGAGTGTCTTTTATTTTATACAAACTCTGGAACAGTTCGAAATTCGACAGGGCATTTTAATTATTCTCACTCTATTCTATGCCCTCGTTCCTTATCATGCCGTTTTTTCGGTAACATTATGGAAAGATATTCCTTTTGCTACGGCAGTTATGCTTTTTAGCTGCTCATTACTTCGTATCTACAAAAAAATAAATATTCCTAACCTGCTTGTGTTTATCCTGTCAGGCATTATGCTGTGCTTATTCCGTTCTAACGGCTGGTACGGTTTCTTATTATGTCTTCCTTTCTTGTTCTACTATTACCGTAAGCAGGCCAAAGTTATATTTCCGGCACTGGCAGCTATTCTATTATCCGCTGTCATTGTCAAATATCCTGTTATGAATTCTCTTGCGGTTACACAGCCTGATTTTATTGAATCATTGTGTATTCCTACTCAGCAGATTGCTGCTGTCATTTGTAACGACAGAGAATTGACCGATGCTCAGCTGACTCTCATCGAAAATGTCATTGATTTAACATACATCAAAGATTTATACAATCCGACTTTTGCAGATAACATGAAGGAACTTGTACGTGCCGGCAATCAGGACTACTTAGTTGCCCACAAAGGTGAATTTTTCAAACTCTGGGCGGAACTCGGCATTTCCTATCCAATGGATTATTTAAAGGCATATGTCAATCAGACTTACGGTTACTGGTATCCGGATTCTTTCTATCTGGTTGCTGAAGGAGAAGGCATCAGTGCCTCTTCTCTTGGTGTTTCTCATACCCCATTGATTGGTGGGCCTATTGTTGTGAAAGCCAAAGAAATATCTATCAAATTAGGAAGCATGGTACCTATTTACAGCTTATTATGGAGTATGGGTGTTGCTTTCTGGTTTTTCTTGTTCTGCATCGGCAATTCCTGGATAAGAGAAGAAAAGGCAAAGCTTGTTTACTATCTTCCAAGCTTCACCTTATATCTTACGGTTCTGATTGCAACTCCGGTTGCAACTGATTTCCGTTATGTTTATTTTATGGTATTCTCGTTACCGTTCTATCTGATGGTAACGCTTATTGCTCCGGATCGAAATTAAGCATTTCTCTCATACCTTGATTTTTATTATCTTCTTCCATAATATCCATATAGACACTGGTATCTTCTCGTTTCTGCCATACGGAGCATTCACCGATAGCACTCACGTCCCGCCATAAGTCAAATACACCATTATGCGCTGTACCGCTCCATTCCTCTACATTTCCGGTATAGTCTACAGTATTGGCATACAATTCTCCATCATATAAACCGTTTGTGAAATTTCCTACCACATTTTGAAGGATTCTTTCTCTTACTTCCAGCTTCGTAATATCTACATCATAGTGTTCTGCACCCTCACCGTTAGGCAAATCGTTTGCCCACTGGCCGGAATAACTATGAGCCTGATATTTTTTCTTCGTAGTCGGTTGTCCAATCGGATCGATATAGAACCTGTACCATCTTCCATCACCGCTTCTGACACCATGAGCCCATGAACCGTAATAGTACGTATTCTTCTCATAAATCGCCAGACCCTTGCCATCCGGAAGACCATTTCCGTCTACTTCACCCATATAATAGTAATTGTCCGTATTTTCCAGACTGGCTGAAAGTTTCACATATCGTTTCAAATGTGCCAAATCCCATACTGCCTCTAAATTATTATCCGCAAAATACGGTAACATTTCATTTAAAATAAATTCTTTTGTATAGGAAACATCATTTTCGTCTTCTACATCAACAACAATTGCTGTTTTATCAACCGTATCTGAAACCGGTTCTACATATTCTTCCGACGTGTCTTCACCTGCTTCTTCTTGCGTCATCACTTCCTCAACCAACGCATCTTCCATTGGTACTTCTTCCGAATCTACAACAATTGCTCCGGTATCCGGTTTATTTACCAGATTATCATTCTGCTTCTGTTCATAAGCATATTCTGTAATACTTTGCTGCAAAGCTTCACTGCTGCTCTGCTCATCAGACTTAGACCTTCCCGGTAAAACAAGTAACATGATAATAATGCAAAGAAGCAACACCAATATAATACTAAGCAAAATAACCGTCAATGTATTACTCTGTTTGAATAAATTCTTAAATATTCCGGACTGTTGACTTTCCATATCATCTTCTTCATGATCCAAATCAACTTCAATGATATCCTCTTCTTCTGCGTTTAAATTAACATCATTTTCTTCGTTTCGATTATTTCTTTCCAATAAATTCATACGCTCACTCCGTTCTGTTATTTAACAGACTACTTTTAGTCGTCATAATCCAGACAAGTTCTTTCTCCATGTTATATTTTTATTCTACAAGTATTTCCTTAAAGAAATAATAGGAAAATTATTAAGTTTTTCTTATGATATTATATCCTCTAAAAACGGTAAACTAACAAAGAGGTACAGTGCTCTGTACCCCTTTTGCTATCGGATAAAATTTATTTGTTAGATAAATACTCATCAATACCTTTTGCTGCTGCTTTACCCGCACCCATAGCAAGAATAACAGTAGCTGCACCTGTTACGGCATCACCACCGGCATAAACGCCTTCTTTGCTTGTTTTACCATGTTCTTCATCAGCAACAATACATTTCCATTTATTAACTTCCAAGCCTTCTGTTGTAGAAGAAATCAATGGATTTGGAGAAGTACCAAGTGACATAATAACTGTATCTACGTTCATAACAAATTCAGAACCTTCTACCTCTACCGGTCTTCTTCTTCCGGAAGCATCCGGCTCACCAAGTTCCATCTTCACACACTTCATACCACAAACCCAACCGTTTTCATCGGAAATAATCTCAACCGGATTTGTTAATAAATCAAAAATAATACCTTCTTCTTTTGCATGATGAACTTCTTCCACACGAGCAGGCAACTCCTCTTCGCTTCTACGATACACGATATGTACCTTAGCACCAAGACGAAGTGCTGTTCTTGCAGCATCCATTGCTACGTTACCACCACCAACAACGGCAACTTCTTTACCTTTCATAATTGGTGTATTGGAATTTTCATCAAATGCTTTCATCAAGTTGCTTCTTGTTAAGTATTCATTTGCAGAGAAAACTCCGTTTGCCTGCTCACCAGGAATTCCCATGAACTTCGGAAGACCTGCACCGGAGCCGATAAATACCGCATCAAAGCCTTCTTCATCCATTAACTCATCAATGGTTACAGATTTACCAACTACTACGTTCGTTTCAATCTTAACACCAAGAGATTTTACATTTTCAATTTCTTTTGCAACAACTGCTTCTTTCGGAAGACGGAATTCAGGAATACCATAAACAAGTACACCACCTGCCTCATGCAATGCTTCAAAAATAGTTACGTCATAACCCATTTTTGCAAGGTCACCTGCACAAGTAAGACCGGATGGACCGGAACCGATAACAGCAACTTTTTTGCCCTTTTTCTCTTTTGCACCTTCCGGTTTCACATTATTCTCTCTAGCCCAGTCAGCTACAAAACGCTCCAATTTACCGATAGAAATCGGCTCACCCTTAATACCGCGGATACATTTACCTTCACACTGGCTTTCTTGTGGACATACACGACCACATACAGCAGGAAGTGCAGAAGATTCACTTATAATCTGATAAGCAGCTTCAATATCGCCGTCTTTTACTTTTTCAATGAAGCCCGGAATGTTGATAGAAACCGGACATCCTTTTACGCACTGTGCATTCTTACAATTAATACATCTGGAAGCCTCTTCCATTGCCTCTTCCATGCTGTATCCAAGACATACTTCTTCAAAATTTGTTGCACGTTCCTTTGCATCCTGCTCACGAACAGGTACTTTCTTCATAACGTCCATTATTCGTCACCTCCGCAATTTCCGCATCCACCATGATGAGTATCTCCCTCTTGGGCTTTTAAGAATGCTCTTCCTTCTTCTGTTTTATAAATCTGCTGACGTTTCATCGCCTGATCAAAGTCAACTTTATGTCCATCAAATTCCGGTCCGTCAACACATGCAAATTTTACTTCGCCGCCAACTGTAACACGGCAAGCACCACACATACCTGTACCGTCAACCATAATCGGATTGAGGCTGACAATTGTCGGAATATTTAATTCTTCTGTCATTTTACAAACGAATTTCATCATAATCATTGGTCCGATTGCAACGCAGACATCGTATTTCTTGCCTTCATCAACAAGGTCTTTGATTGTCTGTGTTACCATACCGCTTCTGCCGTAAGAGCCATCGTCGGTTGTTATGTAGAGATTTCCTGCAACTGCTTCCATCTCTTTTTCCAGAATCAATAAATCTTTTGTTTTCGCACCAACAATAACATCTGCGTTAATACCTTTTTCATGTAACCACTTCACCTGTGGATATACAGGAGCTGTACCAACACCACCTGCTACAAAAAGAATATTTTTCTTTTTCAGGCTTTCTTCATCTTCTGAAACAAATTCAGACGGACATCCTAATGGTCCAACAAAATCGTGGAAGCTGTCGCCTGCTTTTAAGCTGGAAATTTTCTGAGTTCCTGCTCCAACAATCTGGAAAACGATAGTAATTGTTCCCTGTTCTCTGTCATAGTCACAAATAGTCAGAGGGATTCTTTCTCCTTCTTCGTCCATTCTGACAATAATAAACTGTCCTGGCTGACAGGATTTTGCAACACGTTTTGCCTCAACTACCATGAGGAAAATATTTGTTGTAAGCTCCTCAGCTTTTAAAATCTTGTACATTACTTCTGCTCCTCCTAAACTAAAACATCCCGTTCACATTATCACACAATAACGCATCCTATTTATGATAAAGGAAGTTTTTTGATTTTGCAATAGTTTTTTTATATTGCACCTAATACTGCACCTAATACGGACCTAACGGAACCGCAATATATGTCCCTTTTTCGTCAAAACCTAGTCGCGCTACCTCACCGGTATATACTTGCACAACAAATACTTTGTCGGTTCTGTTCAAAACACCGGTTCCATCGTCATAATACTCATTGATGGTAAAAAAGCTCTCTTCTCCGATACTGATAACAGAACTAAACTCATAATGGTATGTTATATTCTGGTTTTCTACCTTTCCGCTTGCATCTTGCAAATACCCACTTTCCACAAGCCCCGCTATCAGCCTTGCAACTGCTTCATCTGTCGAAATTGTATTTTCCAATGTCAATCGGTAAGTACGCATTGTTACCTCACTGGATACCCCTTCTTCGCTGATATTCACAAATTTAAAGTGTGTATTACCGAGCGGCATCGGAATCGGTCCTGTATACGGTACACTATCTTTGGTCGGCTCAGACCCATCGGTCGTATAATATATTTCACACCCTTCCTGTCCTTGTACGGAAATCACCATCGGCTCATGATATTCACCGCTGTAAACAGCAATTTCCGGTGCATTCGGAACCTCCAGATTGATATGATACGATTTCTTGACAATTTCACTTTCGATACCGTAATCATTCACAAAAAAGGCACTTATCGTATAATCACCACTTTCCAGAAATAATGGCGCTGTATAAACATCACTATTCTTATTTGGCGTTGTTCCATCCATCGTATAGTAAATTGTTCCTGACGTATTTGAGCTTAATTTTAAAGGTATTATTTCTGCATAATCACCTTCTACATAACTGAATTCCGGTTCCTTCGCCATATAACTTTGGAACATATTGACAATCGTATCTTCCTTACAGGCAAGTAACAGTGTATTGATTTCTTCGTATCGTCCTTCGTTGGAATATATGGTAATCATTTTGTCATAAGCTTCTTCTACATCTTCATAAGGATATTCTCCCTTATCAATAATTTGCTTCAAAGCCTGTAACGCCGACTCATTATCAGACATCAGATAATAATAATCCGCTTTCATAAACAAAATCTGTGCCAGAGAATCGTCCTTTTCATAAGCTGTATCCAAGTAAGTAATCGCTTGTTCATACGATCCCTGTGCTGCGCACTCTTTTGCTTTGTCGATTTGATAAGAAACCGTATTCACATGATGAAGATATAGCACATAAGTACTAAGAATAATCAAAAAGACAATTACGGTCGAAATCATAATTCCTAACTTTCGTCTTTTGTTCTCTTTTTCTTCTGCCTCGTCTACTTCCTCATCCTCTTCCATATCCTGCATTTCCTGCTGTATACTTTCATCCTGTCCTTCATCCTGTAATGCAGCCAATGTAGAAAGTGTTTCCGTTATACTATTTTCTATCTCCGGTTCGAAGTCCGGTACCATCTGAATTTCGCTACCGCAAACTTCACAAATCAGATGTCCTTCTTCTATCTCTTTCCCACAATTTGGGCATTTCATAAGCCAGTTTCCTTCCTAACGATTCAAAACTGCTGACTCCACACAATTGTTCATTAACATCGCAATCGTCATTGGTCCTACTCCGCCCGGAACCGGTGTGATTGCGCTACAAATAGGAGCCACATCATCATAATCTACATCTCCACACAGTTTATTTTCTTCATTTCTGTGGATACCTACATCAATAACAACAGCACCTTCTTTGACATATTCTTTTGTAATCATTTTCGGTTTACCGATAGCCACGATAAGAATATCTGCCCTTTTTGTTACTTCTTGCAAATCCTTTGTTCGGGAATGGGTTACGGTTACTGTTCCATTTTCACGAAGTAATAAAAGTGACATCGGTTTGCCTACAATGTTACTTCTACCAATAACAACACATTCTTTTCCCGCAATTTCAATACCGGAGCGTTTCAAAAGCTGAATAATTCCTGCCGGTGTACAAGACACAAAACCCGGTTGTCCAATGCAAAGGGCACCAACACTTTGCGGATGGAAACCATCTACATCTTTCATCGGATCAATGGCACGAATAATCGCATCTTCATCAATATGTTTTGGTACCGGAAGCTGCACCAAAATACCGTTTACATCTTTTCTGTCGTTTAATTCTTTTATTAAATCAATCAATTCTTCCTGTGTTGTCTCTTCCGGTAGCTCATAAGAAAGGGAATCTATTCCAATATAGGCACATGCTTTTTTCTTATTATTAACATACACACTGGATGCCGGATCATTTCCGACCTGAATGACTGCAAGACAAATGGATACTCCCTCGGCTTTCATAGCTGCAACTTGTTCTTTTAATTCATCTTTAATTTGTGTTGAAATTAATTTTCCATCAATTATCTGTGGCATCTTTTTACCTCCTAGAAAAGTCCTGTAATTACACCATTATCATTTACATCAATTCCGTAAGCTGCCGGTTTTTTCGGTAATCCCGGCATAGTCATAACGGTTCCCGTAAGAACAACTACAAAACCTGCCCCCGCAGAAACATACGCTTCTCTAACCGTAATTTCAAAATCTTCCGGTTTCCCAAGAAGTTCCGGGTCATCGGATAACGAATACTGTGTTTTTGCCATACATACCGGCATATTTCCAAATCCCAGTTCTTCCAATTTCTGTAACTGCTTGCTTGCTGACTGTGCGTAATTTACACCTTTCGCACCGTATATTTCTTTTGCTACAGCTTCAATTTTCTCTTTTAAAGAAAGAGAATCTTCATAAAGTACATGAAAATCGGAGGGTTTTGTCTCCAATGTATGTAATACTTTCTTGGCAAGCGCAATACCACCCTCGCCTCCTTTTTCCCAAACCTCAGAAATGGCAAATTCGCAATTTCTTTCTTCACAGAACTTCTGTACAAAAGCAATTTCTGCTTCGGTATCGGTAACAAAAGAATTCAAGGTAACGACAATCGGAGCACCATACTTTTGTAAATTCTCAATATGTTTCTCCAGATTAACAATCCCCTTCTGTAATGCTTCCAAATTCTCAGCAGATAATTCTGCTTTGGGAACACCGCCGTTATACTTCAATGCACGAATTGTTGCAACCAAAACAACCGCATCCGGCTTCAAATCAGCTATACGACATTTGATATCAAAGAATTTCTCTGCTCCAAGATCCGCACCGAATCCAGCTTCTGTAATAACATAATCAGCCATCTTGAGTGCAGCTCTGGTTGCTCGGATAGAGTTACATCCATGCGCAATATTGGCAAACGGTCCACCATGAATAAGTGCAGGTGTATGTTCTAAAGTCTGAATCAGATTCGGTTTCATGGCATCTTTTAATAAGGCTGCCATCGCACCTACTGCCTGCAAATCTCCTGCCGTAACCGGTTCTCCGCCATAATTATATGCTACTACAATTCTGCCAAGTCGCTCTTTCAAATCATTCATATCGGATGCCAGACAAAGAATTGCCATAATCTCCGAAGCTACAGTAATAACAAAATGGTCCTCTCTTACAACACCATCCAGTTTATTTCCCATTCCTACTACTACATTACGAAGCACTCTGTCGTTCATATCCAAGCATCTTTTCCATACAATCTGCCTGGTATCAATGCCAAGCTCATTGCCCTGCTGAATATGGTTGTCCAAAAGTGCTGCAAGTAAATTATTTGCAGATGTAATTGCATGGAAATCCCCCGTAAAATGGAGGTTCAAATCTTCCATCGGAACAACCTGTGCATAACCACCGCCTGCCGCACCGCCTTTAATCCCAAAACATGGTCCGAGTGAAGGCTCACGAAGCGCCAAAATAGCTTTTTTACCCATCTGACCAAATGCCTGTCCAAGTCCGACACTTGTAGTTGTCTTGCCCTCTCCCGCAGGAGTCGGATTGATTGCCGTTACCAGAATCAACTTTCCATCCGGATTTCCTTGAATGCTTTCCATATATTCATCTGAAATTTTCGCTTTATATTTTCCATATAATTCTAAATCATCTTCTTGTAAACCAATCTGCTTCGCAACTTTTACAATTGGCTCCATTATAGCTTCCTGTGCAATTTCAATATCTGTCTTCATGATTTTTCCTCCTCATTACAACATTTCTTCCACAAGCTGTTCAAATTCCTCTACTGACATCAATACTTTACGAGGCTTTGTACCTTCTTCTTCACCGACAACACCGACCTCACATAGCTGATCCATAATTCTCGCCGCTCTGTTAAAACCGATTTTAAACACTCTTTGTAACATACCAATAGAGGCTTTGTCCTTCTCAATAATGAATCTTCCTGCCTCGGCAAAATATTGGTCATATTCTGAGCCGCCATCGGAACCGCCTGCACTGCTTCCCGCACCGGAACCGCTTCCCATGCTCTTAATCTTTTCTTCTATATCCTCACTATATACATTTCCGATTGCCTGATTCTTCAAGAAATCAACTACATCTGAAACTTCCTTATCCGATACAAAAGCACCTTGCACACGCGCAGGTTTCGGATAGCCTTGCGGATAGAAAAGCATATCGCCTTTACCAAGCAGCTTCTCCGCACCGTTCATATCCAAAATGGTTCTGGAATCCACACCACTAGATACGGCAAATGCAACACGGCTAGGCATATTCGCTTTAATCAGACCGGTGATAACATCAACAGACGGTCTCTGTGTCGCAATTATAAGATGAATACCACATGCTCTTGCGAGCTGTGCCAGACGACAAATGGACTCTTCTACCTCTCCCGGTGCCACCATCATCAAATCAGCAAGCTCGTCTACAATAATCAGAATCTGTGGCATTTTAGACGGTGCTTCCGGATCACCTTCCGCCTTCATGCTTTCCACTTTTTTGTTATAGCCTTTTAAATCTCTTACGTTGAAATCCGCAAATTTCTTGTAACGCTCTGTCATTTCTGCCACACCCCAGTGGAGTGCTGCAGCCGCTTTCTTCGGATCTGTTACAACCGGAATAAGCAAATGCGGAATACCGTTATATACATTTAATTCTACTACTTTCGGGTCTACCATAATTAACTTCACATCATCCGGATGTGCTTTGTACAAAATACTCATAATAATCGTATTGATACAAACAGATTTACCGGAACCCGTTGCACCGGCAATCAGCATATGCGGCATCTTCGCAATATCTGCCACTACCGTTTGACCACCGATATCTTTACCAACTGCAAAAGCCAGATTCGACGGAAATTCTCTAAATTCCTTAGATTCTAATAAATCTCGTAAAGCTACCGCTGAATTTTCCTTATTCGGAACCTCAATACCAACTGCAGCTTTTCCCGGAATCGGTGCTTCAATACGAATATCCGTTGCTGCCAAATTCAACTTGATATCATCCGCAAGTCCAACAATTTTACTTACTTTAACCCCCTGCTCCGGCTGTAATTCATAACGCGTAACGGATGGCCCCTGACTAATATCCGTAACCGTTACTTTGACGCCAAATGTATTTAATGTCTGCTGCAAGCGCAACGCTGTTTCTTTCAATTCTCTTGCCGAATCACCGTTATTTTTGCCGTTTCCTTTGGCTAATCTGTTATACGGTGGGAAATGATACTGCTTCGGTACATTACTCTCTGCTTTTTTCATTTCCTGTGCAATTCCGATATCACCAGCGTTTCCTGTTTCTTTCGCCTCTTTTGCCGGCGCTTTGGCAACCGGACGTTCCCTGCCTATACCGGTTCCGGAAGACATTGTATTACCCATTTCCACAGTATAGGAATTCTGTGGCTTAAGGGGTTCATAGTCATCTTCAATTGTCATGCCTTCTTTATGTATTACCGGAGAACTTGATGAAATTTCATTTAAATCATCTGACTCATTTTCAATAAAATGATAAGATTCCTGTGGCTTTACATCCGATATCTTGTCAACACTTTCCTCTATCTCATCTTCCGGCTCAAACATACCATGTATGGTTATTTCATGAATATCATCTCTTACCTTCTGCGCAACTTCCTTTTCCTTTTCCTTCTCCTTATTAAGCGCCGTATCAATCATGACACCGGAAACTTTTTTATCCATACGAAGAATTTTCTCATTCTCTCGCTCTTCTTCCTGTTGTCTGCGACGTTCCTCTTCTCTGGCACGACGCTCCTCCATTGCTTCCCGTCTCTCTCTTGCCCGCTCTCTCCGATATGCGGCATCTTCTACCGAACGCTCATATACTTTTCTACCTTGATTGGTGACGCCACCGATAAAGGACTTGTCCGTCACAATTACAGCGCAAATAATGCCAATAACAATAAGTGCTAAGACCGTTCCCACCATACCAAGTAATTTATAAAATGCAAAAGCTATCGAACCGGCTATAATTCCGCCGCCATTACGATTCTCACTACATCGTCCGTATATCTCCAATAATTGATAAGTATCTGTTTCTGTGTATTGCGCATTTACTAATTCAAAAATCATCCCCAGAATCAGAAAAAGCACGCCACCTGCAACCAACTTTCTGGTAGCAATATTATTACCCACATTGGACATTCCAAAGGCAATTGCCAGAAAAATGACAACCGGCGCCACATATGCCAATAAGCCAAATACACCGAACATAAAGCCGCTGACTGCATCACCGACTTTACCCACAATACCAAAATTACATAAAAACAAAATAACCGCAAGTGCCAGTAACACAATTAACAAAATTTCATTGCGGATAGCCAAATCCATTGGTTCTCCGCGCCGCTGTCTACTGGTATTTTTTGCTCTGCTTGAACTTCTACTATTTGTTGTTTTTCTCCTGGAAGTGCTGGAACTGCTTTTTCGCGTTCCGGTTCCTCTTCCCTGATTCGCTGCCATGTCTAACCTCCGTACCATACACTTTTGTCTTTCAGATTAAGCAACGTATGGCAACTTATAGTATAGCATTTTCAAATATACTTGTCATCCCTTATTTTGTATCTGTTCTTTTTCTCTCTACCATATCATGGAGATGACTGATGGCATCTCTAATCCCACCTACCTCACTGATAATCCCTTCTTCTACAGCTTCTTTTCCGACAAGAACAGTTCCGACATCCTTGGTTAACATTCCGGTTTCCATCATTAGTTCTTCCAGACGAACTTTTGATATTTTACAATGGTCACATACAAAGCCGGTAATACGATTCTGAATCTGTTTGAAGTAATCAAAAGTCTGTTGTACACCAATTACCATACCATTTAAACGTACCGGATGAATTACCATCGTTCCAGTTGGTACAATATAAGAATAATCGGTACTTACCGCAATCGGTACACCAATTGAATGACTTCCCCCAAGCACCAAGGATACTGTCGGTTTGCTCAAAGAAGCAATCATTTCTGCAATCGCAAGACCTGCCTCTACATCACCGCCCATTGTATTTAACAAAATCAAAACACCATCAATTTCCTTGCTATCTTCAATCGCTGCAAGCTGTGGCAAAATATGTTCATATTTTGTTGTTTTGGAAGAACTTCCCAGATTATCATGCCCTTCTATTTCACCAATAATCGTAATCAAATGAATATTATGCGCCAATTCGCTTTTATCAAGCGTAAGCTGCCCTGTCTCTTCAATTCTTTCATCACGATGTTTCTCTGCTTCTATTTTCTCCTCTTTCTTTGCTTCTCCGTTTTGTTCATTATTATTTTTATTATTGCATTTATTTTCTTCTCTCTTCTTATTCTGATTATGCTTATTTCCCATCCGAACAACTCCACCTTTCTGACTTACTATTATTAGGCAATTGCGAAACTTCAAATTACTCTTATTATATTGTGCATGATTAACAATTACCATAAGCAGGTGCTGTGTGTCCGTCGGTACTTAGATGCTGTAGTTTAGCATCTTACGTGCCGCTACGGACAAAACTGCAGCGAGAGCGTGCCTGCGGTGGTTTGTTAATTATGCACAATTTCTACAAAGTAAATAGGAGTTTCGCAATTACCTACTACTGTTATTTCTATTACAGAAAAAAGAGAACCACCTTTGTGATTCTCTTCTAGTCTTTGTCATATTTCTGTTTTTATACTAATTTTTAATGTCAAAATCATCATTTTCTTTGATTTCAACGTCAAATTTCATTTCATCCTCAGCTACCGTATACTGATAATCCATTTCTTTTCTTTCATGCTTCTTCGGTAACGGAAGCGGATTCTCAATAAAGCGAGGCTTCGGAGCATCCGGTTGTGGTGTTTCCTTTACAGGCTCTTCTTCCTCAATTTCTACCTGCACTTTTACAGCATCGGTCACAAAGCATTGTTGCAATCCGATTCCTGCTAAAATACTCCATATAAAAATTGAAAAAATCTGATAGGAAAGAACTCCGGATATTGCTAACGGAGTCGGCGCAAGCAATAACATAAAACATATCCACGGTGTACAATTCTGTTCCTTCTTGTGATTCCAGAATGACATAATCAAAAGTGCTGCAAGCATCACTTGTACAAGGCATTCAAAAATGGAAAACTCTGTCTGATACAGAATATATCCCATCGGCAAATAGGACGCGTACAATGCAAACCACTCTTTGGCTACGCTCAAAAAAGAGGTTTCCAAATAGATTCCGTTCAATACAAACATCCCTATCAAAGCAAGTACAATTGCCAAAACAGAAAGCACGAACAATAAAACTGAAAATCTAAGCTTCGGTAAACGTTCCTCTTCTTGTGGATGTCGTGTTCCCGAAAAAATACCCACAAGCAGAATCATCAAAGAAACTGCAATGGCATCAATATATGTCAGACATCCAATCACAAATCCTGCCAACAATGCTCCTGAAATTGCTGTTACTACATTAAACTGATTGTTTGTATAATCACGCACAAAACTTCCTACCAGAAGCATACCTAACAAATATATTACAAAGAACAAATTTTCCGGTGTCAGAACTAAAATCTGATTCACATACACAGAAGATACCGCCAGCATAATCATTGTTACGCATGCTGCAACCGAACCAATCATTCTTCTGATTACCACAAATGCCAATACCAGTGTAATCATCTGCAAAACAATCTGTAACCAGACTCCTGCAACCACCTTATTTCCCAAAAAAGAAAACACGAAGGAAAGACATAGTGTATAAAGATAAGATGCCCCATGTGTCATGGGTTCCATACTCTCACCTGTTTTCACTAATGCCTGCTGATAATACTGCGTTTCCACAATCGAATTTACCTCTGTTTGCGTACACAGATAAATCCGATATAATAAACCACCTGCAAAAACACAAACAAAAACGAGTACTTCACATAAGACGGCAATCCGTTCATTCGTGCCGAATTTCTGCGTAATAGGAAACATCCACTTGCGAAGCAGAAAATATATTCCAACTATTACCGCAAAAACACCCAGCACTAATGCAACCGTACCAAAACTTACCTTGGAATTTATTTCTTTTGTCCAGAATAATATTGTATAATTGGCTAACATTACACCTATGATACAAGTGAAAACCGCCCATATCACATAACTTAACCACGTCTTCTTATACGTCATTCCATCGTCCTTCGCTTCTTTTAAATCTGACTCAATGCCTGTTCTAAATCAGCAATAATATCATTTACGTTCTCAATACCAACTGATAAACGAATCAAATCCGGTGCAACACCTGCTTCTACTAACTGCTCATCATTCATCTGTCTATGTGTATGACTTGCCGGATGAAGTACACAAGTTCTTGCATCTGCCACATGTGTTACGATTGCTGCAAGCTGTAATTTATCCATCATTGCAGAAGCTGCACTTCTTCCGCCTTTTAATCCGAAGGAAATAACACCACAAGTTCCCTTTGGCATATATTTCTGTGCCAACTCATAATATTTATTACTCTTCAAGCCAGGATAATTTACCCATGCCACTTTATCATGCTTCTCCAGATACTCCGCAACTGTCTGTGCATTGTAACAATGTCTTTCCATACGAAGCGGTAATGTCTCCAGACCAACATTTAACAAAAAGGCATTCTGAGGGGACTGAATGGAACCCAAATCACGCATCAACTGACTTGTTGCTTTGGTAATATAAGCAGCTTTACCAAATTTCTCTGTATATGTAATACCATGATAAGATTCATCCGGTGTACAAAGCCCCGGGAATTTCTCTGGATATTTTGACCAGTCAAAGTTACCGGAATCCACAATGCATCCACCAACTGACATTGCATGACCATCCATATACTTGGTCGTAGAATGTGTGACAATATCAGCACCCCATTCAAACGGATTGCAATTAATCGGAGTTGCAAAGGTATTATCAATAATAAGTGGTACCTGATGGTTATGTGCTACTCTTGCAAATTTCTCAATATCAACTACAACCAATGCCGGATTTGCTATCGTTTCCGCAAATACGCACTTCGTATTTTCACGAAATGCTTTGTTTAACTCTTCTTCTGTTGCATCCGGATCCACTACGGTACATTCAATTCCCATTTTCTTCATGGTACAAGTTAACAAGTTGAAAGTACCGCCATATACAGTAGCGGACATAATAACATGATCCCCTGCTTCACAAATATTAAATACTGCATAATAATTTGCTGCCTGTCCGGAAGATGTAAGCATAGCTGCCACGCCACCCTCTAATTCACAAATTTTAGCTGCAACATATTCATTTGTAGGATTCTGTAATCTCGTATAAAAGAATCCACTTTCTTCTAAATCAAACAGTCTTCCCATCTGCTCAGACGTTTCATATTTAAAAGTAGTACTCTGATAAATTGGCAGAACACGCGGTTCTCCATTTTTCGGTTTCCAACCGGACTGGATACATATTGTTTCTTTCTCATACTGTTTGCTCATCACATATCCTCCTTATGATTTGTAATGATATACTGCTTACGCAGTTCTTCTACCATTTCTTCATATTTCTCTCTACACGCCTGATACTGTCCTGCTTCAATCATCGCAATGCAGAATTTCAGATAGTGCTCCCAAAGATACTGGTATTTTTCCTCCGGTGCACTCTCTTTTTCAATGCGCTTCACAATCGTTGGCGCAATATTATAATATTCCTTCACAATCTGCTCACCGTCCGGTTGGTGCAGCAAATACTCGTCTCTGCACTTTTTCATCATAATAAGTTCCTGACAGTTCTGCGTTTTGTGAAGCCCCTGACATATCGCTGTCGTAATATAACACAATTTCTGTTTAAACCCACTCTGGATTGATGCAAAATCCGAGTATTGAATTGCATACTTCGGAAATGCTTCTTTCCAACGCTGACAAATTGCATCCGCCATTTTGCAGGCATTGCTGTCTTTTTTCTGATAGCCTTGGCATTCTATAATAGCAGGAAGCACGTAAGATACCATATAAAGATTGATATTTAACTGTTTTTTCTCTTTATTGATGCGCTTCGTCTGTGCATTTATTATTGTTTGTGCCTTCTCTATTAAAGCATCGGCAACCGCTTTCTCTGTTTCTTCGTCATTCATCTCTTCCAGAAAAAGCCTGCGAAAGCTATCCCATAACTCTTTATTATTATCCAGAAATGCTTCGAAAGAAGAGGCATACGTATCTCTTCCAAATTCTTCTACTCTCTGCTCTTCCTGTTCTAATAATGCTGCTACTGCTTGTAAATCAATTTTACTCATATTCTATTCATCCCAGTTGTGGTACACTGCCTGAACATCGTCATCGTCTTCTAACAAATCCAAGGTTCTCTGTAAATTCTTAATCGCTGTTTCATCTGTTAACTCAACCCAATTCTGAGGAATCATAGTAACTTCCGAAGATACCATAGCAACACCGGCCTCATTTAAAGCATTGTTAACAGCCTCCCAATCTTCCGGAGATGTATATATTTCATAGCTGTCTTCTTCTTCGGAGAAATCTTCTGCACCTGCATCTAATGCAGTCATCATTAAATCATCCGCTTCCATATCGCACTCTTCTTTATCTACGATAATAAGACCTTTTTTATCAAACATAAAGGATACGCACCCCTGTGTTCCGATGCTTCCCTGTCCCTTGGTAAAAGCACTTCTTACGTTCGCTGCAGTTCTGTTTGTGTTATCCGTTAAAGCATCTACGATAATTGCGATACCATTCGGACCATATCCTTCATAAGTAACGTATTTATAGTTTACACTGCCATTATCACCTGCAGCCTTCTTAATTCCTCTTTCAATCGTATCGTTTGGCATGTTATTCGCTTTTGCTTTTGCAATTACTTGTGCCAATTTAAAATTATTACTCGGGTCCGGACCGCCTTCTTTTACTGCTACTGCAATTTCTCTACCAATAATTGTAAAAATTTTACCTTTTGCAGCATCGTTTTTCTCTTTCTTATGTTTAATGTTCGCAAATTTTGAATGTCCTGACATTTCTATTCTCTCCTTTGTTCTTTATCTGCTTACAAAATAAGTCCATAATGCATTATCTTATCATTTTTCTTCCACTTCTTCAACTGTCTGCTCAATTTTTTCTTCGCCCTCTTGTGGTTCAACAATTTTAGAAGCCAATATACTTTGTACCATGCGGTCTTTTACTTCTAACATCCGAAACTGATATCCCTGACATTTGAATTCAAATTCTTCGCCTTCTTCCGGAATGTGTTCCAATTTAGAAATCACAAAACCATTTACTGTATCAAAATTTTCTTCTTCCAAAGAAATACCGAGTTTTTCTTCCAGTTCTTCTAATGGCATCATGCCATCAATAATATATTCGTCCTGACCGTTTTCTTTGATATAGCTTTCCTCTTCATCATATTCATCCTGAATATTACCTACGATTTCTTCGAGAATATCTTCTAATGCAAGAAGTCCTGCTGTCTGTCCGTATTCATCGATAACAATTGCCATCTGGATTTTTTCAGCCTGCATTTTCTTAAATAAATCATCTAATTTCTTAGTTTCCGTAATGAACAACGGTTCTCTAAGAAGCCCTTTTACCTTACCAATCGGTTTGCTTAACATTTTCTCATTCATCTGCATACGCATAACGTCTTTCAGATGCAAGATACCGACAATATGGTCAATTGTTCCGTCATACACCGGGAAACGGCTATTGTGTTCGCCAAGAACAAATGCCGCTGCTTCCTGTAAGGTCACATTACAGTCAATGGCTATCATGTTATTACGATTCACCATAACATCTTTGGCTTCTTTCTCTCCATATTCAAAAATATTGGCAAGCATTTCTGCTTCACTCGCTAAAAGAACACCTTGTTCATGCCCTACATTAATCATCGATAAAATTTCTTCTTCGGTAACATCCGCCGTTTCATCCAGCCCTTTAATTCCAAACACCGATAATACTTTTTTTGCAGAAACAGATATGAACACTGTAAAAGGTGCCACTATTCGTACAAAATAATAAATCGGGCTAATAAAAAGAGAAATCCATTTCTCCGGATATCTGGATGCTGCTTTTTTGGGAATCAAAACTCCAAATGTCAACACTATGTATAGAAGGCAGATTGTAACGACGATTGCCGTCAATACCGAAAAACACTGTAATTGCCACGCTTCTAATCTGCCTATATATTTTGTTGCAACCGAATAAACACTGTTGCGGAAATAATGATTCAAACGATATAAATATAATGCACCAAGCAACATATTGATTGTTACCAGACCAAGCTGTATAGCATTCATATATCGGGCCGGATATTCTTTAAAATACTGCAATCTAAGCGTCTTTTTATCCGGCTCTTTTTCTTCATCCTCCGATTCACCATCCCGCAGATTCTGCATTGCTGAGCTGAAGCCATATAACATCATTTCTACAATTAAAAGTACCAAAAACAACAATATGATACTACTACTCACACCACTGTCTTCCATATAAATTATTACCTTTTCCTTTCACATCAGTATCTCGTACAATTCTTATGTACCAAGTTCAAGACTGATCATTAAACCTGTATTTACTTCTTTCATGATTTCTTTATCCAGATGACAGACTCTGTCCTTCAAACGTTTCTTGTCAATCGTCCGAAGCTGTTCTAATAAAATAACAGAATCCTTCACCATATCATATTTACTTGCATTCAGTTCAATATGTGTCGGCAATTTTGCCTTATTCATTTTGGATGTAATTGCAGCACATATTACAGTTGGACTATGTTTATTTCCAATATCGTTTTGAATAATCAAAACAGGTCTGACTCCACCTTGTTCTGAACCGATAACAGGTCTCAAATCAGCATAATAAATATCTCCTCGTTTCATATCTCACACTTCCTTCAATCAATCTAGCAATCTAACTGACAGCAATAGTATTGCCAATTTCTCTGAAGGTATACGCACAAAACTATTGATAATCTTCAAAATAATCTTTTGTGCTTACAATCTGGTTGTTTTTGATATAAACCCTTGGAATTCTTTTACCCAAATCACAGGCAAGCTCATAATTAAATCTTCCTGACAAATCGCCTAACAATTCCATAGAGATACTTTGTTCTCCGTCTCTTCCGATTAAAGTAACCACATCTCCTTCTTTTGCCTCCGGAATATTGTCTAAACTAACCATAAACTGATCCATACAGACTCTTCCGAGTATAGGTGCTTTTTTTCCACGAATCAGTACATACCCTTTATTGGATAAGCTTCTCGGATAGCCATCGCCATATCCTACCGGGATTGTTGCAACCCGCATCTTTTTCTCCGTCACATAGGTTCCACCATAACTGATAGGAACACCTGCTTCAAGCTCCTTAACATACACAATATGGCTTTTCAATTCCAGTGCCGGTTGAATGGAAATAATATCCTGTCTCACCTCATCCGATGGCCATAATCCATACAAAGTAATTCCGGCGCGAACAACATCCATATTGGCTTTCTTCATTTCAATAATTCCGGCACTATTGGAACAATGCTTCATTGGAATCTTGTAATGAAGTTCTTTTTCAATTCTATATACAAACTGACTGATTCGGTCAAGCTGCTCGTTGGCTGATGTTTTATCTTTTTCATCTGCTCTTGCAAAATGGGTAAAGATGCCTTCTACCTCCAACATCTCATAAGATAATACCTTTTTCACAAAAGCAAATCCTTCCTCATCCGGTGCAATACCGATTCGTGCCATTCCTGTGTCTACTTTGATATGAACTTTTGCCTTTTTTCCAAGCTTCTTTGCACAGACTGCCAATTCTTCTAACGTATCTTCTCGAAAAATAGCAGGTCTGATTTCCTGACAAATCAATTCTTCATAACAATACGGATAGGTATAACCCAAAATAAGTATTGGTTTCTTCAAACCGGCCTTCCGCAGAATAAAAGCTTCTTCTGCCGTAGCTGTCGCATAACCATATACATAATCTATTTGTTCTAATTCTTTGCCGATAGGCAAAGCACCATGTCCGTAACCATCTGTTTTTATCACTCCGATTATTTGCGTTTCCGGAGCAATGTTTCCTTTCATTTGCTCCATATTATAACGGATTGCATCCAGATTTACCGTTGCATAAACTCTTTGGTAACTTTCTTTCATGCCTCTTCCTTCTTTCTATTCAGTTCCGTTAACTGTTCTATCATATCTGTTGCCATCATGCTACGCTCTCCAAGCAAAGCCGCCGCCTGGTCGCCAGCCAATCCATGTAAATAGACGCCACTTATTGCAGCCTTATCCGCTTCCATACCTTGTGCAACCAATCCTGCAATGACCCCTGCGAGCACATCTCCCGAACCGGCTGTTGCCATACCGGCATTACCGGATGTATTGATATACTGCTCACTTCTATCCGGCGCTGCCACAATCGTTCTGGCATCTTTACAAACGACAATACATCCTGTTTGATCGGCTAACTGCTTCGGATACGTTAAAAGATTTTCTTTCGCATCCGAAGTACTGCATCCAAATAATCCGGAAAATTCTCCAAGATGTGGTGTCAAAATAATTTTTCTTCCTTTTGACAAATTTTTCCATCCATCCTTCATCTCTTCTGCCAGAAGATTCAAACCGTCTGCATCAATCACCATAGGAAGTGTACTCTTTTGCAGACAAGAATGCAATAACCATTTTGCCAACTCTCCGGTTCCCATTCCGGGACCAATCAAAATACAATCAGCCCACGCAAAATTCTTTTCCAACTCTTCCGGAAACGGTTTCTTCTCATACGTGGTAATCATTGCTTCCGGCATGGTTTGTTGTAAAACCTCTCGATTTACCACATGTGTTACAATGCGCACCATGCCGGCACCCATTCGGAAAACGCTTTTGCCTGCCATTAGTGCCGCGCCACACATACTGTCACTTCCGGCAATCACCAATACCTTTCCAAAAGTTCCCTTATTGCCATCCGGTCGGCGTATCGGCAATTTTACATCCTCTAAGTTCGTATAAGTATAATACTTCGGTACTGTCTCAAGAAAGCTTTTTTCATCAATTCCCATATTACCGCACACTATTTTACCACAATACGATGTGCCGGGATATAAATACTGCCCTATTTTTCGAAAACCATAAGTAACCGTCAAGTCTGCTTCTATTGCACATCCAAGAATCTGTCCCGAATCCGCGTGAACACCGGATGGTATATCAACCGCACAAACATAAGCATCGCTTCGATTTATTTCTTCTATTGTTTCTTTATATATGCCCCCAATATCTCTCGAAAGCCCGATACCAAAAATGGCATCGATTACTATATCATATTCATCTTTCGGGATTCTGTCATAAATCCGCTTTCCGTATTGCTCCACAATAGCTATCTGTAAGGCTGTCTCTTCGCTGCATTTTTCTTTTTTGCCAAGCAATACAAAATCAACCTTACATCCCTGCAACATCAAAAGTCTGCCAATGGCAAACCCGTCCCCACCATTGTTTCCGCAGCCGGATATAACCAGAACATGAAAGGAATCATTTCCTTTTTCCTTGCGAAGCTGCTCCACCGTAACCAATGCGGCTCTCTCCATCAAAACAAGGGACGGAACTTTGAAGTATTCAATTGTATTTTTATCATATTGCTTCATTTCATCCTGTGATACGAGATACTCCATATTTGTCACTCCTAAAAAAAGCGCCAAAATCCTATGATTCCGGCGCACCATCATACTCTTTCTCTTTTTTTGTACTTTTTTTGATATTTTCCGTTGTACCGCTTTGATTATACTTCATATCAAAAATTTCTATTACATCTGCTCCAAAAATATCATGCATATAGGAATACAGCTCATTATTCATTGCTTCCGCTTCCTGCTTACGCACCATTTTTTTCTTTAATTCCCGGCGTGCCTGTTCAATCCACCTTGAAATTGTTTCAATTTCTCTTGTATTATTCTTTATCTTCTTATAACATACTTCCATTGAAGCAAGCATTAACGCTCTATTCGTTTTATCAATTTCTCTAGGAAGTTCAAGTAATTCCTGCTCATACGCATCTAATTTTTCACTACACTCATTCACCAAACGCTTATGATCATCCATATCCTTCGATAACTTCTTACTGTCCGGATTTTTCACAAGTTCATCAGCAATCAACACGATTTCTTCCATCAGTTTTTTCTTGATTTTCTTAATATCCTTCGATTCTGTATTAGCCTTGCTCTGCCTTTTAATAAGCTCGTTAAGCTTGTTCTCTAACATGTGAATTTCAATCGTCATTTCAGCCTGTGTAAAAAGCTGATGCCACTTATTGTCTAATGTCAACAGCGGAATCTTCTTGTCCGCTAAGGCACTAAAAAAAATATCTCCTTTTTTTGCCATATAGATTCCTTAGCCCCTTCCTGTCCCTATCTTATGTCTTTTACAACCCCTTTTAACAATTGCTAGTTATCATGCGAAGCCAGATTATAAGATAATTTCATCAAGCTATCCGACAAATGAACATTCTCCACCTGTATTTCCTTTGGTACATTCAAATCCACATGTGCAAAATTCCAAATTGCTTTGATTCCATAAGATACAAGCTGTTCTGCAACTGCAACCGCGCCACTTTTAGGTATCGTAAGAACCGCTATATCAATATTGTTTTCTTTTACAAAAGTTTCCATCTTCTCCATCGGCTGTACTTCGATTTCTCGAATTTTCATTCCGCAAATTGCCGGATTGCTGTCAAAAATTCCTCGAAAAATAAAACCTCTGCGTTCAAAATTCATATAATTCACAAGCGCCTGCCCTAAATGACCGGCACCGATAATAATTAAATTATGCTCTTTATCCAGACCAAGTATCTTACCGATTTCTTCATAAAGATACACAACATTATATCCATATCCCTGTTGACCAAAACCACCAAAATTATTAAAGTCCTGACGAATCTGTGATGCTGTTACCTTCATAATATCACTTAATTCCTGTGACGAAATTCTTTCGATTCCTTCATCCTTCAGATCTCCAAGATATCTGAAATATCTCGGCAAACGGCTAATAACAGCCTGTGAAATTTCCTTTTCTTCCACTTTGCTGCCTCCTGTTTATAATATGAAATAATACTTTTTTATTATAGCGAACTGTTAAAATTATGTCAATGAATTGACAGTTCCATTTGACACATTCCACTTTGCCTTGTAAACTGAGAAATGATGCGAAAAATCAGCATAATAACAAGGAGTTTTTACAATGATATTATCCGTTAGTAATATACATAAATCTTTTAACGAAATGCCTGTTTTGCAAAATGTGTCCTTTCACATTGAAGACTATGACAAAGCTGCAATTGTAGGTATCAATGGTGCCGGCAAAACAACACTGCTTCGTATTATCATGGGCGAACTTTCTGCCGATGACGGCATTGTTACGCTCTCCAAAGATAAAACCGTAGGTTATTTATCCCAGCATCAGGCTGTTTCCAGTGACAATACCATTTACGATGAGCTTCTATCCGTAAAACAAGACATTATTGATTTGGAACGAAAAATACGTTCTGCTGAATTGCAGATGAAAACCGCTTCCGAAGAAAAACTTTCTCAGCTAATGGAAAACTATTCCAATCTGACACACGCTTTCGAAGCAGCAAACGGTTATGCTTATAAAAGTGAACTTGTCGGTGTGCTAAAAGGACTGGGCTTTGACGAAAGTGAATTTAACAAATCCATTTCTACCCTTTCCGGTGGTCAGAAAACCCGTGTCGCACTGGGCAAACTGTTATTATTAAAACCGAATCTGATTATTCTGGATGAGCCTACCAACCATTTAGACATGTCTTCTATTACTTGGTTGGAAACTTATCTGTTAAATTATAAAGGTGCGGTTATCATTGTATCCCACGACCGTTATTTTCTCGACCGCATTGCCAATAAGGTCATTGAACTGGACAATACAAAAGCAACGGTTTTCTCTGGAAATTATACGGCTTATGCTGCCAAAAAAGAACAACTTCGTGCGGCACAGTATAACGCCTATATGAACCAGCAACGTGAAATCAAACATCAGGAAGAAGTCATTGAAAAACTGAAATCCTTCAATCGCGAAAAATCTATCAAACGCGCCGAAAGTCGGGAAAAGCTGTTAAATAAAATCGAAGTATTGGACAAACCTTCCGAAGTCCGTTCTGATATGCATTTACACTTAGAACCAAAGGTTGTCAGCGGAAATGATGTTATTCATGTAGAAAATCTGGCAAAATCCTTCGGTGAACTGAATCTATTTGAAAATCTTTCCTTTGACATCAAACGTGGGGAACACGTGGCCATCATCGGAGATAACGGCACCGGCAAAACGACCATTTTAAAAATGATTAACGAACTGTTGCTACCGGATAAGGGAATAATCCGTTTGGGTTCCAATGTTCAAATTGGTTATTACGATCAGGAGCACCATATTCTACATCCGGAAAAAACATTATTTGAAGAAATTTCTGACGATTATCCGACCCTTACAAATACAGAAATTCGTAACACTCTCGCTGCTTTTCTTTTTACCGGCGAAGATGTTTTCAAACAAATTAAATCTCTAAGCGGTGGCGAGCGCGGTCGTGTATCACTTGCCAAGCTCATGTTATCCGAATCCAATTTCTTGATTCTGGATGAGCCGACTAACCATTTGGATATTATGTCAAAAGAAATTTTGGAAGATGCTATTAACAGCTATACCGGAACCGTACTATACGTTTCCCATGACCGTTATTTCATCAACAAAACTGCGACCCGAATTCTGGATTTGAATCAAAAAATACTGACCGGTTATCTCGGTAATTATGAATATTATCTGGAAAAGAAGGATGAACAGCTTGCACGTATTTTGGCAGAATCCGGCAATACTTCATCTTCTGCTATGCTCTCCGGTTCATCCGTGCAAAATGAGTCCGAAACCAAGCAGGATTGGAAAAGTCAGAAAGAACAACAGGCCGCGAAACGTAAAAAGGAAAATGATTTAAAGAAATGCGAAGAACGCATTGAACAATTAGAAACAAGAAATGCGGAAATTGATGAACTTATGGCTTCCCCCGATATTTGCACCAATGTTGCCAAATTACAAGAGCTAAACAAAGAAAAGGAAGCCAATGAGACAGAATTAGAAACGTTATACGAAAAATGGGAACTACTCTCAGAATAAAATAAGAATGAGCATAAACACAAAAACGGGGCTCCGGATGTTTATGCTCATTCATTACTTTTTAGAGTGTTTCTAATGTCTCGCGGATTGCTTTAATAAAGTTCTCGCTGTTTAATACGGTTACGTCTTTCAAAGAGGTAATCAATGCCAAGTCCTTAGTCATTTTTCCCTCTTCAATAGTCTTAATGGTTGCTTGCTCTAATTTATCTGCAAATGCCATCAAATCCTGATTATTGTCTAACTCCCCACGTTTTCTGAGTGCTCCTGTCCATGCAAAAATAGTTGCTACGGAATTGGTGGATGTTTCCTCACCTTTCAGGTACTTGTAATAATGTCTCTGAACTGTTCCATGCGCTGCTTCATATTCATAAACACCGGATGGAGAAACAAGTACAGAAGTCATCATCGCAAGAGAACCAAATGCAGAAGATACCATATCGCTCATAACATCGCCATCATAGTTCTTACAAGCCCAGATAAAGCCACCTTTTGCTTTCATAACACGAGCAACGGCATCATCAATCAATGTATAAAAATACTCAATGCCCGCTTCTTCAAATTTCTTTGCATATTCGTTATCATAGATTTCCTGAAAAACATCTTTGAAATTATGATCATATTTCTTAGAAATCGTATCTTTTGTCGCAAACCACAAATCCTGCTTTGTATCCAGTGCGTAGTTAAAACATGCTTTTGCGAAGCTTGTAATAGATTTGTCTGTGTTGTGGATACCCTGTAAAATACCGGCTCCGGTAAAATTATGTATGGTTTCTCTTATTTCTGTTCCATCCTCTGCTGTGAAAACAAGTTCTGCTTTTCCGGCACCCGGTACTTTGATTTCTGTATTCTTATATACATCACCATAAGCATGACGCGCTAAAGTAATCGGTTTCTCCCAGTTTTTCACACAAGGTTCAATACCTTTTACAATAATCGGTGCGCGGAAAACGGTTCCATCCAAAGCCGCACGAATTGTACCATTTGGACTCTTCCACATTTCTTTCAAATTATATTCTGTCATTCTGGCTGCATTTGGTGTAATGGTTGCACATTTAACAGCTACTCCATATTTCTTTGTTGCTTCTGCTGAATCTATCGTAACCTGATCATTTGTCTCATTACGATGTTCTAATCCCAAATCATAATATTCTGTCTTTAAATCAATGTAAGGCAATAACAATTCATCTTTAATCATTTTCCAAAGAATTCTTGTCATTTCATCTCCGTCCATCTCGACTAAAGGCGTAGTCATTTTTATCTTATCCATAAATACCTGTCTCCTTTTTTCTTATTCTTATACTTCAGCCTCTTATTCCTCTGTTGGTGTATCACCATAAATTTCATATAAACCATTTTTTACCATATTATCATATGCGTTTATCATATGCTGGTTAGCAAGTTTTTCGGCTCGGTCAGCATCTTTGGCTTTAATTGCTTCCATAATCTGTTTATGCTCATTATTAGAAGCATTTCCCCTGCTGTTGGTTGAGAGCGTCTTCTGTCTGACTCTCAAAACATACTGATGAAAATCTTTTAACAAATGCTCTAACATCTTGGAATCACTTGCTTCATACAAAATGTCATGAAAACGATTGTCCAATTCTGCCATTTGGTCCATATGCCCTTTTCCGGCATGGAACTCCGCCAGATAAATGTTTTCTTCCATTTCCTCCATCTGCTCTTTGGTAATTTTCTCTGTTGCCATTCTGGCGCATAAACCCTCTAGCAAAGAACGAATCATATATATATCTTTTACATCCTTTGCCGTAATCCCTGTTACATAAGCACCTTTATTCGGAATAATCTGAATCAGCCCTTCTAATTCAAGCTGTCTGAAAGCTTCTCTAACCGGAGTACGGCTAACTCCTAATTCCTCTCCAATAGCAACTTCTTTTAATTCTTCATATTCTTTGTATTTTCCGCTCAAAATGTCTTCTCTGATTTTCTGGAAGACTCTCCCCCGCAAAGAATACTTGTCATTTACCGCATGCTTGATATCATAATTATTCATTTCAATACCATGCCTTTCCGTTTTCCTTCCCTTATTACTTGTTTCCCCTTATTTACTACTTTCTTTTCCATATATCAATTGCTTTTTAAGGTCAAATTGAGTTTCTCACAAGTTTTTTCAATCTGTGACACCAACTCTTCATCTGTTAAAACGATAACTCGTCCGGAAGCATATTCTTCATCCACCCAGATTTTTAATTCTTTCACTAATTCACAGTTTTTATCCAACACTTCATTTTCACGGAGTTTGTAATATGTATTAATCCAATGTGCAATACCTGCTAAGCCGGAAGTATTCGATACTGCACAAAGTACTGGTCTGTTTAAGAATTTATCCGTATCAAAAATATTGTAAATTTCTTCGTTTTTCAACAGTCCGTCTGCATGAATGCCGGCTCTTGTTACATTGAAATTCTTTCCGACAAAAGGCGTTCTCGGTGGAATCTCATACCCGATTTCTTTTTCATAGTATTCCGCTAAGTCTGTAATAACAGTTGTATCCATACCATTCAAATCGCCTTTTAACTGAGCATATTCAAATACCATAGCCTCCAATGGTGTATTACCGGTTCTCTCTCCAATACCAAATAAAGATGTATTGACTCCGGCACAACCATAAATCCATGCTGTTGTAGAGTTGGATACTGCCTTATAGAAATCATTATGTCCATGCCATTCGATTAAGGACTGCGGTACGCCTGCATGCGTATGAAGAGCATAAATAATACCCTGAACACTTCGCGGAATAACGGCACCAGGATAATTAACACCATACCCCATTGTATCGCACGCTCTAATCTTAATCGGAATTTTATATTCTTCCATCAATTTCATTAATTCCATACAAAACGGAACTACATAACCATAAATATCTGCTCTTGTAATATCTTCCAAATGACATCTTGGACTGATTCCCTCTTCCAGACAATCACGAATAACACTTAAATAATGATCCATCGCCTGTCTTCTTGTCATTTTTAATTTCAAGAAAATATGATAATCGGAACAACTTACCAAAATTCCGGTTTCTTTCATGCCGATATCTTTTACCAATTTGAAATCTTCCTTACTGGCACGAATCCAACTTGTAATTTCCGGAAATTGATAACCACGTTCCATACATTTGTATACAGCATCTCTATCCTTCTTGCTATATAAGAAAAATTCACTGGCACGAATCATACCGTTCGGGCCACCTAATTTATGCAGATAATCATAAATTGTTACAATCTGCTCTGTCGTATAAGGCGCTCTGGACTGCTGTCCATCACGAAAAGTTGTATCCGTAATCCAGATATCTTTCGGCATATTATGCGGTACTGTTCTATCGTTAAAAGGTATCTTCGGTATCTCTGAATACGGAAACATATTTCGGAATACATTTGGCTTCGGTACATCATCCAAAATGTACATATGCTCTTCAATCTCTAATAAATTATTTTTCTCATTCATCGTTACCGGACGATTCAAAAAAGTTCTTTCGCTACTCATGCGTATCTCCTCCCAAACTATCTCGTATAATTGTATACAATCATACCATTTATGTCAATATCAATACAGCAATTTCTCAATATCAATCATTCCCCAGCCTTGCTTATTCCAAGCATCCCCCAAATCTTTTGCACTATATACAATTTTTCTTTTTACTTGTTCGTTATTTAAATATGGATATTTCTGCAAAAGTAATGCCGCTGCACCTGATACAATCGGCGTTGCCATAGAAGTACCGCTTTTTTTTACATAAAAATTTCCTTTATTACTGCAAGACATTATATCAGTACCTGGTGCTACAACATCCGGTTTACGAATTGGTTCATCCTTATCCCCTCTACCGGAATAATTTTCACACAAATCATTTCTTTTTCCAAAATAACCGCCTTCATGACATCCTACTGTAATTATTTTTCGACTTTTTCCCAGCGGCGAAATCGTTCCATTACTTGGTCCTGCATTTCCTGCCGCACAAACTACAACAATTCCCGCATCCCAGACAGCCTCTAACAACCCGGATACTTCCTCCAGTTTTTTTCGTTCCCCATTTTGCCCAATACCAACAGAAATATTTAAAACCCGAATGCGATAATGCAGACGATTCTTTATAACCCACAATAGCCCCTGATACATACTCTCTATAGAACCGTCACCTTCTTTATCTAATACTTTTCCTATACACAGCATACACTGCGGTGCGATTCCTCTATACTTGCCACCAGAAGAAAGACCGTTTCCGCCAATACACCCGGCAACATGTGTTCCATGCCCACTGTCATCATATATCATACTTTTTTGGTTTACAAAATCTTGAAAAGCTATAATTCTTCCCATAAAATCAGGATGCGGATAAATTCCAGTATCCAGTACCGCTACTGTCACCGGGCTACCTTTGCATGATTGTTGCAAAATGTCATTGCATCCAAGTTGTCTTCGAACACGAAACATAAAAAAACTCCCGGCTTTTTCCTTATTTTATGCCGGGAGTTTACTTACGGTTACTATTATTCTATTGTCTATACTTTCTTCACACGCACGAAACGTTTCTTCCCATTATAGAAGAATAACGCAAGTCCCGTAAAAAGAAGTCCGACCCCTAAGAACCACTTCGGATGAATGCTGTTATCACCTGTATTAGGTGAATCATCCTTTTCACCGGACAATGTAGTAAAGATTGCCTGTCCGTCATTTACCTTGGCTGTATTACCTGAAAGATAATTATAAATACCGTAATACGAGAAATGGGTTGCTTTAAAAATGATACAAGCTGTACCATCTACAGAAGAAATTCTGCTTTCAACCTCTTCCAACTGGCCATTTGCATCCAGACAAACTACATGAAGATTTTCTTCTCCAACGCCTTCCGGCATCGGTATCGTAATTTCCATCTCCTGTCTGCCAAGTCCTGTAATCGGGATGGATGTATCAGTTTCCTGCAAAGTTACATCAAATGCTTTTAAATTCGACGGAATCGCATCGCCATAATATGTCTGATAAGTTTCTTTAATTTCCTTTGCTGCACTGTCACTGTCTACAATCTTAAGAATATAGTCTTCTTCTGCGCCATCCATAATGGCACTGGCTAAACTATCATCCTGAATTGACTTACTGCTGATTCGAACCGCAATATTCTGCATACTATTTTCATCTGTTTCTTCAGCACTCTCAGTTTCAGTATCCTGCCTCGGAATGTTAACCTTATCAATTGGATACATCTTACCTCCAATATTAACCTCATCCGGATAATGTACCAAAGATACACCATCTGTCTGAATTTTCTTAATCTTAAGATAAGATTCCTCTTCTTCAGAACCTTCCGGCGTCCGCATTTCTATGCTACAAATCAATCCTTTAAAACCGGATAGTTCTTCGTCCAGAACAGTCTCGTCAAAATTAGTCATATTCTGTGGCACTACAGCGATATCCACGCCCGCAAATGCCAAATCTCTATAATTATCATTATACAATTTGGTAGATGTCTTTTCAAAAGATAATGTGGGTAAAGTATCTCCTTTAAAAATAACTACATTATCACTTTCCGAAGCAACTGAATCCGTTACGTCAAATGCCCGAAGTCCCACTTCCTCTACTGCGGATAGTATTTTAATATTCTGCATCGGACATCCTTCAAATGCTCTGTCCTTAATCTGTTTTACATTTTTGCCACCCTCTAAGGTTGTCAAATTACCACAACCGGCAAAAGCATTTTCTCCAATTACCTCAACACTATCCGATAAAACAACTTTCGTGATGCCAATATGATTAGCAAATGCACTAGGACCGATTTTCTTTACACCATCCGGAATCGAAATAATACTATTGCTTCCACGATATGCAAGTAATATACCATCACCTACAATAAGAAATTCACCGTTTCCGTTTTCTTTCCAATTTTCAAGCCATGCACTCTTCTCAAATGCAAAAGGCTCAATTTCTGTTACTGTTTCCGGGATGACAACATCAATCAGACTATCACAGTGATAAAAAGCCGCATATCCAATCTTTGTAACACCTTCCGGAAAATACATCATTCTTATGTCCGAACGAGCAAATGCAAAATCACCGATTTCCGTAATCGTATCCGGCAATTCAATATCTTCCCTCGAATCCCTGTAATATGCCTGATTAGCAACAATGCTTTCATCAATTATGGTATATTTCGGGAAGAGAGTCCCTTTCTTCTCTGTATTACCTATGATACTTGCAATCTTCTCTGTTCCGTCATTTTCTGTTTCTTCAATATTATCTTCCGGTTTTCCTGAATTAACCGTAGCATTGGAATTATCAATAAAAACAAATGCCTGATTACCAATAATCTTCGTTTTTCCTTTTACAGAAGCATCTTCTTCTGCTTCCAGTGCATTGATATGCGTCACTTCATGATAATAATCAAACAGCTCTTCCTCTTCCTCCGTTATCATACCCTCATCGTTATCCTCTTCTGCTATATCCGCATCCATCGTTGTTGCAGAAGTATCTTCATATTCAGCCACATCTATATCTTCTAATACAAGGCTGTCTGCATATGCTTTTGCAGCACTACCTTCTTCGGCTTCGATTTCTAACTTGGTACACCCATCAAAAGCAGTACTATGAATCTCCTGTACGGACGCCGGTATTGTAATCTTACGCAATCTAATACAGTCTTCAAATGCCTTCACATCAATGCTTTTTACAGAATATGGAATTTGTACGTCCGTCAAATTCGCACAGTTCGAAAACATAAAATCAGATATTTCTGACACATTGTTACTGATAGAAACTTTCTGTATGTTCTTATTTCCCCAAAAAGCATAAGGTTGTACTTGCTCTACTGTTGACGGCATAATATAGCTTTCATTCTTTCTGCCCGCAAGTAAAGAATACAAAATGTTCCTGCCATTTTTATTATAAATAGCCCCATCTTCACATATTAATTTCGGATTATTACTGTCAATATTTACATCTACAAGACTGGTATCTCCTGCAAAAACACCATTTCCAAGTATCTCTAATCCTTCTCCAATTTCTACCGTTTTCAAAGATGGACAACCTGCAAAAGCCGCTTGTTCAATACTTTCTACAGAATCCGGAATCATTACTTTCTCTAACTGGTCGCATCCTTCAAAAGCACTTGCTCCAATTACTTCTACGCTACTTCCGACGATAACATTTTTAATCGTATCATTATCTGCAAAAGCCTCTGCTTCAATTTTTTCAACGGAATTAGAAATAGACACGTCCGTTGCCGTGCCATTATATTTCACTAATGTAGTTCCATCCATTTTAAAATCAGATGCAGAAGCGGTTCCTACCGCCTCCACATCTGACACTGGTATCTGAGTAACAACAATTGCTAATGCTGTTAACATCGCACCTATTGCTTTTCTTATCTTTTTTCCCATTATGCCATCCTTGTTTTTGCTGCATTCTTATCTTTCTTAATAAATAGGATAATAGACAAGCATGCAAGACCTAGTGACAAGAACCACTTCGGATGAATTGGATCTCCGGTCTTCGGTGTGACATCAAGCAAACCTTCTGTCAGATTGCCTGTATCAACATATACTGTATATGGTGAGAAGTGTGTTGCTGTAAAGGTAACGCATGGAACACCATTAATCGTTGTAAACTTCTCACTTAATTCTTCTAACTGCGCATTTTCAACAGGATTATAATCTACTACTGCTCCCGCCATATTGTTACCGCCATAGCTTAATAAAGCATCTGGGATCGGAATCGTAATATCAACAGACAGTCCTGTTGTATCAGTAATCTTAGTAGTACCTGTAGAATCATACAAACTGATATCCATTGCATAGTAAAGGATATTCTCAAGACTACCGTATTTGTTTGTCAATGCGCTTGCTACTGCCTGTGTTGCTTCCTGTGTCTCTGAAATCTTAACAATGAAGTTATCAGAAGAACCATTTACATTTGCAGTTGCCAAATCTTTATTGCTGATACCAGGTTTTGTAATATCTACTCTTGTATTACCATCCTGCGTATTATCCGCATTATTATTGTTATTATTATTTGCTGTACCTGTCACTGTACTAGCTGTTGATGTGGTTGCACCATCTGTATATTCTGCCGTAATCGTAACATTATTAGACGGCATTACAAATGTTGTTGGTGACACGCTGACACTGGCAAGTGTTACACCCTGTGATTCTGTTGTCCACTTACTAAATACCTTACCAGCAGCCGGAGTATTTGCTGTAATAATTACCGTTGCTCCCGGTGCATAACTACCACTACCACTACCACCAATAACCGTTACCACGTACTGTCCTGTAGCTGCCGCCGTCGTCGATGTCGCTGACGTAGAGGACGTCGATGTTGATGTTGACGACGTCGATGATGACGTTGATGTTGCTGACGTTGATGTCGTATTACCAGATGTATTGGTTGTACCTCCGGAAGTATTTGTGGTTCCGCCGGATGTAGTACCAGTTCCACCAGTATACATCGCCAAAATTGTTAAATTCTTCTGAACATTCGAATATTCTTCACTACTCCATTTCTGGAATGTATAACCAGAATGAACAGGTGCTTGCGGTGCGATTGCTGCCTTGCCCGGCTCAATGTATTGTGTTGCACCAATTTGTTTACCATCAACCTGATCGATAAACATAACTGTATACTTACCGTTCACCATGCCACTATCTGAATATCCCTGTGCAACAAAAGTTGTATCCGAAGTAATTTTATCACTCACTTCTACATTATTTGTTCCAAGCCATTTCTCAAATGTCCAATTAGCCTTTGCAGGACACTCCGGAACCTCACTGATATAGGTATTATCATCTACATAAATCGGATCCCCTACCTGATTTAAATCAGAATCTAAGAAAACAACTTTCCACTGATCACTTATCTGCTCATAAGTAAGTTTATACTCATCGGAATAAGTATCTGCATATCTACGCGCTGATGAATCCTCATATGTACGAACCATCGTCCATGCTTTCGCATCATCACTTTCAAATGCCCTTGCAGAAATAAATACTTCGGTTCCCGGAACGGTCAATTCTACAAGCTTCAAGTCATTTACAAAGGCACCTTCTTCAATGTTATTAACACTTCTAGGTAATGCAAGTCTTGTTAAATCGCTACAATTCTTGAAACAATCCTTCGGCACTGCTACCAAATCATCTGCTTCTGACAAATCAACAAGATTGATATACTTACATTCTTCAAAAGCGCCTTCCTGAATCGCGCTGACATTGGCAAGATTAGGATCTGTAGAAACACTGACCTGTGCTCCTCCAACCAAATTGCCTCGTGCCGGCAAACATTCTTCTATTGTATAAGACTCATCTACATTAACGGAATAAACAATACCATTTTCTGTCTTATAGTAATCATTATCTCCAACAGAAATCAAGGAATAACAACCTCTAAACGGTGCCGTTCCAATATCCTTACAGTCAGGTCCAAGGATTACATATTGCAATCTTTCACAACTATCAAAAGCATAATCCGGCAAATACTTCACGTTACTCAACGTCACAGATTCAACCCTGTCATTTCCACGCTTATACTGCTCATAGTTTGTTTCACCGGAACTATACTTATCATAATAATAACCACTAAATAAACCAGGTGTAATATCGGTAACCGTATTTTCATCTGTTTTATTCTTGTTATTATACATGTTATAAGAATCAGTGCCAATTCGGTCTCTATCTAAATAGATTCTGGCATTGTTCTTATTCTTAGCCGCTTCCATACCTTCCCCATTGCTGAATCCATAAGCATCAATCGATTCAACTCCGGTTGGTACAACGATATTCTTCGTTGCTTCTACCAAAGCGCGCTCTTCTTCTGTCGGAGCTCGATAAATATTACCGGATTCCGCATTCTGAATCACATCGTATGGATACGTAGTATAGAATGGTGCCGGATTATCTGCTGCTTCTACCACAAGTGGATCAAACAACATATCTGCAAGTGCAGTGAGAACAGTTGGTTCCTCTGTATTATTAGATGATGTTAAAAATGTCTGCCAATTGTTACAGAAATCACTATTAACCCACGGACCATACTCACTTGATGCATAAACTGCCGCCTTTGCTGCCGTAGGGTCAACGGTGTCATTTACTGCCGCTTTCCATGCTTCCGCAAAAGCCTTGCGATAAGAATCATACTCGGTAGCCTTGTATATCTCATAATATCTGGATTCCATCATGTTCTCATAGGAACCGTAATTGCCACTTGCTATTTCAATACTATGTGCATCGTTCAGAACATCGCTAATCTGATCATATTTTGGATAATCAAGCAATGTGACAAGCCGTGTATTAGCATCATACATAACCGTCAAATATGTCGGTGTTAAACTCTTATAACAAACTCTGATACCATCCGTTACATTAATAAGGTTACTTTCATCCATCGCCCATTCAAACGGTGCATAACCTTCAACAATATCACCATGGAATGTTAATTCCGGTCCAACAGTCTTAAAAGCATCTGTTCCAATCGTAAAGGAATCATGACCACCCAAAGGTGTATTAAAGGTAACATCAATCAAATTCTCGCATCCTTCAAAAGCGCTGGCTCCAATCGATGAAACTGAATTACCAATATATGCTTTCTGCAACTTCTTCCATCCCTTAAAAGCACCATCATTGATAATAGAAATGGAATTATCCTCGATGGTTAAGGTTCTTACTCTTTGATTCATATCATCATCACTGAAACAATCTGAGGCTATTCCTGTTACCTTCGTATTGCCTACTTTTTCAGGAATAACCAAATCAATCATATCAGTGCTGCTTGCGCCATCTTTTAACGTACAGGAAGTTAAAACTCCTCTGTTGTCAACACTAAGCAGATAAGTACCATCGCTTACCTCATAATATGCCAAACCATTTTTCATATACAAATAAGGTACAACTTCTGATACGGCAGTGCTGGCATCCCATGTAGTCTCACGTGGAACTGCAATACTCTTGCTTCGGTCTAATTCCGGTCCCTTCACATAGAAATCCGGATTACTTACCGTAGCAAATAATTTATCAGGTGTGTAACCAGCCAAACCACAAGAACCGCTTCCATCATCCGGAAATTCCACACAAGACAAATTAAAACAATTATAAAAAGTATTATCCGGAATCGTAGCTCCTGTTGCTCTACCAAAATCAGCCGGCATAATTACCTTTTCCAAATTAGTTCTTCCTGCCAAAGTACAGTCACCAAGTCCAACGCCTCCAGCACTTACCTTGCTTATTTTAGAAGGGAACGTAAAACTTGTCATGGAACCAACCACACCCGACTCCACAGCAAACGCTCCATCTCCAACAGTGTCAATATTGACTGTTACAGTCGGCGAACTTGCTTTCATCATATTTACTTCATTTAATGCTATGGCATTATAAAAAGCATATTCATCAATCTTAGCCGGACTGGTAGTAATTTTGGATAAATCAATTTTTGTCAAGGACTCACAATAAGCAAAAGCTCCCGGTCCAATTTCTTCGATTGACTGCGGGAATGTAACGCTTGTTAACCCAGAACCATAAAAAGCTTCTGTACCAAGCGTTGTCGTTCCTTCGCCCATATTAACTGCTGTTAACTGAGAACAATTTTTAAATGCAAAATCACATATTTCTTGTACATTGTAAAACGAAATTTCTTTGATAAACGAATTTTCAAACGCACTTACACCAATGTATTTAATTTCCTTCGGCACTGTCAGATAATATACATTTTTGGTATCTTTAAATGCTTTATCGCCAATGCCAATAATACTGGAATCTGCTGTATACTTAAATCCCTGATCGTCAAACTTTCCACTTGGAGTCTGTCCTGTAATTTTCTGCGGAATATAAATATAATGGTTTGTCTGCCCTGATTTTTCTGAATCAATAACGTATGCCAGCTTACATCCTTTCAAACTCTCTCGGTTATTGGTCGGACTCTTATTCTCATCACAATAATATTTTAATTTCTGGTCATCCGATAAATCAGATGGAGTTTTCGTTAATAATGGTTTCTGTGGTTTTGTATCGTCCGTTGCATTAACGTCTCTTTGCCATTTTGCCAACTCCGTTTCATAGGTCTGCCACTCTTTCACATAATTCTGATAAGCAGTATTAAAATATTCATTTAAAAATATATCATCCGGATTTTCCAAATCAGGTTTCGCGTTTACCGTATAGCTTACACCTTCATCAACACATTTCTGATAAAATGCATCATACTGTGTAGTCTCTATCTTATCATATTGATAAATGACATTTGGATTTAAAACAACGGTATCCTGCTGATATGTACTGTTATATTTACTAATAATACCTCTATAATTTCCTTCAACTGTTGTAAGGAAAAATTTAAACTGCCAATCAAGCTGGTATGTTCCATCACTTAATGGTGTGATAATGTATGCCCGATTGTCATTATCTGGGTCAGCAGACTTTAAATTAGTTGGTCTGCATGTCACTACATTTTCATCCACTCCATACGCATACTTATCCGGAACAGGAATTGAAGTCGTCGTACCTGTACCAGTTCCACCTGTACCCGTCGCAAAGTTCTCCGGAACCGGAACAGCAGCTACACCAATAGCCGTAACCATCAATACCGCTGCAATACTACGTCTGATACTCCTTTTTAATCTTCTCTTTGTTTTTTTTACTGGTGCTTTCGTTGACATGTCTCTCTCCTTCTGTCAGTAACACATATTTATCTGATAGATATACAATTACTCTATTCTTTTGGCAACAACTACGAAACGTCCATCCTCTTCCGAGTTGTCACATGTCGATAAGGTTAGCAATTCGTCACCATAACTTGCTGTCACACCTGTATCGTATAAAGATATTGCTTTCATTTCCTGCATATTGGAATTGAACTCTTTTTCGGAAGCCGCATCAAAAAACTGATAATACTTAAAAACGATTTCGTCCTCATTATAAATTCTGGAACGAAAAACATACATAATCTGATAGGTTCCTTTTTCATATATTGAATCAAACTGAATAATCGGATGCTCTTCATAATAACTTTTATTGCTGTATTTATTAAGATTGCCGAACATCTTCCCAGACTTCATGTGATGTCCATAGATAATAAGATTTGTATTTCTCCTCACCACATCACAATCCTTGTCCAAAAAAAGACTTCCGTTTTTGTCATATTCCTGATTGAAATTATGATCCAGATAATATTCATTATTGGAAGTCTGCATAACCGGATAGTCTATGTTTGTATCGTCAATTTTTAGCCATCCGATTAGACTTTTGTTTTTATTATATAAAGTTTCGTATTCTTTTAATACGGTTAACTCTATTTCTTCCTCTTCTGTATAGTGTATTGTAACACTTTGCGCTCCGGTAGATAAATTACTGCCTTTCAAATCCGAAAGCTGTTCATAATCCATCTGCGTTCGATCTGCAAAATAATAGTAAACACCATAATAGCCGAAGCAGGCAAGTGCCACAACCGCACAAAGAACAACCGTAAGCTTCCTGCGTTTCTCTTTTTGATTAAGAACTGCTTTGATTTCCTGTTGCATTCGTTCATCATAATCTTCTAAAGAAACTTTTGTGGGTTGCTTCTGGTCGTTTTTTTTCTCTGCTTTTTCAATTTTTGTTTTCTTTTTTTTCTGCTTTTTCCTGGAAGATTTTATTTTGCTGTCCTGCGTATATCCCTGCTTCTTATACTTCTCTGCAAGTTCATATACTTCATCATCAAAATCATTCCCAACCATTGTTGTAAAATGATATTTTCCAGCTTGTAAATCTGCCGAAAGTTTAATAACTTCTCCCGGCTGTTCCATGTTTACTTTCGCTCTGATTGCATCTATCTGTGCCTGATCCCGCAATGCTGCATTGTAATCTGCCTGTGTCCGGAACTGTCTTCCTGCAACGCTAAAACCAGTCATGTTTAGAACGACCCCTTCATTCTATTATCCTGATAATATACAGAATAAACCCAATTTATCTTTTTACATACAACACTATTTTACTATATCTGAAAAATTATGCAAGTTTTTTCTTTCTTTCGTTAGATATTTCTTATATCATAACGCTGTTTTTTACACTGACAAATTGTAAAAACTGATTTTCAGGAAGCGGTTTTGAGAAATAATATCCTTGGATATAATCAATTCCTAATTCCACGATCGTTTCCATTTGTTCTTTTGTTTCAACACCTTCGGACACAATCTCAAGTTCCATATCATGAATCATATGCATTGCTGCTTCCATGACAAATTTCGCCTTCTGATTTGCAAAATATGCCTGGCTCATATCTTTATCAAATTTAACGATAGATACCGGCATATCAACAATATAATTCAAATTACTCTCGCCATTTCCGAAATCATCCAGCGAAAACGAAACCCCATAATCAATTAACACCTGCATATTATCAAGTAGAATACTCCTTGCTTGAATGGATGCGGATTCTGTAATCTCCAGATTGATATTAGATGGATCCAAATCGTATTTTTTCATAATGCCAATATACAAATCTGCAAGTTCACGCCCTTCACATTGTTTGACCGACAGATTTACTTCCACATAATCAATCCCATAATACTCACGCAAATTATTTTCCTTGATAAAACGACAAGTCTTATCAAAGACAATTTCGCCAATCTGCCAAATCAAACCTGTTGATTCCGCCATCGGAATAAACACACCCGGCGGAATAATTCTTCCGTCTTTCTCACGAATACGTACAAGCGCCTCCGCCGAAACAAATTTCTTTTTCTTCGTCGAATAAATAGGCTGATAGAACACTTCTATTCTATCTTCTTCTATTGCGGAAAGAATCATAGCCTCAACTACTTCTCTTTCTCGCATTTTGGCGATTTGTTTTTCATCCAACAGAACAATTCGTTCCTCTACTCTTTTTTTGCCTTCCACACGGAAGAAATGCATCATACCGAAAATTTCCTCCGGATTACGAACCAGACTTGAATCTTGTAACAGCACATAATACGGATCAAGATCAAAATATTTTTCTTTTATCCAATCTTTTACTGAATCAAAAACCTCCTGCATCTGTTCTTTATTTCTGAAAATCAGAGCAAGCTCTTTCTCAAGCGTTTTAAAAACTCTGACTTCTTTATTCTTCTCTATAAAATTAATAACTTCCTGCATCACAACATCTTGTCTGACATCATCATTTTCATTAGCTTTTGTTGATTCCGTTAACACAATCAAAATCGCCGAAAACTTTTCATTCATTGCATAAAGCTGTTTCATATATTCCACAAGCGCATGCGCATTAAATGCTCCTGTTTCTCGATCCAAATTCGCTTCCGGATTCTCCAGTTCAAAAAACAAAATAACCATGCCAAGGACAGAAGCAAAACCTACCAATAAGAGTTTCGCATTCAAAAACTGTATTACTGCAGCAATAATCCAAATAATCATCCAAATGACAACTGCTTTTCTTCGTTTTGGATTCATTTTTTTACCTCTGGCAGTAACTTTATAAAGAGTAGCAAGTACAAACAGTAGCGCAAAAACATACGTTGCCATACAACTCGGTCCATATGTATAAACCACATTCCCGTCCAGATAATACCGAATCGGCAACGCATATATTATCGCAGTTCCTAACAGAACCATAGCTGTATAAACCTTAACAAGCTGCTTCTGTTCATCCCCATCATTAATATCCGTACTGGAATATACTAACCCAAAATAGCCAACCCATACTAATAAAACAATATATGTTTTACAGACAAATGCCAACAACCATCCCGGTATAGACTGCATATTTACAATGGCAACAATAGATAAAATATCCAAAACAACACAAACGGTCGTAAACGCCATTGTTGTCAGGAACAATCTTTCCGAATAAAGCCCTAACGTTCTTTGTTTAAAATAAAAAAACCAAAGCAGTGCTAAAATTATGAGACCGCAACATTGTACTTCAATATTCATAAACCTTATCCTTCCGTTTATTGTATATATGGTATTAGTATATCATTATTTTAACCTGTCTGCCTTACTTTCTATAAATTTTCTTATTTTTTTGTTTTTGATGGAAACACGGACCTGCCATATACATAAGATAAACCATAAAACAAATATAAACATGGAGGCTCAATCATGAGTGACTTATCAGCAACAAACTGCGGATGCAGCAGCAACACAAATTATAGTAACAATGGATGTTGTTCCATCATCTGGCTCATCATTCTATTTTCTATCTGCGGCAACAACAACAACGATGGCTGTGGATGCGGCAATGGCTTCGGCTTTTTCAACAACAATAATTCCGACTGCGGATGTTCCTGGATTTGGATCCTTCTTCTGCTTTGTTTCTGTGGTAATGGCAACTCTTGCTGCTAATTATCTGCACATCTTATTTACACATCTGGAAAATAGGCTCTTTCTTCGAGCCTATTTTTCTCATGTAATACATATACTTTGATAAAGTCATTTACCGCATCGAAAGGTATATAGAATTATGAAAGAAGAATCTTCAAACGTTGTGGCATTTGATGCCCTATACACAAACAATCAAATACAGAAATTAAAGGTTCTTCCGCCATACTTAGAACCTTCCATGCAAAAACATATGGCAATCTACATCAAATATATGGAGCTGCAATATACCATGGATTTATTTAGAAAACACCCTTTTCATGTTTGTTCTTCAAACAGTACACCGAAACCGGATATGAAAAAATTATGTCATGATTTAAAACCTTACTGCACAGAGGCCGAAGTCAAACACTTAGAACAGATGGCATCTATTTTCCAAACAATGGAAATGTATCAGGAAATGACTCAGACCATGAACACTATGCAGGAGCTTTTCCCTGATATGGGTGCCGGTTTATTCGGGACTTCCGGTAGTAATGATTCTGATGCAACTTCTGCCGCCATGCCGGATTCATCTATGGAAAGTCTTCTGATGGGCATGCTTTCTCCGGAGCAAAAAGCTATGTTCGAAGCCTTCAGCAATCAAACTTTATTCTAATCAAGCCATGCAACAAAATTCATTTGATATAAAGGAGGAATTTACTTATGGAAAACTGGTTAGACGACCCTGCCGTAGCACATATCGACAAATCAAAACTGGATTTTCTGCAAATGCTCGTTTTCGAAAGCAACGGTTTATCCCAAAAAGAGATGCTACCTTTTTTAATGGCAGTTGCCAAACGCGGCAAAGAAAATAATATATCTTTCACCGAAGAAGAAATGAATGCCATCATAGATACCTTAAAGAAATACTCCACACCGGAAGACCTTGAGAAAATGAATAAAATGATAAGCATCTACCGAAACAGACACTGATCTTTATACGAAGAATTGCTCTGGCAATTCTTCCGGACAAAACATAGACCTTCTAAGGCATCGTATTTTGATGCCCCAGAAGGTCTTTTTGTCCTACCTTAGAACGGCTTTTTGTCCTATTATTTTTGCACAATATTCACAATTCTGCCCGGAACATAGATTTCTTTTACGATTGTTCCCGTTAGCTTATCAGCAATCGCTTCTTTTGCTTTGGCAATAACATCCTCTTTCGCATCTTCTTTTCCGATTACAAGAGTTGCTTTGGTCTTGCCGTTAATCTGAACCGCAATTTCTACCGTTGCTTCTACTGTCTTAGCTTCATCATACTCAGGCCATGTTGTCTGATATACTTTTCCTTCAAAGCCTGTTATCTGCCATAATTCCTCTGTCATATGCGGTGCAACCGGATTAAGCAATGTCAGTAATGTTTTGAACTCACCCTTTGTCACTGCATTCTTCTTATAGAAGTCGTTTATTAAAGCCATCATAGCCGCAATTGCAGTATTATATTTCAGATTTTCAAAATCGTTGCTTACTTTCTTGATTGTCTGATGCATTTTCGTTTCCATATCTTTGGAATATGCTATATCATCTGTCATAATATCCTGTAACTTCCATACTCTTTCAAGGAAACGACGGCATCCTTTTACACCATCCTCCGACCAGGAAGCTGATAAATCAAATGCACCAATGAACATTTCATAGGTTCTTAAGGTATCTGCACCATAATCTCTTACGATATCGTCCGGATTAACAACATTACCACGCGATTTACTCATCTTCTCGCCGTTAGAACCAAGAATCATACCATGAGATGTTCTCTTCATGTACGGTTCTGAACATGGCACTACTTTCTCATCATATAAGAATTTGTGCCAGAAACGGGAATACAGAAGATGCAATGTCGTATGCTCCATACCGCCATTGTACCAATCTACCGGCATCCAGTAATTCAGCGCTTCTTTGCTTGCCAATGCTTCTGCATTTGTCGGATCTGTATAACGCAGGAAATACCATGATGAACCTGCCCACTGAGGCATAGTATCTGTTTCTCTCTTCGCAGCACCACCACAGCATGGACATGTCGTATTCACCCAATCTGTCATCATAGCAATCGGTGATTCACCATTGTCTGTCGGCATATAACTGTCAACTTCCGGTAATTCCAAAGGCAGTTCGCTTTCATCAATCGGAACATATCCGCATTTCTCACATTGTACAATCGGAATCGGTTCTCCCCAATAACGTTGTCTGGAGAATACCCAGTCTCTTAATTTGAAGTTCGTTTTTGCTGTACCAATGCCTTTTTCTTCTAAAAATGCAATCATTTTTTCTTTTGCTTCGGCTACATTTAAACCATCTAAGAAGCCGGAATTGCAAAGGATTCCTGTTGCAACATCCGTATAAACTTCTTCCTGTACGTTCTTACCACCTGCTACAACTTCAATGATCGGCAGACCAAATTTCTTCGCAAAATCCCAGTCTCTCTCATCATGAGCAGGAACCGCCATAATCGCACCTGTACCATAGCTCATAAGAACATAATCAGAAATGAAAATCGGAATTTCTTTATTATTTACAGGGTTAATTGCAGTCATACCGTCAATTTTTACACCGGTCTTTTCTTTTGCAAGCTCTGCACGTTCAAAATCAGATTTTCTTGCTGCCTGCTCTCTGTATGCACTGATTTCATCCCAGTTCTTTAATTCATCCCTGTATTTATCAATAATCGGATGTTCCGGTGATACTACCATATAAGTAACACCGAACAATGTATCACATCTGGTCGTATAAATACGAAGCTTATCTTCTTTATCTTTAATAGAGAAATCTACTTCTGCACCTGTGGATTTACCAATCCAGTTTTTCTGAGATACTTTCACTTTTTCAATATAATCAACACCATCGAGACCTTCAATCAATTTGTCTGCATATTCTGTAATTTTCAACATCCACTGACTCTTAACTTTACGAACAACTTCAGAACCGCAACGCTCGCATACACCATTTACTACTTCTTCATTCGCAAGACCAACCTTACAGGATGTACACCAGTTAATCGGCATCTCAGATTTATATGCTAATCCTGCCTTGAATAATTTCAAGAAAATCCACTGTGTCCATTTGTAGTAATTCGGATCTGTTGTATTCACTTCTCTATCCCAATCAAAGGAATAACCAAGAGAATGTAACTGATTCTTAAAGCGTGCTACGTTGTTTTCTGTAACAATCTTCGGATGAATATGATTCTGAATTGCATAGTTTTCTGTCGGAAGACCAAATGCATCCCAACCCATCGGGTAAAGAACATTATATCCCTGCATTCTTCTCTTTCTTGCAACAATATCCAACGCTGTATACGGTCTTGGATGTCCAACATGAAGCCCCTGTCCTGAAGGATACGGGAATTCTACCAATGCATAATATTTCGGTTTAGAATAATCTTCAGAAGTTTTGAATGCTTTCTCATCATCCCATACTTTCTGCCATTTTGTTTCCACTTCTCTGTGGTTGTATAACTCTGCCATCTCTTTTTCATTCCTCTCATCTATTATCTATTGTAATCATACAATATCGTTCTTAGCCTAATCTTTTCCTTTATTTCTCGGCATAATCATAAACATTATAATTTTACTATACTCGAACAATTTGTCAAGTACACAAAAAACAGGATGCCGTATTCCCCAATACATCTGCATCCTGTTTTTCCCTTCTCAAAAAGGATCTATAACTTTAAGGCAACCGCCTTTTACACACGAATTAATCTTCGTTATTCGCCGCAACTTTACCTGCTCTTGCTGCAACCTCTTTCTCCTGTACATCACTCGGTGCCTGTTCATATCTTACAAACTGGTATTCATATGTACCTCTTCCGCCTGTCATGGAACGAAGCACGGTGCAATATCCGTGTAAACATGACATCGGAATATCTGCTTCAATAATCTGCTTACCATCTGAAGTAGGTGTCATTCCGAGTACGCGTCCTCTTCGTTTGTTCAAATCACCCATGATATCACCCGTATAAGAATCAGGCACTGTTACTTTCAAAGATGCGATAGGCTCTAACAGAATCGGTTTTGCTTCCATGAAACCTTTCTTAAACGCCTGAATTGTTGCCATCTTAAATGCCATTTCAGAGGAATCTACCGGATGGTAAGAACCATCATATAAAATCGCTTTCACACCAACAACCGGATAAGCTGCCATTGGTCCGCTTACTACGGAATCCTGCAAACCTTTCTCAACTGCCGGGAAGAAATTCTTCGGTACCGCACCACCAACAACAATCTGTTCAAATGCATATGGTTCTTCCAAAGAACCGGATGGTTCGAATTTCATCTTAACATGGCCATACTGTCCATGTCCGCCGGACTGCTTTTTATACTTATATTCCACATCAGAGGTTTTCTGAATGGTTTCTTTATAAGCTACCTTCGGCTGGGATAATTTAATATCTACTTTGTATTCGCTCAGAAGTCTGCTTGTAACAACTTCTAAATGTAAATCGCCCATACCATATAATAATGTCTGTTTATTTTCGGCATCATTCACTACTTTCAAGGTCTGATCTTCGTGTGTCATTTTCTGTAATGACTGAGAAATCTTATCGATATCAGCCTTATTCTGTGCCTGATAACGCATTACTGTATATGGTGTAGAGATTTCCGTCTTGCCATAACGAATTGTATTCGCTTTTGTTGACAAAGTATTACCGGTTCTTGCAGCGGTCAGTTTTGCAATCGCACCAATATCACCTGCATGCAATTCTTTTACTTCAATTGGTTTGCTACCCTGTAAAACATATAATTTACTTACTTTCTCTTCAATATCTTTCTCTTCGTTATAAATCATGTCTTCACTCTTGATAACGCCGGAGCAAACCTTAATCAAAGAATATTTACCGATAAAAGGATCCACAATTGTTTTGAAAATATATGCTGATTTCGGTTTTGCAAAATCATAATTTGCGGAGAAAATTTCGTTTGTTTTCAAGTTGATGCCTGCAATTTCTCTGTTTTCCGGACTTGGCATATATTTCACAATATCGTCAAGCAAGGTATAAATACCCTGGCAAAGCACATTAGAACCCATAGACATTGGCACAATACTACTTTCCATAACATTATTACGAAGTGCTGCTCTGATTTCTGCCTCTGAGAAAGTATCTCCGCCAAAATAGCGTTCCATAAATTCTTCGCTTGTTTCTGCTACCGCTTCCATCAAAGTATCACGACAAATCTGCAAGTTTGCCTTGCTATATTCCGGCATCTCACATTCCAAAACTTCTTTATCTTTCCAGCGATAAGCCTGCTCTGTAATAACATTGATATAACCTACAAATTTCTCATTCTCACGAATTGGCAAATGGAACGGTGCCATCTTCTTACCATACTTCTCTGTCATATCTTCCACTACCTGACGGAAAGAAGCATTATCAATATCCATATCTGTTACAAATACAAATCTCGGAAGTTTGTACTTTTCACAAAGTTCCCATGCTTTCTCTGTTCCTACTTCTACGCCTGATTTGCCGGAAACAACGATAATCGCTGCATCTGCTGCACTGACAGCTTCTTCTACTTCTCCCACAAAATCAAAAAAGCCCGGTGTATCTAATAAGTTAATCTTTACACCTTCCCATTCAATCGGAACAACGGAAGTGGCAATTGATATCTGGCGCTTCTGCTCTTCCTTACCATAATCACTAATCGTATTGCCATCTGCTACCTTCCCCATACGTGAAGTAACTCCGGCGAGATATGCCATTGCTTCCACCAAACTGGTCTTACCGCAGCCGCCATGACCCAAAAGCACTACATTACGAATTTTGTCAGTTGTGTAAACATTCATATCTTATCCTCCAATTCCGTTATTTTGGTATATAGCAAATAGTTACAAGCATTATTCGCATCCCCAATTGATATGATGTGTATATTCTACTAAATATTTTCAAAAATTGCAACATTTTTGAATATTTTGCACATAAAATATGCGCACATTGATTTTCTCTCTCTAAAATGATATATTATATTGTTGGTTATAGTTGATTTACATATTACTTTTTCAAAAAAATCAAAGGAGTATCTCTTATGGCTACTTTTACTTGCGGATTTATAGGGCTTGGACTCATAGGCGGTTCCATTGCCAAAGCAATTCACAACAAATTACCCGAAACCTATTTGATTGCTTATGATACGAACGTAGATTCCCTTGCTCTTGCCAAAGAAGAAGGTGTTATTCAGGAAACCTGTTCTTATATCAATGAATCATTCGGGAACTGCGACTATATATTTTTATGCGCTCCGGTATCCCATAATGATGAAAACCTTCTTACCTTGAAAAAATATTTGTCTCCTGATACCGTTCTTACTGATGTAGGAAGTGTTAAAACAGGAATTCACGAACATATTGCTTCCATCGGACTGGAAAGCCAGTTTATCGGCGGACATCCGATGACCGGTTCGGAACGTTTTGGTTATGCGAATTCAAAAGCATCTTTGTTCGAAAATGCTTATTATATTCTGACACCTACGAAAGAAATTCCGACGGAAAAAATATCTGCTTATCAGACATTAGTGCAGACTATCGGTGCGATTCCGCTTGTTCTTCCATATAGTCAACACGACTATGTAACAGGGGCTATTTCTCATCTACCACATGTAATTGCAGCATCTTTGGTAAATCTGGTGAAAAACTCGGATTCTAAAGAAGGTATTATGAAAATGATTGCTGCCGGAGGCTTTAAAGATATTACAAGAATCGCATCCTCCTCCCCTACGATGTGGCAGCAAATATGCTTAACAAATACAGATAACATCTCTACTTTATTAGAGCAATACATAAAAGATTTAACGGATTTTAAACAAATATTAGATAGCAAGGATAATGATGCACTCTATCATTTCTTCGATACCGCCAGAGAATATCGAGAATCCTTCATTAACGCTTCCAGCGGACCGATTAAGACCGAATATGTGCTTACTGTGGATATCGCAGATAAACCGGGTGCTATCGCTGCAATCGCCTCTCTGCTTTCCATGCATGATGTCAGCATCAAAAACATCGGCATCAATCATAACAGAGAATTGGCAGAAGGTGCTTTGCGCATTGAGTTTTATACCATTGAAGCTACGTATAATGCCGAGAAAGTTTTAACAGAACATGGCTATACAATCCACAAAAAGGTATAAAGCAACGCATATATAAAATACAAATGTGACGTACAATGCAAAACAATACAAACTAATAAACGCAAGAATGGAGATTAAAAATGGGATTACATGGAGAAGTTACAATACCCGGTGATAAATCAATTTCGCACAGAGCCGTAATGTTCGGTTCCCTAGCCAAAGGTACTACCGAAGTTACGAATTTTTTACAGGGTGCAGATTGCCTTTCTACCATTGACTGTTTTCGCAAACTGGGCATCGAAGTAGAAAATACCCCAGAGAAAATTTTGATTCACGGAAAAGGATTGCACGGATTATCTGCACCAACTTCTATTCTGGATGCAGGCAACAGTGGTACTACTACCCGCCTTATTTCGGGTATTTTAGCAGCACAACCTTTTGAAACAACCTTAACAGGTGATGCTTCCATTCAGAAACGCCCTATGCGCAGAATTATGGAGCCTTTATCTATGATGGGTGCAAATATTACCAGTTTAAACGGCAACGACTGCGCTCCGCTTCGCATTCATGGCGGTTCTATACACAGCATTCATTATCATTCCAAAGTGGCCTCCGCTCAGGTAAAATCCGCTATTCTTCTTGCCGGTATGTATGCAGAAGATGGTGAAACAAAAGTAACCGAACCGACAATCAGCAGAAACCATTCCGAAATCATGCTTCGTACTTTTGGTGCAGATGTTCGTACCGAAGATACTACTGCTATTATTAAGCCACAACCTAGTTTAACTGCACAGACAATCAATGTACCGGGAGACATTTCTTCCGCTGCTTACTTCATTGCCGCCGGACTTTGCGTACCAAACTCTGAGATACTGATTAAAAATGTAGGTATCAATCCTACCAGAGACGGTATTTTGAAAGTCGCTCTTGCAATGGGTGGAAATATTACTCTTTTGAATGAAAATTATGATGGGGAACCAACTGCCGATTTATTAGTAAAATCCAGCGAATTACATGGTATTACTATTGAAGGCGATATCATCCCTACTTTGATTGATGAGATTCCGATTATCAACATTATGGCCGCTGTTGCTAAAGGCACAACTATTATCAAGGATGCTGCTGAATTAAAGGTGAAGGAATCAAACCGAATTGATGTGATGGTAGATAATCTGACTGCTATGGGTGCGCAGATTACCGGAACCGATGACGGTATGATTATTGAAGGTGGCAAACCATTACATGGTGCCTTCATCAAAACTCATTTAGACCACAGAATTGCTATGAGCTTCGCCATTGCTGCTCTGCTTGCAGAAGGTGAAACCACTTTAGAAGATAAGGAACTGGCAAATATCAGCTTTCCAACCTTCTATCATGACTTGGAAAAATTACAACGATAAAACGGATGCAATTCTATTCAAATCAAATATATGACAAAAACTCTCCTCATAAGTTTTCTTACGAGGAGAGTTTTACTAATAATCGATTCATAAAATAAGAAATAATCATGCAGGCAATTCCTGCTACACTTCCATACCAGTTCAATGTCACATCATCCATCTGAAAGTGTCTGCCATCTATATACTGTTTATAATACTCCGTATAATAAGCAAGTAAATAACAAATAACTCCAGAACCAATTACACCAAAAATTCTATAATATCTTCTAAAAATTACCATACTCACAAAAGTCGTAACAAGCCCCACAACAAAAAACAGACCAAGATGCGCTCCATAGCGTATCATCAAACTGACAGCTTTTATTTCTGTCTCCGCCGGATTATCATAAATCCGCTGTGCAATCATAACTGCAATATTCATCGTATCACTGGTTGATTTATCGCCATCTTGAAATGACAGAATCATTACAAAATAAACTAATAACATCAAACCAATAATTGATGCAAAAATGACTACAAACTCCAAGAAAAGATTCTGATTATTTTTTTTCATAAATCCTTATCTATTGCTCCATTGTTTCTATGGTTTCATATACTTCAATTCTCTTTGCGTCCATCTCCGGCATACCGATAAAAATAGCACCATAGTGATACTTATCCGCTTCCAGCTTCTCAATTCGAACAATTTCCATAAAAGTATGTAAAACTTCTTTTGTCCAAATAGTGAGATTTGCTTCATAGACCGCTCCGATATTAAGAGGGCTTGCGCAAATAAATCCAACTCCTGTTTTTGAAGCATCCGAAATCTCTATGGAAACTTCATTATCAGCTTCTCCATTCACCCCTTTCACGATTAAAGATGCCGATAAATCCATTCTTCTGTTTTTTCTTCTCTCTTCCATATTATCCCCTTACCTTTCTCCTAAACTCAACACTTATCTTACCTTATTCTTCATCCTTTGTAAAGGAATCTGTCAGAAACATAGCATCCCCAAAACTAAAGAAACGATATTTTTCTTGAATTGCTTCCTCATAAGCATGAAGTACCTGTTCTTTTCCGGCAAGTGCTGAAACCAGCATAACAAGCGTAGATTCCGGCAAGTGAAAATTCGTAATCAGCGCATCCAGAACCTTGAACTGATAACCCGGATAGATAAAAATCTCTGTATTATCACAACACTCCTGCAATCTGCCGTTTTCGTCCGCTGCACTTTCTATGGTACGACAGCTTGTTGTTCCCACACAAACAACACGATGTCCACTTTCTTTTGCTCTATTGATTTTATCGGCTGCTTCCTGTGATATCTGGTAGTATTCCGAGTGCATATGATGTTCTAATATATTATCCACCTTTACCGGACGGAAAGTGCCAAGTCCTACATGAAGCGTTACATAAGCAATATCAATTCCTTTCGCTTCAATCTTCGCCAGAAGTTCCTGGGTAAAATGAAGACCTGCTGTCGGTGCAGCCGCCGAGCCTTCGTACTTCGCATATACCGTCTGATATCTGTTTTTGTCCTGTAATTTATGAGTAATATAAGGAGGCAGCGGCATTTCTCCAAGCTTATCCAAGACCTCTTCAAAAATACCTTTGTAATGAAA
>JAFSHK010000060.1 GCA_017440375.1 Lachnospiraceae bacterium
CCCTAGTTCTCATTCATCTTCGCCAACTTAGCTGTCTGGTCCGCTGCGATACAAGCATCGATAATTTCCTGAATATCACCATTCATAATTTTATCAAGCCTATACAAAGTCAGGTTAATGCGGTGGTCTGTTACACGTCCCTGCGGGAAGTTGTAGGTTCTGATTTTCTCAGAACGGTCACCGGTACCAATCTGGCTTCTACGCATTTCAGCCTCAGCATCGTGTCGCTGTTGCTGCTCCATATCGTAGAGCTTTGCTTTAAGCAAAGCAAATGCTTTTGCTTTGTTCTGTAACTGAGATTTCTCAGTCTGGCTATAAACTACGATTCCGGTTGGGTAATGTGTTAAACGTACTGCGGAGTCAGTTGTGTTGACACACTGTCCACCGTTACCGGATGCACGCATAACGTCAATACGAATGTCTTTTTCATCAATAACAATGTCGATGTCCTCATCTACTTCCGGCATAACGGCAACGCTGATGGTAGATGTATGGATACGTCCGCCGGATTCTGTTTCCGGTACACGCTGTACACGATGTACACCACTTTCATATTTGAGTACGGAATAAGCACCCTGACCTGTTACCATGAAAGTAACGCTCTTCATACCGCCAATTCCGATTTCTTCCACTTCTACTGTTTCTACTTTCCAACGTCTGCCCTCTGCATAGTGGACATACATACGATAAATTTCTGCTGCAAAAAGAGCCGCTTCATCACCACCGGCACCGGCGCGTACTTCCACAATAACGTTCTTATCATCGTTCGGGTCTTTTGGCAGAAGTAAAATTTTCAATTCATGCTCTAATTCTTCTACGCGTTTCTTGGATGCAGAAAGTTCTTCTTTCAGCATTTCACGCATATCATTATCGGATTCGCTTTCTAACATAGCCAGACTGTCTTCGATATCCTGATTGCATTTACGATACTCTTTATAAGCCTCAACGATTGGAGTCAGGTCACTCTGTTCCTTCATCAATGCTCGGAAACGCTCCTGATTATTGGCTACGGAAGGCTCACTCAACTCATTCATGATTTCTTCATATTTTCTTAGTAAGTCCTCTAATTTGTCAAACATAACATCCTCCATCTATTTCTGCAAAGTACCGCACACCACTCTGTCCAGTCCTGCAAAATCCTTTATTACTTCTACTTCTTTATATCCTTCTTGTTCCATCAACCGCTTTACATCTTTCCCTTGATCGTATCCGATTTCAAAGAAAAGCTTACCGCCTCCGGTTAAATACTTCCCTGCATTTTTAATAATATTCCGGTAAAAATACAGTCCATCTTCTTTGCCATCCAGTGCCAGAATCGGTTCATGCTCCTTCACTTCCGGCATCAAAGTCTGTATCACATCGCTTCTGATATACGGTGGATTCGATACAATCATATCAAAACGAGCATCCACATCAAACTGGGCATCCATACCATCCGACAACTGATTTTCAAATGCTTCAAATAAATTACTCTGCAAAAAGGATACCTGCAAGTTTTCCTTCAATGCTTTCATCCGCTTCGCATTTCGCTTGGCTACGTTAAGCGCTTTTTCTGAAATATCTACACCAACGCCAACACAGTCATTCGAATAATGCAGAATACTTAACAAAATACATCCGGAACCGGTGCACATATCCAGAACCTTCATCCCATCATGAAGATGGCGCATAGCTTCTTCGACCAGTATTTCCGTATCTTGTCGTGGTATTAAAACATATTCGTTGACTTCAAAAGTCAATCCCATAAATTCCTGTTCACCGGTGATATGCTGCAACGGAATATGCTGCGCACGCCTGCCAATCGTATCTACATATTTCTCAAATTCTTCTACTGAAATACTTCGTTCACCATGTACCAGAAGGGTATTTCGATTGGTTCCACAACACCACTCAAGTAGCAGTCTTGCATCCAGTTCTGCCTCGGCAATCTGTGCTTTCTGCAAACATTCTACGCCTTGCTTATATAATTCACGGTAAGTTGTCTGTGCATTATATTCCATGATTTTTCCTATTTATCTTCTGATGTTTTCACTTTATCAACAATATTCTCTTCCCCAGAAACCTGTTCTGTTTCAGCACTCTGCTCTTCTTTAGAAACTTGCTCTGTTTCTGCACTCTGTTCTTCTCCTATAGCTTTCTCTGCATCAGCATCCTGTTCATCGTCATCCTCAGCCTTCGCTTCATCATCCATCCAGGAATCATCCACTTCATAGCCGAAGGTTTCTTTCAGATATGCTTTCCAGTCAAAAACAGCTTCTACGGCTGCAATAGCAACTTCTACCATGCTCTCATCCGGTTCTTTTGTAGTAAGTCCCTGTAACCACATACCCGGTGCAGAAATAATGCGAACAAGAATGTTGTTGCTTTTTCCTGCCAGACGGATAATTTCATAAGAAATTCCTGCAATAACCGGAACAAGCGCAATACGAATCAGCACTCTGTATACCGGATTTTCTACACGAATAAAGAAAAACAAAACCACACTGACTAACATAACAAACAACAGGAAGCTGGTTCCGCAGCGTTTATGTTGTTTGGAACTTCTCATTACATTGTGAACAGTCAGTGGTCTTCCCTTTTCAATACAATTGATACATTTATGTTCTGCACCATGATACATATATACCCTGCGGATATCCTTCATAAGTGATATCAAAAGAACATACATTACAAAAATGAAAATACGAATTACCCCTTCAATAATTGCCATCAAAGAAGCGTTTCTTACATATTCTTCAAATAAAGAACTAATAAAATAAGGAAGTACCATAAAAATTGCAATCGCAAGTATAATCGAAAGTACGGTTACAATTCCGGTAAACACGCTTTCTGCCTTATCCTTGAAAAGCTTATTAAAAGCCTTGTCTGCTGCTGTTTCCTGCATCTCTTCATCTTCATAAAATGTCGCAGAATAATTCAGACATTTCATTCCCAGTACCAACGAATCTACAAAGTTAAAAACTCCTCTTACAAATGGTACTTGCAGAAGCTTACTGCCATGCATAACTCCATGATGTGCTTCCACATCCACTTCGATTTCTCCGTTTGGTTTACGCACTGCTACCGCATACTGCTCTTTATTTTTCATCATAATCCCTTCCAGAACAGCCTGTCCGCCAATTCCGGAATAACGATTTATCTTTTTACCTGCCATATTTAAATCCTCTATTTAGAAAAGGTTGAGATATAATAACCTCAACCTTTTTTCAACCAAACTATTTGCTTTCCACACCGTATTTCTTATTGAACTTGTCAATACGTCCACGAGCCTGTGTTGCTTTCTGCTGGCCTGTGTAGAATGAATGACATTTAGAACAAACTTCTACGTGAATCTCTGGTTTTGTAGAACCGGTTACGAATGTGTTACCACAGTTACATGTTACAGTTGCCTGATAATACTCAGGATGAATTCCTTCTCTCATCTCTTTCACCTCTTCTAAACTAAAAAGTAAATAGACGTATACTAACGCCACCTAAAGCTATGTTCTCATCCACTACTGTTAAATCAACAGCTTCTACATTGTAGCATAGCTTTTCCATGTATGCAAGCACTTTTTTAGATAAAACGCATCTTCTTAACCATGTTGACAAACTCAAAATTATTCTTGGTTCTCGCAAACATGTCAAGCACCTTATCTACTGCCTCTTCCGGTTTCAATCCGTTCAACGCCTTACGGATAATATTGATTGCTTCTAATTCTTCCGGTGTTAACAGCAAGTCTTCTCTTCTGGTACCGGATTTTGGAATATCAATTGCCGGGAATACTCTCTTCTCGGACAATTTACGGTCAAGCACCATTTCCATATTACCGGTTCCTTTGAATTCTTCGTAAACAACATCGTCCATCTTACTTCCGGTATCAACTAAAGCAGTTGCAAGAATGGTAAGACTTCCTCCTTCACGCATATTTCTCGCCGCACCAAAGAATCGTTTCGGCATATGTAAAGCTGCCGGATCAAGACCACCTGATAAGGTACGTCCACTTGGTGGAACGGTAAGGTTGTATGCACGGGTCAGTCTTGTGATGCTGTCTAATAAGATGACAACATCTTTTTTATGTTCAACAAGGCGTTTGCCTCGTTCAATTACCATTTCAGAAACTCGTTTATGATGTTCCGGCAATTCATCAAAAGTAGAATAAATAACTTCTACGTTTGGTCCTTCAATTGCTTCTTTAATATCCGTTACTTCTTCCGGACGCTCATCAATCAACAGAATAATCAAATGGGATTCCGGTGCATTCGCGGTAATGGATTTGGCTACTTCTTTTAATAAAGTTGTCTTACCGGCTTTCGGCGGAGAAACAATCATTCCTCTCTGTCCTTTACCAACCGGACTCATTAAATCCATAATTCTCATAGCTACAGAAGATCCTGTTGTCTCTAATTTCAATCTTTCATTCGGAAAAATCGGTGTTAAATCTTCAAAATTCACTCTTCTCATCGCAATTTCCGGTGGATATCCGTTGATGGACTTCACATACAGAAGTGCGCTGAATTTCTCGCTCTGTGTTTTAATTCTGGTATTACCTTCCAGAATATCACCTGTTTTCAAACCGAAACGACGAATCTGGCTTGGTGCTACATAAACGTCATTTTCACCCGGCAAATAATTCTCACAACGGATAAAACCGAAACCGTCGCTCATAACTTCAAGAATACCATGTGCAGTTATGCCACTATCTAATTCAGCCGGATATTCTTCATTTCCGGATGCCACCGTATCATTTTTCTTCGGTACAATGGATTTCACAGCAACTTCTTTGCCATCTGCCTTGTCCTTCTCGTCTGCCTGAAGCATTGCCTCTACCAAATCCGCTTTCTTCATCGTAGAAGCTCCTTTGATACCTCTTGTCTTTGCAATTTCTTTTAAATCAGCAAGAGCTAATGATTCATATTTTTCTCTCATACATTCCTCCAAAAGGCTATTTGGCCTATTCGTTCTTTATTGTTACTTACTTTATATTCAATATATTTTCGCTCATAAATCTTTGGTTGAGGGGTTTTACTACTTGATATGTTACACGAAATGCCATAAATATCTAGGTATGAAATTCATTATACACTAACTTTTACAAAATAAAAAGAGGTTTTTGAGAAAATTTTCACAAAGCGTATATTGCGTCAAAAAGTCAAATGCTATATGATAAGTAGAAGAAATAATATAGAAAGAGGTAGCATCATGACAACAAATGAAAAAGCACTTGCGCTCCATGAGAAATGGAATGGTAAATTGGAAACTATTTCCAAAACACCCGTTAAATCAAGAGAAGATTTATCCCTTGCTTATACTCCGGGCGTAGCAGAACCTTGTAAGGTAATCGCCGAAAATAAAGAAGCTGCCTATACCTATACTTGGAAATCCAACACCGTAGCAGTTGTCTCTGATGGAAGTGCTGTCCTTGGGCTTGGCAATATCGGTCCTTATGCAGCAATGCCTGTTATGGAAGGAAAAGCTGTTCTGTTCAAAGAATTCGGTGGTGTAAACGCTGTTCCGATTTGTCTGGACACACAAGATACCGAAGAAATTATTAAAGCCGTTACTTATTTAGCTCCGGGGTTTGGTGGAATCAACTTAGAAGATATCAGCGCACCTCGTTGCTTTGAAATAGAAGAAAGACTGAAACAAACTCTGGATATTCCGGTATTTCATGATGATCAGCATGGTACTGCCATTGTTGTATTAGCTGGTATTATCAATGGTCTGAAAGTAGTCGGCAAGCAGAAAGAAGACTGTAAAGTCGTTGTAAACGGTGCCGGCAGCGCAGGTGTAGCCATTACAAAGCTTCTGCTCACCTATGGTTGCTCCAATGTCATCATGTGTGATAAGGTTGGTATCATCAGCAAATCCACAGAGGGATTAAACTGGATGCAGCAGAAAATGAGCGAAATTACTAATCCGAATAACGAAACCGGCTCTTTAGCCGATGCCCTAAAGGGTGCCGATATCTTCGTTGGTGTATCTGCTCCGAACATCGTCACACCGGAAATGGTTTCTTCTATGAATAAAGATTCCATCCTGTTCGCTATGGCTAATCCAGTACCTGAAATTATGCCGAATGTTGCCAAAGCTGCCGGTGCAAGAGTGGTTGGAACAGGACGTTCTGACTTCCCGAATCAGGTCAACAACGTTGTTGCATTCCCAGGCATTTTTAAGGGTGCTTTGGAAGGTCGTGCGGCTCAAATCACAGAAGAAATGAAACTGGCTGCTGCCTATGCAATTGCCGGTCTTGTTCCGGAAAATGAATTAAACGAAGACAATATTATGCCGGAAGCATTCAACCCAAAGGTTGCCGAAGTGGTTGCCGATGCTGTAAAAGCTCACATTAAAGAAACATGAAACCCTATTATTCGTTGAACGATTACTGTAAAGAAACTTATGGTGAAAAAATTTATAAAATTGCTTTGAATGCCGGACTTACCTGTCCCAACCGCGATGGTACGCTAGATACCCGCGGTTGCATTTTCTGCAGTGCCGGAGGCAGTGGTGATTTTGCCATCAATATGGCCAAATACCCTTCCGTTTCCGACCAACTTGCAGCAGGTGTCCGGCTCTTTCGCGGCAAAGAAATCGGCAGTCGTTATATTGCTTATTTTCAAGCTTACACAAATACTTACGGACCAATTGATTATCTACGCCGGATTTATGAAGAAGCTCTTTCCCATGATTCCGTCATTGGCATTTCCATCGCTACCAGACCGGATTGTTTATCCGAAGAAGTGTTGACCCTTCTGGTCGATATCAAGAACAGGTATCCTGACAAGTTTGTCTGGATTGAACTCGGACTTCAAACAATACATGCAGAAACCGCTGATTATATCAGGCGTGGCTATCCTCTAAGTTGCTTTGACACTGCTGTCAGAAATCTTCAAACCTTGCAGATTCCTGTCATTGCCCATGTCATTATTGGTCTTCCGAAGGAAACCCACGATAGCCTGCTTAAAACCATCGACCACTTAAATCAATCACCGATTTGGGGAATTAAATTACAGCTTCTTCATATTTTAAAAGGAACGGATTTGGGAAAACTCTATGAAAAAGGTGAAGTTACCACTCTTTCCAAAGAAGAATATCTGGATTTGTTAATTGATGCCATCGCACATCTGGCGCCGGATAAAGTAATTCATCGAGTTACAGGCGATGGACCAAAAGATTTATTACTTGCTCCTCTCTGGAGTCTGAACAAACGGGATGTATTAAACTCCCTTCATAAAGAAATGAAACAAAGAAAAATTGTACAAGGCTGTCAATATGATGGCAATAATGAAGAAAAGGAAGGTATTCCATGTCACAGGAACCATTAACACTTTATAAATTAATTGTATTATATATGCTCAACCGCGTGACTTTTCCGATGACCAAGTCACAGGTCGGTGATTTTATTCTGGAAAAAGAATATACGAACTTCTTGACGTTGCAGCAGGCGCTTGCAGATTTAATTGATGCAGAACTGATTACCGCAAATTCCATCCGCAATCGTACTCATTTGGCTATTACTGATGAAGGCAAAGAAACATTATCCTTCTTTGAAAATCGTATCAGCGACTCTATCAAGCAGGAAGTTGACAGTTTTTTTCAGGAAAACGAAATGGAAATGCGCAACGAAGTGTCTATTCTTGCCGATTACTATAAATCTACCTCCGGCGAATATGAATCCCGCTTAGTTGCCAAAGAAAAAGGGGTACGAATCGTGGATATTACACTCTCCGTACCCGATGAGGAAACCGCCGCTTCTATCTGCGATAACTGGCAGAAAAAGAATCAGGCGATTTACCAATATTTAATTGAACAACTCTTCTAACAACTTCTTCCTTCAAAACATCATTTGATATATCATATCTAATATTGCTTAATAATTTCGTTCCAACTGGAAACACCGATAACATCCAGTGCGAAATCCGTATACTTTGCAGACTGCTCTGTATCAACATACTTAAAGGCATTGTAAATACTCTTACGACCGCCACCCAGTGTATTGATACCTAGGGCAAGTCCTTGCGCAATTTCTTCCGAAGCATCCGTCTGTCTGGAAAGCAACATACTATCAATATACTGATTGGACTCAATTACCTTATAGGCATAGACAAAAGATGCCGCCTGTAAATCCTGTCCTGCCGAAGAGGTATATCCCATCTCACTCAATATAACATGTCTTACTTCTCCGGAATCGGTCAAAAATTCTTCTTTTTGCAAGTAATCTGTCAAAACATTTATATTTCGGATAGAGATAACCGGTGTTGATTCCGAATTGATGATATAGGAACCTGCTTTACCAGAAGTACTCCACGCTTTCGCACTGTTGAGCGGATAATTATAAGGATGTTGTGCTACTGCCCAATCGATATTTCCACCACTCTTAATATTCCGGTTAAACTCATCCATAATCTCTTTGGAACCATAACCGCCATTCGAATACAAACTCTTCACCCACTGCTGGTCTAAAGAAATATAGACTCTTGCATTTCCGTTAATACTCAAAATCGCATTATAGAAAATACGGAATGCTTTCGCATACTCATCTACATAGCTTGGCGTATCCATATATTCAATGTAATTCCATTCTTTTCTGGCATTGATTTCATTACCGATAACCCAATTCATAACGGTACCATGTCCGCTACCGGAATAACGGCTGGCTAAGAAAGAGGCTACTGCGGCAATATACTCTGTACCATCCGCATCCGCGGCATTAAAGGCATAATATGGTGCCGTACCACCGGATCTTGCTTTCGGATGAATCAAGGTCATTGTTTCCCATGACATATCATTCAGAATAATTGCCGTTGTTGTAATTCCTTTTGCCGTCAAAGATGAGAAAATATAATCATACTCTGCTACTATCTGACCATTAAACGCATAGGTTTTACCATTATAAGTATAATAAACCGTCGGATAATAGGCATTACTTGTATTTCCAATGATTCGGCTAAGCGGAATGTTGTATGCCGCATGTTTGACTCCCAAATCATCCAATTCTCCACCCGCTATTCTCTCCGGGTCTACCAACAATCCCTTTTTGGAATGCGTGCTCGGGAATGCCGGATTATACTTCGCAATCACTTCCGGATTTGTAATGTATCTCGGCTTCGTAATTGGCATAAACTTACCGTCTTTGCGTACCGCCACCACGAACTTTGAGAAAAGTCTTGAACTGGCTGTGTTATAGTTCAAATTAACCGAAAACGTTAAATCCACATCCTTCTGGTCTTCAATAATGTACTCTGTACTTGTCAGTTCTGTTTCGAAGGTTTCCTGCTCGAACAAATAGTAATAACCGTCATCACTGACTGCCAGTCCCGGTGCCGATATGGTGACATCGATTTTACCGGTTTCGCTGTTGATAACACAGCTTTCTATCGTAGCAAAATCTGCCGCATTTTCTTCTGTCAGTTCAATTTCCGGCGGACGATTTTCAAAACCGTTTATCATATATCTTGCAGCTTCTACCAATGCTCTGGTTGCATCTTTGCCGGCCTCTCTTCGCACCTTATCTTTTTTGTGCTGTGTCTGGCTGTACTCTGCAAGCTCCACTGCTTCCATATGTACCATGGCTTCTATTGCTGCATTTTCATTCGCCGTCTGAATCATATGATAACGAACGCCGCAAAATGTACTAACTGCAACCACAAGTGACGCTGCCAGAATGATAGCTACTCGCTTATACCTTTTCTTCTTATTGCTTTTTTTCTCTGCTTCCGGTCGTTCTTCAATTGTATAAGTTTCTTCTACTTTAACTGTACGCTCAATTGCACCGGATTCGTTTACAACAACAGACTCTTCTACTTTAATTTCGTCTTCTAACACAGTTCCCTTCTGTGCTTCCACACGCATTTTAGCCCGCTGTTCCTTCATATGCTTCTTGAACTGTGCCTTTTTGGCTCTTTCCCGACGCTTCTTTTCTTTTATTTTTTTCTTATTCTCTGCAACTTTTTCTTTATCAATCGTTCTTTTTCGCAGTTTTTTCTTCTGGTTGTCCATTGGTTCCTTCTGATTCATGGGCAGCTTCTTCCTTTATTCGTTTCATATGTTCTTTAATTTTCATTTCATAACCATTGCCTGTCGGCTGGTAAAATTCTTTGCCATTTAATTCATATGGCAAATACTGCTGTTGCACATAATGATTCGGATAATCGTGTGCATATTTGTAACCTGTTCCGTGTCCCAATTTAGCAGCTCCTTTATAGTGTGCATCCTGTAAATGTGTAGGAATCGGTAAATTCCCTTTCTCTTCTACCGCACTCATTGCTTGGAAAATGGCATTGCAGCAAGCATTGCTTTTCGGTGCACAAGCCACATAGATTGCCGCTTGAGACAATATAATCTGTGCCTCCGGCATACCAACTCTTTCCACTGCAAGCGAAGCACTCACCGCTACATTCAGTGCATTCGGGTCTGCATTCCCCACATCCTCTGCTGCACAAATCATAATTCTTCTGGCAATAAAAGTAACACTTTCTCCGGCATACAGCATTCTTCCCAAATAATACACCGCTGCATCCGGATCTGAGCCACGCATACTTTTGATAAAAGCGGAAATAGTGTCATAGTGGTTGTCGCCGGTTTTGTCATAACGGATAACTCGCTTCTGAATGCATTCTTCCGCAACCGATAGCGTAAAGTGAATTTTACCATCTTCGCCTCTCTGGGTTGTCATCACCCCAAGCTCGACTGCATTCAAAGCATGTCTGGCATCTCCACCTGAGAGTTCTGCCAGAAATTCCAGTGCTTCTTCATCGATAACAGCATCATAGGCTCCCATGCCTTTTTCCTTGTCATATACAGCCCTTGTTATCAATGCTTTAATATCCTCGCGAGATAAAGGTTTCAATTCAAAAATTATCGAGCGCGAAATCAAAGCGCCATTTACTTCAAAATAGGGATTTTCCGTCGTCGCACCAATCAAAATAATCGTTCCGTCTTCCACAAAGGGCAAAAGATAGTCCTGCTGCCCTTTATTAAAACGATGAATTTCGTCGATGAAGAGAATCGTTTTTCTTCCATACATCCCACTCAGATTCTTCGCTTGCTCTACTACCGCCTCCATATCCTTCTTGCCGGCTACTGTCGCGTTAATCTGTGTAAATTCTGCACTGGTTGTATTGGCGATCACTTTGGCAAGTGTAGTCTTACCCGTTCCGGGCGGTCCATAGAAAATAATGGAACTAAGCTTGTCCGCCTGAATAGCACGATAAAGCAGCTTATCTTTTCCGATAATATGCTGCTGCCCCACCACTTCATCTAAAGTGGCAGGCCGAAGCCTTGCTGCAAGCGGTGATTCCTTCTCCTGATTGGTATTTCTCATATACTCAAACAAATCCATGTTTTTGTTATATCCTTTTCCTGATAATAAGATATCCCCCATGATTTAATACACACTTCTTATATCTTACCATCTTACGCGGTCAAGCGCAATTATAATAAGCTTTAAACCATTTTAAACCATTTTTACAAGATTATGAAATCCTGTTATCTTAAAAACCTCTTTTACAACCTCATTTGCATTGCTTACAATAAGTTCACCCTGTGTATTCATTTTCTTAATCGCAATCAACAATACACGAAGTCCGGAACTGGATATGTATTCCAATTCCGAAAAATCAAATTCCAAATATTTCACATCATCCAAATCTCCCTTTACTACCTTTTCCAAATCAGACGATGTTGTAATATCCAATTTACCATAAAGCTTAATTGTCAAATTTTCATTATCTCTTATATTTTCAATCTTTAGCATACTATTGTCTCCTCCAAATAATCGGTATATAAGGCATTTACGAAAATACCAATTGCCTAACAATCGGTATTTTAAAATTTCTTAACTACTACAATGTCAATATAATTTTTTCTTGTTCCGATTATAACATCATCTGCAAGGTTAGCAACAATAGATTTCTCCATCTCATCCCACTCTTTTGAATCTTGTTCTACTTCTTCTTTATATTGACTAAACTCCCAAACCTTATCATACTCTGCCGACTGACCAAAATAAATGGAACCCCCATAGGATTCATGTTGGCAGAAATCATCCGCTCCCGAATCATTTAACAAAGTATCTGCAATCAGACGTACTTTTCCCATAAAACCTCTATAAGCACTGTTCTTACTATTTGCAGACAAATTGAGAAAACGTTCTCTTGTCTCCGTATCAACATTAATATCCGCGTGTAAACATAACTGATAAGTTTTATCCTTATTTTCAATATAAAATTCACCTTTGGCAAATCCCAGAATGCCTCTTTGCATACCTATCATTTCTTCCGCAAGAAGTCTTAGTTGAATCGCTTCTTTCGAAGAAAGCTTATTATGAGCAGCCACTAATTCTACTTCTTTCAAAACCCCCGCCATATCAGGATTTTCACCTGTCAAATAACATATATTTGATTTCATTACCTATCTCCTTCGTATCTTTGCTGTTATGATTGATTTTACCATATTTTTTATAATTTCTGTATTATTTTCTTCACTTACTTAAAAGGATGAACCAAACTCAATCAAACAAGATTTCATCCACCGTAACAAACTCATAGCCCTGTTCCTTTAATTCATCAATCACCTGTAAGGCTGCCGTCACTGTTGAAGCATAGGAATCATGCATCAGAATAATATCATTTTCGCCTGCTTCTGACATGATTTTTTTCTTAATACAGGACACATTGTCTGAGCACCAGTCAAGCGGGTCTACCGTCCAAAGCACCGGAAACATATTCAAATCCGTCTCCAGCGATTTATCCCATGTTCCGTATGGAGGCCGAACAAAAATCACTTCTTTTCCGGTAATATCACTAATGATTTCATTTGTTTTGATAAGTTGTTCTTTGTATTCCTGCCTGTTATTCTGGCTTAGTTGCAAATGATTATAGGTATGATTCCCAATCAAATGACCTTCTTCATTCATACGCACAATAATCTCCGGATGCAATTGCGCATGTTCTCCTGTCACAAAAAAGGTGGCTTTGACGCCTCTTTCTTTTAAGCCATCCAATAACTGTTCCGTATAATACGGATGCGGTCCATCATCAAACGTAATGGCAATTTTCGTACCTTCCTGCAATTCTTCCATTGTTTTTACTACCTCAATCATCTCTTTTTTTTCTACTTTATCATAAAAAATAGAAAAGCAAAAGAAAAACAGACTCATCAACCCTATTCCGAAAAAGAGAATAATACCTTTTCTTTTCCTGCTCATGAATCTGCTCCTTGACTTTTTCTTTCTATTATATGCTCTACCGCTTCTTATATAGCACCTTTTATTAATTCTCTCGTTTCTTATATATCACTCTTTCCACAAACCACTGTGCAAAAAAACTGATTAGAATACCGCTTATCATACCAAATATAATATCACTTGGAAAATGTACTCCCAGATACAACCTTGAAAAAGCAATGATGATTGCCAGTATAAGTGCCCAGATACCCCATTTTTGCGGCAATTTCCGAAACAATATACAAGCTACCGCAAAAGAGCTTGCTGTATGCCCAGACGGAAAAGAAGAGTCCACCGGCTTTGGAATTAGCAACTCAAGCCCCTCTATTACTTCATACGGTCTGGCTCTGTCAATTATATTTTTCAAAAACATATTATTGACAAGTAATGAACCTAGCAGTGCACAGATACCCATGATTCCAAGCTTTCTTGTTTTCGGAAATATGCATAATCCCAAAGAAATAACAATCCAAATCATACCGGCATTTCCAAGCGTAGTGCAAAACGTAAGAAATGGTGTCAAAATAGGGGTTCTAATATATTCTTGAAAAAACATTACGATATTTGCATCCAATGCTGCAAGATTTTCCAACATACGCTTTTCCGCTCCTTCGCTTCGTCACTCTGTTAACTTCAACACTATTTTAATACAATATGAAATGCCTTCACATAGCCGTCCTTACAGTTTCTTTCTAATTTTAATACTCCACCGTGCATTTCTACTATTTTAGAAGCGATACTAAGTCCAAGTCCGGTACCGCCTTTCGTGCTTCTTGCTTCATCACCTCTGGCAAAAGGCTCAAAAATATGTTCTGCCAGTTCATCTTCAATGGGCACTCCATTATCTGCAATGCGGATACGATAAGAATCACTCAGGCTTACTGACACTTTATTGCCTTTGTCATTATATTTGACCATATTAGTCATTATATTGCCAATTGCACGACCCATCTGAATTTTATCCATTTCAAAAGGAAATTTTTTCTCCGGTATATCCACTGCCAGCTCAATTCCTTTTTCCTCAAAATCAGAATACAAAAGTGCAACATTCTCACGAAGCAACTCTCCGATGTCGCTCCTTTCTTTATGAAGTTCAAAACCACTGCTGTCCAACTTCACATACTCAAACAAAAGAGTAATTAAATCACTCATCCGCAAAGATTTTGCGTAGATTGCCTGTAAATATTCTTCCCTCTTTTGCTCATCCCGAACCACATGATCCGAAAGAGCCCTTGCATAACCACACACGGTTGTAATCGGGGTTTTGATATCATGTGCAATATCTGAAAGCAACAGATTTCTCTGTCTATCATATTCTTCCTTACGCCTTTTTTCCTCTTCCATCAATTCCTTTACTTTCTTTGAAATGATTTTGTAATACCAAAATGCAGCAATCGCATAAGGGAGCAATGTAACTACCAATAATCCCAGATAAATAATAACAACTGCGAACTGATAGGTTTGATTCATGCTCTTATTTGATATGTTATCTAAAACAGAAGAATTTATAGAAACCTGCACACCACTTTCCACACTACTTCCAATCGTATGTCGCACCCACATGGCTACCTGTTCCGGTAGAATTTCTATCACAGACATAAATATCTGCTGCAATACAATGAGCAAGATGCTTCCTTCCTTGGTTGTCACAGAAACTTCATTGACATACATTACATCCGCCAGAAAAGAAGCCATCCAACCGCGATAAAACATACCAATCAGTTCTTCGCTGATAAAAACAAAAAGCATAATCACCAGAAACCATTGTATCATAAACCAGCGCAACGACTGTGTTCCGGTCGCAGTCTTTTTCTTTCCATTTTCCATATATTATTTCTCCAATCGATACCCCAGACCACGAATCGTTTTGATATAATCGTTTCCATTTTGATTCAATTTGGCACGCAATTTACTGATACATACCATAATATTATTGTCAGATACCAGATAATCGTCTCCCCACCCTTGTTCAAAAATCTGCTGTTTGGTGAATACCTTACCCGGATTTTCCATAAAAAGTTTCATAATTCTGAATTCAACCGAAGTCAGTTCAATTACTTCATCTTCTCTTTGCAGTCTGCAAGCCTGCAAATCCAATTTCAAATCCTGCACAACTAATTCCTCAACCTGTTTCTGCTTTCTGGCACCCAAAGCATAAAATCTGCGAATATTTGAATTAACCCTTGCAACCGCCTCAAGGGGCTGGAAAGGTTTGGTGATATAATCATCCGCTCCTAAATCAAGCCCCAAAATTTTATCAGAATCACTGCCCTTTGCCGAAAGCATAATGACAGGAACATTATTATTTTCTCTGATATTACGCAGAACACGATAACCGTCTATTCCCGGCATCATAATATCCAGAATCACTAAATCTACATCCTCAGTCTGCAGAAGGGACAGTGCTTGCGCACCGTCCTCAGCTTCTAATACATCATATCCGTCTTTCTCCAGATACAGATGTAATAAATCTCGAATTTCTGCTTCATCATCTGCTATCAAAATCTTATAACCCATATCCTATGCTCTCCCACTTTTCTTCTACATTTCTCTTCTACATTTCCGCTTCTACTTCTCTATCTTTTTATTTCTTACACTTCCTGCATTTCAATTGCCTCTGCGCTATTGTGTGTACCACCGCTTAATTCACGATAAAGTGCAGCACGTGTCAGATACTTATAAGGTGCTACGAAGAAAATATCTAAGATTCCGCAAGTAAATAATCCAAGTACTTCCCAAAGAATAAAGGAAAGGTCAAGTACGAAGGTTTTCCACTTCTGTCCATCCATCATTTTCTTACTAAGCTCTAATACTTCTTTGTAAGGCATATCCGGATTCTCTGCTAAAATATATTCTACCATATAATACTGATATTTTTTGTATACACCCGGAATTACAAATAACAACGCCCACAAGAATACATAGGTATCGCGGAAAAACATTGTTTTAACACCATTTTTGTAGTTATGGTCAAATGTATAGGCAAGCTCTTTGATTTCACCTTCACCATCTACGCTTTTTAACATAAATCGTTTGGCACCAACCAACAATGGATTAAAGAGGAAAAATCCAACTGCTACTGCTACTGCAAGAATAACCACAATGATTATCACAAAAACAATCACATAAGCGGTAAGCACTGCAACCGTATCACCTTCATCCAATGTTTCCAGTTCTTCCAGATGTTCATCAAATGCCTGCGCCAAACTACGCCCCTCTGTAACTACACCTGTAACAATATCATCTTGTACTTCTGCTGCTGTATCGGTACTTGTTTCTACGGCTGTGTAACTACTGCTGCTGGCAGAAGAGCTTCCTCCGCCAATAAATAATACCAATAATGATACAATTACCACCTTCCAGTAATTTCTTTTCAGAGCCGCTTTGGCTCTTTCTTTTAATTCTTTTCTCGTCCACATAATTTTTTCTCTCCTATCTGTTTGCTTTTTTCAAGCACCGCTTTCGCGTTGCTGTTGTTTTCTTGTTACAAACAGATTAACACCCTTTTCTTAAAGCAAAACACTTGAAACCTTAACGTAACCTTATTCTTTTATATTTTGAAATTAAGATTACGCAGATAGATTTCTTGAAACTTCTCCTGTTTTGCCAGATTAATACTTTCTATTACAAATGATTCTTGTTTCCGTTTTTCTTCTTGCTGCATCAGACTTTGATTCATTACTTGCTGTTGCAACCTTTGTAATTCCGGCTCACGCAGCCTACCTGTCCACAAATCTCTACTAAGTTGAAACGCACCTGCTAATGATGTGTTACCGACTGCCTTTATTTCCTCCACTATTTTCTGTCCGCTCAAAATACGCTCCGGTAGTAAGCCAACGGCAAGTGCCGCCTCTACATCCAGATAATATCCGAAACCGCCTGCCAGATATACTTTTTTAATAGAAGGTTTCCCCATTTTCTCCCAAAGGATTTCCACTCCGGCACAGACTGCTGCCTTCGCCATCTGAATGTCACGAATGTCCTTTTGGGTTATATAAATCTGAGAGACTTCCTGATGCACATTCGTTTGTCTAGCTTCATCTGACAATGAAATAATAATTCCTTCTGAAAAGTATGGTTCTTGCAAAAGTCCCGTTTCATCTATGATTCCTTTCTTTAATAAAGAAGCAATCACTGCAACCATATCACTACCCGGCACTGCAGCCCCTGCACCGCCTTCAAATGCCGGACCTGCTGCCGTTGCAGTCACAAGCATCTGCTTTCCGTCCGTCAATGCCATCTCCCCGTTGGTTCCTAAATCAAGAAACAAAATAGTATCGTGTTGTTTCGTCACTTCGGAAGGTATTTGACTCAAAAACTCCAATAACCCACAATAATATAAACCGGCTACAATATCACCGCCTACAAAAGTGCTGATACCCGGTGTCACATAAACCGGGATCCCTTGAAACTCTGTTTTCTGCAAACCGATTTCCACCGGAGTAAAAGGGCTCCTACCAAGCGCTTCTACCGGAAGCCCCATAAACAAGTGCTCCATTGTTGTGTTGCCGGCAATGCTGATGCAGGCAATCGGCTGTCTGCACTCTGCCTGTGCATCCCCTGTTTCTTTATCACACATTTGCTCAAGCTTCTTTTCAAAAAAGGTCAGACCTGTTCGAAATACCTGCCAGACACTTTCTTTCATTTCCTCGGCATGTCCCATCTCCGCTGCCCGAATTCTTGAAAGCACATCTGCACCAAACTTTCTCTGTGGATTTATTTCACAATATGTAGCAATTATCTTGCCGGAATATAGTTCCTGTAATTGCATCGCAATCGTTGTTGTTCCCAAATCAACAGAAACGATATAACGCACTTTCTTTTTCATCTTTACATCTTCGTAAATTACTGATTTTGGTTGACTGAACAAGTCATTCGTTTCTGACAGATTCATCACCTCAGTAATGATGTCCATTTTATCGGATTTTACAAATGCCGACCGAATGACACAACTGTTCTTAGGCTTCACCATACACGCAAGTCGATATCCTGCCCTTAACTCTTCTGGTGAAAACGTACTTCTTTCCAGTGGTGTCGGAAGTGGTGCTCCTTGTAAAAATTGCACACGGCATCTACCACATTTACCGATTCCTCCACAAAAACTTTCCGAAATCAAATTCATCTTTTGCAAAGTTGACATGAGTGTCGCACCAAATTCATGTGTCACTTCCCTTTTTTGCTCTATTCCCTTTTCAGTTTCTATAACAATAGTTATTTTAACCTTCTCAGACAAACTGATTTTTCTCCTTATCATAATGATAATCAATAGTAGCCAATTTATCGACTATTTCAGACTCACTAATATCCAAGTCGTCACACATTTTTTCCAAACTCCCATAATAATCTCTTAATTTCAAATTCACAAAACTAAGTAACATAACCGGATCTTTCGGTATCATGGTTTCTCTCCCTCTAATATCATTTTATAGTAATTTCATCTGTATTGTATATTCATTATCCTGCGCATGAATCTGCGCCATACTACCACAGATAATCGGCATCATCGGTGGAAGATGTCCTATATCAACATCCATAATTACCGGCACATTGTACTTACGAATCACTTCATAGACAGCCTCGTGCTGGTCTAATCCCATCATTTCCTGCCCATGACAAAGCGGTCTGCCAATCAGAAAACCTTTGCAATGTTCAAACCAGCCTGCATGTTCCATCTGCCACATTGCTCTTCTTATGCTCATAACATTCAAATCGCAGGCTTCCAGAAACCAAATAATTCCGTCTTCCTTATATCTTGCTGTAAATTCACGTACTTTATCATATTTCGTTCCAAGCAGATTTACGAGACAATCCATACAACCACCAAGTAATCTTCCGGAAAAGTCTAAGGTTTCATCCGGGAACTTGCGAATTACAGATTCTTCCGTCACATGATAGGACTCTAACGGATGTTCTTCATCCTTCAAAGACTCTTTTTCCCACTTATCATAACCATGTAAAATCAGATTCTTGCCGGTTATTACATCCATCGCATCTTGTAGCGCCGGATGCCAGGGTTCCATACCAAAGGCTGCTGCACATGGTCCGTAAATAGATGCCGTATCGCATAACGTTGTCAGCAAAAATGTCATATTGGTATTGTCTGAAAAGCCCATATACCACTTCGGCTCTGCCTTCTTTATCTTCTCAAAATCCACATAATCCAGAATGCCACACATCAATTCACCACCACCACAGGAAATGATGCTGTCATTCTCTTTGCCACAATAGGATTCTTCCAGTTCCGCCCCACATAACTGCGGTGTATTACTGATTCCGATTCCTTTTTCTTCATAACAATTCGGACCAAACTGTAGCTGATAGCCAGCTTCCTTCCATTTCTTCTGTGCATTTAAAAAAGCTGTTTTATAAGGTTCCGTTGCGCACCCAAAAGAAGGGGCTACAAAACCAATTGTTCCATTTTCCGGTAAAAATTTCGGGTATCTCATCTGTTTTTGTTCCTTTCTTGTATTTTTATAATAGGTCATTGCGAAACTCACAAATTGCTTGGATTAAATTGTGCATGATTAACAATTACCATAAGCAGGTACTGTGAGTCCGTTGGTACTTAGACGCTGTGTTTTAGCGTCTTAGGTACCACTACGGAACGAGCGTAGCAAAAGCGTGCCTGCGGTGGTTTGTTAATTATGCACAATTTCTATAAAGTAAATAGGAGTTTCTCAATCACCTGATTTTTATAATCTTTCTTACAATTTATCTCTATAATTCGTTCCTATAATCTGCATATGCAATATAAAGGTACATTAACCATCCAGTCTTGTTCTCGATAATTTGACATAGAAGTTCTAACCGCATATTCCGGTTTGAATTTTTCACAATATGCTTTTAAGCTCTGTGCTCTAAGATTTTCTTCCGCTTTTACTTCAACAGGCACAATAGCTTTCGATTTCTGAATCACAAAATCCACTTCATAAGTTGATTTTTCTCCCGCATAATAATATGGATTATAGTCTGTATCAGACACAATCTGTTGCAGCACATATTGTTCTGTCAGTGCACCTTTAAATTCAACAAATATATCATTTCCCTCCAAAATGGCTTCCGCGTTCAACTCACTCAGTGCCCCTAACAAGCCTACATCAAGCATAAACAACTTAAAAGAAGAAAACTTCATATACGCCTTTAATGGCATTGCCGGTTTGCTCACTTTATACACTTTTTTTACCAAACCACAATCCTGCAGCCATTCAATCGCTACTTCAAAATCCTTTGCTCTTGCACCTTCTTTTATTTTTCCGAAAAAGAATTTTCTGTTTTCTTTCGCCAACTGTAAAGGTATTGAATTCCATACCATTCTGATACGCGGTAATTCATTTACCCCTGTATGCTTTCCAAAATCGCCTTCATATTGTTCAAGAATCGCATTCTGTATTTTTCTTACTTCATCGTAATCCTTATGCGCACTAAAATAGCTTACCGCTTCCGGCATTCCTCCTACATAATAGTAGTTTTTCAACCAGAATATATATTTATCACTAAAATCTGAAATCAATTGATAATCGTCTGCCAACAATAATTCAGCCAATTGTTGTTCACCCATAGCCAGCAGAAATTCTCTATAATTCATCGGATGCAATTCTAACAAATCAACCTTTCCCACCGGGAACGACACGTCCAAATGCCTCGCTACTCCCCAAAGTGAGCCAGCTGCTACAACCACATATTCAGGAGCATTTTCACAAAAATATTTTAATGCCTCCAGTGCCCTGGGTGCTTCTTGTATTTCATCAAATATAATGAGCGTATCCTGTGGTGTTACCTCTGTATGACATTCAATATTTATATTGATTAAAATTCTATCAATATCATAATCTTCCTCAAAAACCTTTTTCATTCTCTGATTATTATAAAAGGTTACATAGGCAACTTTATCAAAATGAAGCTTTCCAAACTCCTTCATAAGCCAGGTCTTTCCAACCTGCCTTGCCCCTTTCAATATTAAAGGCTTTCTATTCACTTTGTTTTTCCACTTCACCAATTCTTCCATCAAAAAGCGTTGCATATTTTCACCTCCGCATCTCAATTATATTCCCTTTACTATTTTTATTCAACACTTTTTCGCCCCGTAAAACGCCATTGTCTTACACTTTTTCGCCTCGTAAAACAAAAATAGCAAACCCACATCAGCAGGTCTGCTATCTTTTGCTCATTCTATGCTTGTTCCATTCTATTCTGTTCCATTGGTTTATTCTACTTCTTTCTTGCTGTGAGTGCTCCGTTCTCAAGAAGAATCTGAATGGTATCATTTGCCGCTACTTCATCGGCGAGAATCAGTTTCGCAGATAAGGTTTCCACATACTTCTGGATATATCGTTTCAGCGGTCTCGCACCATAAACCGGATCATATGCGTTTTCTACAATAAATTGTTCTGCTTCCCCAGTCAGTTCAATCTGAAGCTCCCTGTCAGCCAGACGTTTGTTCAAATCTGCAATAATCAGATGGATAATGCCACCGATATTGTCTTTCGTTAATGGTTTGAACAAAATCGTTTCATCCAGACGGTTCAAGAACTCCGGTCGGAAATGATTACGCAAGTCATCCATTACCATTTCTTCTGCTTCCGGCTTAATGCTACCGTTTTCATCAATCCCCTCTAACAGATAGCCGGCACCAATGTTAGAAGTCATAATCAGAATAGTATTCTTAAAGTCAACCGTTCTTCCCTGCGAATCAGTAACGTGCCCATCATCCAATACCTGTAACAAAACATTGAATACATCCGGATGTGCTTTTTCTACTTCATCAAAAAGTACTACTGAATATGGCTTTCTTCTGACCGCTTCTGTCAACTGTCCGCCCTCTTCATATCCGACATATCCCGGAGGCGCTCCTACAAGTCTTGCAACGTTATGTTTTTCCATATATTCACTCATATCAA
>JAFSHK010000061.1 GCA_017440375.1 Lachnospiraceae bacterium
ATTACCCGATACGCTCATGTTACCAGATACCGCATTTCCCGATATACTTCCAAACGAATTATTACCGGATATTGCCATTGCTTGTTCCGTTTCTTTTCTTCGTTGTGCTTCTTCGGCTGCCAGAACAGTTTCATCAATAAAAGCCTGCAAGGATTCCTTGTCCGACGTCATACTTGCAATTTCTGCTTCCATTTCCAGAACACGATTCTGCGCCTCGGTATTTCTTGCCAGAATTTCTTCGTATTTCTTTCGTTCTTCTGCTGTCTCTTCCCGATAAACGGAATAAACCTTTAAACCGACCACTGCCGCCAGAACTGCCGTCAATATAAAAATGATTATTAACAAATAATCTTTTACCGAATTCTTTTTTACTCTTTTCATGCCATTATGCGCTGTCTTACAATTTCATACGCAAGAACTCCTGCTGCCACGGAAGCATTCAAAGAATCAATGTCTCCGCTCATTGGAATGGATGCCACAAAATCGCATTTCTCTTTTACGAGTCTGCCTACTCCTTCTCCTTCATTTCCGATAACAAGTCCTATTGGGCCTTTTAAATCCAACTGATACATAGTCGTACCGCCCATATCGGCGCATACAAACCACAGACCTTCTTTTTTCAATTCTTCGATGGTCTGCCCCAAATTTGTCACCTTTGCAACCGGTGTATAGTTAAGCGCACCTGCGGAAGCCTTGGCTACTGTTGCCGTCAAACCTACGGCACGGTTTTTCGGTATGATTACCCCATGCGCACCGACTAAATTTGCGGTTCTTATAATAGCACCTAAATTGTGCGGATCTTCAATGTTATCTAACAGGAAAAGGAACGGTGCTTCGCCCTTTTGCCTTGCTTTCTCTAGCATATCATCAACTTCTGCATATTCATATGCTGCAACATATGCAATAACACCCTGATGCTTGCCGGTTTCGGAAAGCTGATCCAAGCGCTCCTTTTTCACATATTTTACCAGACAGTCCTGTTTTCTGGCTTCTCGTTTGATGGTCATAATCGGGCCATCCTGACAGCCATCCAGAATAAAAAGCTTGTCTATTGTTTTACCGGAACGAAACGCCTCAATTACCGCATTTCTTCCCTCTATTGTCAATTCTGTATAACCCATGTTTTCTCCTTTATTTACATTGTCAAGGCTTCATTTCATCCATTGCTTCTCGTACTATATCTATATTTTCATGTCGATTTTTTCAAAAGCTGTCTGTATCAGCATAAGCATTCTTGCTGTTTCACCTTTTAAATACAAATAGCCCATAAGCGCCTCTAATCCGGTTGCCTTACGGTACTCGATAATCGAAGCATTTTTCGCAGAGGTATAGGACTTGGCATTTCTTCCACGATGATAAACAGCCAGTTCTTCCTCCGTTAACGTTTCTTCCAACGCATCAATCATTTTTGCCTGTACTTTGGCATTTACGTACTCAATCGTAGTTTTATGTAAACCTTTTGCTGACTGATTTCCGCGCTCCACAACAATGGTACGAATCACCAAGTCGTAAATGGCATCGCCGATATAAGCTAACGTAAGAGGTGAATATGTTCTAATATCCACCTCTTTACAAGCAAACTGTTTTTTTATCGCATCTAAAATAGTTATGCTCTCTTCCATTTAACTCCTTCACGGGTATCTTCCAGAATAATACCCTTCTCCAACAATAAATCACGTATTTCATCTGCTCTTGCAAAATTCTTTGCTTTTCTTGCATCCTGTCTTTCCTGAATAAGCTGCTCAATTTCCGTATCAAGAATTTCTGCTTCTTTCTCTACAATAAGACCGCAGATGTCAGAAAGCATTACAATTTCTTCCTTCAAAGCTTTTACAAAAGCCTTACTGCTTGCTTCAGTTGCATTCGTATTGGCAAATTTAACAAGTTCGAAAATAGCAGAAATCGCATCTGCTGTATTAAAGTCATCATCCATTGCTTCATCAAATTTCGTAATAAAGCCTTTGGCTTCTTCCACAAGCTTCTCTTCTTCTGCACTCATTGCATCATTCTGTGCTTTCTCCAATAAGAAGTTTAAGTTAGAAACACTTGTTACAATACGTTCATAACCATTCTTAGCTGCTTCCATCAAATCTGCACTAAAGTTAAGAGGACTTCTGTAATGAGCAGATAACATGAAGAAACGAAGTATCTGTAAATCATATTTTTCGCTGATATCTCTCACGGTAAAAAAGTTACCTGCAGATTTAGACATCTTCTTATTGTCAATATTAAGAAAACCGTTGTGCATCCAATATTTCGCAAAAATCTTGCCATTGGCAGCTTCTGACTGTGCAATTTCATTTTCATGATGTGGAAAAATCAAATCTTCACCACCGGCATGAATATCAATTTCATCGCCCAGATATTTTTTGCTCATAACGGAACATTCAATATGCCATCCCGGGCGTCCCTGACACCACGGAGATTCCCAATATGGCTCTCCTTCTTTTTTCGGTTTCCAGAGTACGAAATCAAGCGGATCTTCCTTCTGGTCTTCCCCGGAAACTAGCAGGGAACGATTACCGCCACGTAAATCATCCAGATTTTTGTGAGATAATTTACCATATTCTTTAAAGCTTCTGGTTTTAAAATAAACCGTACCATCTGCTGCCACATAAGCGTGACCTTTGTCAATCAAAGTCTGTATCATTTCAAGCATACCACCTATTTCATTGGTTGCCTTAGGATGAGTTGTTGCCGGTTTTACATTGAGTGCCTTCATATCCTTCTTGCATTCTTCAATGTAACGCTCGGAAATAACAGAAGGGTCAACACCTTCTTCGTTTGCCTTTTTAATAATTTTATCATCCACATCGGTAAAATTAGAAACATAGTTTACTTCCAGACCTTTATGCTCCATATATCTTCTTGCTGTGTCAAACATAATCATTGGTCTTGCATTTCCAATGTGAATCAGATTGTAAACCGTAGGACCGCATACATACATGCTTACCTTGCCCGGTACAATCGGTTCAAATTCTTCTTTTCTCTTCGATAATGTGTTATAAATTTTCATAGTTTCCTCCATTTAATTCTATCATTTGATTCGATTTGCTCTTCTCTAATACATTGTCCTGTTGTATTACTCCTCATGCATCTTCTATTCTGCTTGCTTCGCGTATTTTACTCTCAATTCTCGCATTTCTCGCTCTAAATCAATCAGACGATTCGTCAACTCTTCGTTTTCATGCTGCAACACTGCCAAATCTTCCATAACCGGATCCGGCAAGTGTACCTGATCCATTTCTTCCTGTGGCAAAGAAATATTGTTGCGCTTCACCACACGTCCCGGAACACCGACTACCGTAGAATTCGGCGGTACTTCTTCCAGTACTACACTTCCGGCACCGATTTTACTGTTATCGCCTATGGTAAAAGAACCGAGCACTTTGGCACCCGCACTAATCATAACATTGTTGCCGATGGTCGGATGACGTTTGCCTTGTTCCTTTCCAGTACCACCAAGTGTTACGCCCTGATACAGTGTAACATTATCGCCTAAAATACTGGTTTCTCCTATGATAACACCATTGCCGTGGTCGATAAACAAGCCTTTTCCAATCTGTGCACCGGGATGAATTTCAATTCCTGTCTTACGCACACCACGCTGAGACACCCATCTTGCCAAGAAATAATGCTTCTTCATATAGAGTTTATGGGCAACTCGATAATGCAACATTACTTTGAAACTCGGATAAAGAAATACTTCCATATCGGAATGAATCGCCGGGTCACGCTCTCTGATGACCTTTATCTCTTCGCGTACACGACTAAAAAGTCCCATATTTACCTCCTAACATATACTTCCCAATCACTTTTCTATACAATAAAAAGCGGATAAACCCACTCTCCTTAGAGACGAATTTATCCGCGGTTCCACTCTATTTAAGGTACATAAAACATACCTTCCCTCATTGCTGATAACGGTAGCAGACCGGATTCAGATACTAAAAGACTCTCATCATGCTTTCTTGTATGCAAGAAATCTCTTTTCCCATCCTCAAGCTCCCAGATGCACTTCTATCTTTCTCCCTGAGAATCGCTTACAGCCGATGACGATTCCTCTCTGCCAGTTCCAAAAATATACTCTTTCTGTTCAACGCTTTATCTATATCTATTATCAGAATATGCAAAATGTTTGATTTTGTCAAGGGTTCTTCTGCATTGGACAACCGCCACAGCCTGAACACTTCGTTTCCTGCGCCACATCCTTGTCATACAGTTCTGCCGGACTAGTTAACATACAAATAGCCTGGGAAGAAATACCTTCTCCGCTTCCGGTAAAACCAAGCCCTTCCTCTGTGGTTGCTTTTACATTCACTTGGGAAATATCAATACCAAGTGCATCAGCAATGTTCTTACGCATCGCATCAATATGCGGGCGCATCTTTGGTGCTTGCGCAATAATAGTTGCATCGATATTTTCAATCAGGAAAAGATTTTCTTCTAATAATTTTCCAACATGCTCTAACAGCTTCATAGAAGAAGCTCCCTTATACGCCGGATCGGTATCCGGAAAATGTTTCCCAATATCTCCAAGTGCTGCTGCTCCAAGAAGCGCATCCATAATCGCATGCAGCAAAACATCTGCATCTGAATGACCAAGAAGTCCCTTTTCATAAGGAATTTCTACGCCACCGATAATCATTTTTCTATCTTCTGCCAGACGATGTACGTCATAACCCATTCCGATTCTCATAAATACTCCTATTCTACGTTACACCATATCTCTATACCTATTGTTTACAAAAAATCTTTATCTATGCTTCATGATGTAACTCAGTAATTCATCTGCAACTTCTTCTTTGGACATAATCGGAAGTTGTAAAGTTTCCTCTTTTGTTAACAACGTAACAATGTTTGTATCTGTTCCGAATCCGGCTCCTGCCTGTTTCAAGTTATTGGCAACGATTAAATCCAGATTCTTACGCTCCAATTTTCCGCGGGAATTTTCTATCATATTCTCTGTTTCCATAGAAAAACCACACAAAAATTGTCCATCTTTTTTTTGTGTTCCAAGATATCCGAGAATATCTTCGGTGCGCTCAAGTTCAATACTCATGTCGCCGTCTTTTTTCTTCATTTTCTCATCCGCAACGTTTTTTGGACGATAATCGGCTACGGCTGCCGCTTTGATAATAATATTCTGTTCCGGCGCACGGCTCTTAACTGCCTCTGCCATATCTGCCGCCGAAGTAATATCTACCACCTCTACCCCGATTGGCGGTGCAATCTCTGTTCTTCCGGTTACTAAGGTTACTTTTGCCCCACGAAGCATGGCAGCTCTTGCAATCGCATAACCCATTTTTCCGGTAGAATGATTGCTGATGTAACGCACCGGATCTATTTTCTCTCTGGTCGGTCCGGCGGTAACAAGCACATTTACGCCATTCATATCTTTCGGTGTCAGCGCTTTCACAATGTATTCAAAAAGAAGTTCAGGTTCCGGCATTTTTCCTTCTCCGGTATCACCGCAGGCAAGATAACCTGTTGCCGGTGTAATTACTTCCATACCGTACTTCTGAAGAATTTTCATATTATCCTGTACAATAGGATTTTGAAACATTCTTGTATTCATAGCCGGTGCAAAAATTTTCGGACACTGGCATGCAAGCAAAGTAGTTGTCAACATATCATCTGCAATCCCATGTGCCGCTTTTGCAATCACATTTGCCGAAGCCGGTGCAATCAAAAAAACATCCGCCTGTTTTGCCAATGCCACGTGCTCTACACTATACTGAAAATTCCGGTCAAATGTATCGACAAGACATTTGTTTCCGGTCAATGTTTCAAAGGTAAGCGGATTGATGAAATTAGTCGCATTCTGTGTCATAATGACCGTCACATCTGCATTCTTTTTCTTCAACATACTGGCAAGTGAAGCAATCTTATATGCCGCGATACTACCTGTTACACCCAGTACGATATGTTTTCCCTGTAACATCTCGTGTTCCTTTCTGCCATGCAAGGTCTTTTTCTGTGAAATTTTGACTTTTTCTGCCATGGAAATTTTACTGCTCTGTATTTTTCCGGTAAATAATATCCAAACCTTTCAATGTAAGTTCATTATCATAAATTATCTTTTTCTTACAATAAGGTACAATGCAGCCTGCAAGACCGCCTGTCGCAACAACACTTGCCTCATATCCGAGTTCATCCCAGATACGTTCTATCATGCCATCCATACAAGCTGCCTGTCCCATAACAATACCACTCTTCATACAATCAATGGTATTTTTACCAACCACTCTCTTCGGTGCCTCCAAGCTGATACGAGGTAATTGAGACGTACGATTTACCAGTGATTCCAAAGATACTTTAACTCCCGGCAGAATCATACCACCAATGTAGTTTTTCTTATCATCCACAACGCTAATCGTAGTAGCTGTTCCCATATCAATCATGATAATCGGTGCACCGTAATAATGCAAACCTGCCACTGCATTGACAATCAAATCCGAACCCACCTGTCCGGGATTATCCATCAGTATATTCAAACCAGTTTTCACTCCCGGTCCTACTAAAAGCGGAGTAATATGCAGTAGCTTTTCCATCGCAGACCGTACGATGTTATTAAGTGGAGGCACTACGGATGCAATAATACATCCTGTTATATTTTCTACTTTAATCTGATATAAATCTAAAAGTGTCTTAAACTCTACCACATATTCCAATTCCGTTTTGGAAATATTCGTAGACACTCTTTCCACAAAAAAGATTTTCTCCTGCTCAATACATCCGATAACAATATTAGTATTTCCGATATCAACTGCTAAAATCATAGCTCTCTTACCTCTCCAAAAAAACTATTCCTTGATTGGTTTCACTCTGACAAGTGCAAGACCGACACCTGCCACCAAAATTGCAGCAACTACTGCTTCTACAACACTATTGAAGCTGATAACACCCATGATAACATCGATGACCGCATCTCCTGCAACTCCAAGTGCCTGCGCATATGCGTCTTTATATAAGAAGTAAATTCCACTCATAACAAAAAGTGTATTGGTAAAGGCACCGGCAACTCCTGCATATGCAAGAGAAAGGCTTCCTGCTGCTTTCTTCTGCTCCAACAAAGTCAAAGTCACAAACAACGCAACGCCTACTACAATACCGATTACAAGACCAATAATGTTTCCCGTCTCACTTTTTAAAATATTCACTAATAATGCTCTTACGGAAATCAATAGGATAATAGAGATAGCCGCATTTAACACAACACGCCATACTTTCTGTTCACCCTTTAAGAGCTTACGAATCAGAATGTAAACAAAATACGGAATAATTCCGACTAAAATTCTTGGTACAAAACAGATGTACATACTCTTGAAAACACCTGATACACCAATTACGTCTGCTGCCAGAATCGGTGAAAATACAAATGCCGATGCTGTGGCTGCCTTAAATGTGTTGTTAATAAAGCTTGTTAAACCAAATACGAATCCTAAAAATGCACCTTTTTTCGGTCCTAAAAATAGTGCTCCAAGGATAACAGGGATATGAATGATTGTTGCGTTAATAACAACTAATGGAATATATCCCAGTGGTGTGAATGCCATAATAATAATAATGGCGGTGAACAGTGCTGTCAGCACAAGTTCATAAGTTTTTTCATTTTTCATGGTACTTTTCCTCCTGTTATTATTCTCTTACGAGATACAATACGGTGTAATAATACCACATTGATATTTTTTTGACAATACTAAAATATCCTTGAGTTTCCGCAGTTTTATCCACAGAAGCCTTGATTTACTGCTTTCGTAATAAACAACTTTATAAAATTGCCCAAAATATAAGGAATCTCATTCCTTTTTGATGTAAAATTAAGCTACCAAACAAAAATCTCACTAAACAAAAAGAAAGGGGATTCCTTATGGCTAATTTTACATCAAATACTTACA
>JAFSHK010000062.1 GCA_017440375.1 Lachnospiraceae bacterium
AACATCAATGCTTACCTCCGTTTACTCTTCATCGGTTTTTGCAAATTTTACCAAAAATATTACAAAATTGTTAAATTCATAATTTGCAACATTTTAGCAAAACGCCCTTTCTTTGTCAAGTTTACGCAGCTTGTCCCCGATTTATGAACGAAATTAAGCGTAGAATATTTACATGTTTTTGGATTTCTCGACACAGGCTGCCAAACCATCCATCACCGTTCCGCGAAATCCCTTTTCCTCCAAAACACGAACACCGGCAATTGTTGTACCCGCCGGAGAACATACCATATCCTTTAATTCACCGGGATGTTTCCCTGTCTCCAATACTAATTTAGCACTACCGTATACTGCCTGCGCAGCAAACTCATATGCTTGAGCGCGCGGCATACCTGCATCTACTGCTGCATCTGCCATTGCCTCAATAAACATAAAGACATATGCCGGAGAGCTGCCACTAACGGCAACAACTGCATCCATTAGATTTTCTGTCACGACACTTGCTTTTCCGAAGCTTTCCATCAATTTTACACTGAATGCTTTTTCTTCTTCGGATACCTGTGCATTAACACATACACCTGTACAGCCTTCTCCGACAAGTGCCGGTGTATTCGGCATGCAGCGTACTAACTTAATCTCTTTTCCAAAACTATTTTCCAGCCATGTAATCGTCTTGCCGGCAGCAATACTGATAATCAGAGTCTCCGGTTTAATCACATCTCTGATTCCATCAATGACATCCCCTAAAAACTGCGGTTTTACTGCTAAAATCAACACTTCTGCCTCTGCCACTACTTCCTCGTTACTCTCTTTTGTCAAAATACCATAGACTTCTGCCGCTTTTTCTCTCATAGCTGCCGATGCATCACTTCCGGTAATATCCTTCGGTTTCACTATCTCCTTCTGCAACATACCACCAATCATGGCACTTGCCATATTACCCAATCCTATAAATCCAATTTTCATACACTTTTACCTCTTTCCTAATCGTTTCATTGTCTTCGCTGTCTTGCTGCTTCATATATCAATATAGTGGTCGCTACTGCAGCGTTTAATGACTCTACTTTTCCTTCCATCGGAATTTTTATATAAGTATCTGCCAGCTTGGCAGTTTTCTCCTGTAAACCGTTTCCTTCATTACCAATCAAAAAAGCAGTTCCCCTTTGATAATCGCACTCATCATAAAACTTCGCACCTTGCAGATGCGCCGCATAGGTCGCAATATCTTTCTTCTTCAGAACCGACAGTGTCTCTTGCAAATCTTCCACATAGATAAAAGGCATCCGATAAATGGACCCCATTGTAGAGCGAATCGTTTTCGGATTATAAATATCTACTGTATGGCTACTCATAATAATACCGGTAACTCCTGCCCCTTCTCCGGTTCGGAAAATCGTTCCAAGATTACCTGGGTCTTGGATATCTTCCAGCACTACTAACAAAGGTTTCTCTGTTACAAGGATATCGTTCAATTCATAATGATATTGTCTGACTACACATAAAATCCCCTGTGGTGTCTGTGTATCTGACATCTTCCGAAACACTTCATCCACTACCGTTTCATAAGGACAAGATAATTCCGAAAGTTTCTGTTTACAAGCTTCTGAAAGCTGTCCCCACGCACTTTCGGACACATACACTTCTTCGATACGCTCTATATCCGCTTCCAGAAACATTTTTGCACCTTCTACAATAAAAGCATCTCTTTCTCGTCTTGCCTTCGCTTTCTGATTCAATTGTATGATTTCCTTGATTCGCTTATTGGTCGGACTTGTAATCATACTTTTTCCTTTCTTTTGATTGAAAATATTGTCATACATGATTCCAGTAAAAATCATCTTGATATAAAATTTCCCCGCAAAACAACCTTGTCTACGGGGAATCATTGCACAATACTGATAGAATGAATATTGTATTATTTAATAACTCTTTCATAATAATGAAAACTATTTACAATTATAACGAAAGAAGCCGACTTACCTGATATTCATATTCAGGGATATCCTTCTGCATGTTCAATGCTTCTTCAATATCAAAATCAAGGAAATCTCCATGCTGATAACCAACTACGCGGTTGGATTTACCTTCGCAAAGAATATCTGCTGCATAAGCACCCATGATAGAAGCATAATAACGGTCTTTACAGGTTGGTGAACCACCACGCTGCATATAACCTAAAATAGTTGCTCTTGTCTCAATACCGGTTGCCGCTTCAATACGTCTTGCCATAGAAGTGGAATGTCCGATACCTTCCGCATTGATAATAATGTGATGTGTTTTACCACGTTTTCTGTTATTGATAATATTATTAATAATCTGCTGTTCGTTATAATCATATTTCTCCGGCAAAAGAATATCTTCTGCACCATTTGCAATGCCACACCATAATGCAATATAACCTGCATTTCTACCCATAACCTCAATAATACTGCATCGCTCATGAGAAGAAGAAGTATCGCGAACCTTATCAATCGCCTGCATAGCTGTATTGATAGCCGTATCAAAACCAATCGTATATTCTGTACAGGAAATATCCAAGTCAATCGTTCCCGGAATACCAATCGTATTGATTCCATGTTTCGCCAGTGCCTGCGCACCGCGGTAAGAACCATCACCACCGATAACAATCAGTCCATCGATCCCATGTTTATGACAGATATCAACACCCTTCTGCTGTCCTTCCTCTGTACGGAATTCAGAACAGCGCGCTGTTCCCAGAATGGTTCCGCCACGTTGAATAATATCAGAAACATTCCATTTCTCCATATCCATGATTTCTTCATTCAAAAGACCTTGATAGCCCTTTTTAATACCTTTTACTTTCACACCGTTAGCCAATGCTTTTCTGACAACAGCACGAATTGCTGCATTCATGCCCGGTGCATCGCCGCCACTTGTTAAAACACCTATTGTTTTAATCTCTTTTGCCATATTTCTGCATCCTTTCGACCAACAAAATTGCCCAACTTAGTTTATTTTACTCTAAATACAGGGGGTTTTCAATCTTTTTTCATTCTTCTTTAGACCACACGGACATTTTCTTTCCCAAATATTGCCTCTAGTCGCTCTATTAAAGCAATGTCAGCATTCACATTCCGGTTAGGCGGCAATGTCTTCATTGCCTTCGGATTTTCAATGTAAATAACTACATTATCCTTTCCTTCCGAATCATACAAGAGTGCCATAAGTTCTGCTTCTTTTTCCTCAAAAAGTTCTTTGGTGGGGAATTTTATCCACAATTTCTTCGGAATCTCATCAAATGCCGTAATTTTCTCACAAATCAATTTTGCATCTTTATCTTCTTCCGCAGAAACTCTCCCCTTGATGAAGACTTTTTGGTCTTCTATCAGTTTATTCGCGTTTCTTTCATAGTCTCTTGGGAATACAATTACCTCAATTGTTCCTACCAAATCCTCTATCTGCAGGAAAGCCATTACCTTTTCATTTTTGGTATATTTCAGTTTTTTATCCGCAATCATTCCGCCAATCGTTACGGATTTCCCATCAGCCACATGCGCTTCACCAATTTCTTCATCGAGATAAAAATCGGCTGTCGTGTTCGTAATATATTTTTTCCAGATTTCCTGATATTCTTCCAAAGGATGTCCACTAATGTAAACACCGAGCACTTCTTTTTCAAAGCTCAGCTTCATCTCTTTGGAATATTCGCCCACATCCGGCATTTTCACTTCAAAGCTTTCTTTTTCTTCCTCGGAAACAATATCAAACAGAGACATCTGTCCTGCCATATTGTTCTTTTTATCCTGATGAATGTTGTCCATAATTTGTACATAAACACTCATGAACTGCTTTCTGGTTCCGCCGAGGCTATCCAGTGCACCCGCCTTGATAAAGTTTTCTACTGCACGCTTGTTCACATCCTTGTCTGCCACCCGTGTAATGAAATCCTTGAGATTGGAATAAGGTCCACGCTGTCTTCTCTCTTCCACAACCGCTTCAATAACCGGTCTTCCCACACTCTTAATCGCAGTCAGCGCATAACGGATTTCATTGCCGGACACCGAGAATCCAATTTCTCCGACGTTGATATCCGGTGGCAGAATCTGAATCCCCATACTTCGACAGGTCATAATATATTCGGATACTTTTCCCGAATTATCAATGACGGACGTAAGGAGTGCTGCCATAAACTCTACCGGATGATAATATTTCAAATAAGCCGTCTGGTAAGAAACGACTGCATAACAAGCCGCATGGGATTTGTTAAATGCGTATTTGGCAAAATCCATCATCGTATCGTAAATCTGGTTTGCCACCTCTGCACTGATACCATTTGCCACACAGCCCGGTACACCCTCTTCTTCATTACCATAAGTAAAATTCTTACGCTCCTGCTCCATAACAGATTGTTTTTTCTTACTCATGGCACGACGAACCAAGTCACTTCGTCCCATCGTATAACCACCAAGTTCCCGCACAATCTGCATAACCTGTTCCTGATACACAATACAACCATAAGTCGGTGATAAAATCGGCTCAAGCTGCGGACAGGCATAGGTAATCGAAGAGGAATCATTTTTTCCTTTGATATATTTGGGAATAAAATCCATCGGCCCCGGACGATAAAGGGAAATACCCGCAATAACATCCTCTAAGCTCTGTGGCTTTAATTCCTTCATGAAGCTTTTCATACCGCCGCTTTCCAACTGGAACACACCGTCTGTTTTACCGGTTCCAATCGAAGCAAGTACCGCAGGATCATTGTAGTCAATGTTATCTATATCAATAAATATACCGGTACTTTTCTCAATCATTTTGACTGCATTCTGAATAACAGTCAGCGTACGAAGCCCTAGAAAATCCATTTTCAGAAGTCCCAGTTCTTCAATTGTTGTCATCGGAAACTGTGTGGTAATCGAACCGTCTGAACCTCTGGACAACGGTACAAACTCCTCTGCTGCCGCCGGACAGATAACAACACCTGCCGCATGCATGGATGTATGTCTCGGAAGACCTTCCAGACGTTTACACATAGTAATCAATGTATTTACCTGTTCATCTTCCATATATAATTTCTTAAATTCCGGATTTAATTCCAAGGCCCTGTTTATCGTAATATTTAATTCATTCGGAATCATTTTGGCAATGGAATCCACATACGCATATGGTAAATCCATAACACGGCCAACGTCTCGAATAACACCTTTTGCCGCCATCGTACCAAAGGTTACAATCTGAACCACCTTATCCGAACCGTATTTTCGACCAACATGGTCAATAACCTCCTGTCTACGTTCGAAACAGAAATCCACGTCGATATCAGGCATGGAAACTCGTTCCGGATTCAGGAAACGTTCAAACAGCAGGCTATACTTAATCGGGTCGATATTCGTAATTTTCAAGCAATAAGAAACAATACTTCCGGCTGCCGAACCACGTCCCGGTCCTACTGCAATCCCATTCTCTCTACAATAATTAATATAATCCCATACTATCAGAAAATAATCCACGAAGCCCATAGTTTTGATAATATCAAGCTCATAATCCATACGCTCCCGCAGTGTTCCGTCATCCTCCGGATAACGTTCTGCCAGACCTTCCGTACACAGCTTATTCAAATAACTCCAAGAATCATAGCCTTCGGGCACTTCATAGTGCGGCACCTTATAAACGCCAAATTCAATATCTACATGACATCTGTCAGCAATACGCTGTGTATTTTCCACGGCTTCCCACGCATATGGGAAAAGCCCCTTCATTTCTTCTTCGCTCTTCACATAATACTGACCGCCTTCATAACGCATACGGTCTTCATCTGCTAATTTCTTACCTGTCTGCAAGCACAACAAAATATCGTGTGGCTGTGCATCTTCCGCATAAGTATAATGAACGTCGTTAGTTGCTACAAGTGGGATATCCAGTTCTTTGCTCATACTCAAAAGAGCAGCATTTACGGTTTTCTGTGCCGGAATTCCGTGATCCTGTAATTCCAGAAAATAGTTCCCTTTTCCAAAACAATTCTCATATTTTCTGGCAACCTTTTTGGCTTCGTCAATCAGACCTTTCTGAATATAACGTTGTACTTCACCCGCCAGGCAGGCAGAAAGAGCAATAATTCCTTCATGAAATTCCTGTAAAATTTCCATATCCACACGAGGTTTGTAATAATAGCCTTCTGTAAAGCCACGGCTGACAATCTTCATCAGATTCGCATAACCGGTATTGTTTTCTGCCAAAAGCACCAAATGATAATATCGGTCCTCACCACCCGTCAGTTCCTTGTCAAATCGAGAATTGGGCGCAACATAAACTTCACAGCCAATAATCGGATTAATGCCTGCTTCTTTGGCTGCCTTATAAAAGTCAGTAACACCATACATAACACCGTGGTCTGTAATCGCGGCACTATCCATACCAAGCTCTTTAACTCTTTTGACATATTCTTTTATTTTATTGGAACCATCTAAAAGACTGTATTCTGTGTGAACGTGCAAATGTGCAAAAGCCATATTTCCCTCCGTACAACGTACGCTTTTTTCTTTTTCAACAGAAACTATTATACATTATCTTTCCAAAAAAGGATATGCCTTTCGACATATCCTTTTTATTACCTTTTTATTACAAATATTTCTTCAAAGCATCTACCTTGTCCATTTTCTCCCAAGGTAAATCTAAATCGTTGCGTCCAAAATGACCATAAGCTGCTGTCTGTTTGTAAATCGGACGACGAAGGTCTAACATTTTGATGATTCCTGCCGGACGTAAATCAAAGTTTTCACGAACGATGTCTACTAATTTCTCATCAGAAATTTTTCCTGTTCCAAAAGTATCTACCATTACAGATGTAGGCTGTGCAACACCGATTGCGTAAGATAACTGAATTTCACATTTATCAGCAAGTCCTGCTGCTACAATATTTTTTGCAACATAACGAGCTGCATAAGCTGCGGAACGGTCTACTTTTGTGCAGTCTTTACCTGAGAAAGCACCGCCGCCGTGACGAGCATATCCGCCATAAGTATCTACGATAATCTTACGTCCTGTAAGACCTGCATCACCGTGAGGTCCACCGATAACGAAACGTCCTGTCGGATTGATGAAGAATTTTGTATTATCGTCAATAAGTTCAGCCGGAAGAATCGGATCAAATACATATTTCTTGATGTCTGCATGAATCTGTTCCTGTGTCACATCAGCATCGTGCTGTGTAGATAATACAACAGCTTCCAATCTAACCGGTTTGCCGTTTTCATCATATTCTACAGAAACCTGACTCTTTCCGTCCGGTCTTAAATATTTTAAAGTACCGTCTTTACGAACTTTGGTCAACTGAAGTGCAAGCTTGTGAGCCAGTGAAATCGGATAAGGCATATACTCCTCTGTTTCATTGGATGCGTAACCAAACATCATACCCTGATCGCCGGCACCAATTGCTTCGATTTCTTCTTCAGACATTTTGTTCTCGGCAGCAGTGCTTTCCTGCTGCTTGGCTTCTAAAGCTTTGTCAACACCCATAGCGATATCTGCTGACTGCTCGTCAATTGCAACCAAAACAGCACAGGTATTTCCGTCAAAACCATATTCTGATTTTGTATAACCGATTTCTTTCACGGTTTCACGTACTACCTTCTGAATATCTACATATGCATTTGTTGTAATTTCACCTGTTACCAATACAAAACCTGTACAAGCTGCTGTCTCACAAGCAACACGGCTCATAGGGTCTTTTGCCATGCACGCATCTAAGATGGCATCAGAGATAGCGTCACAGACTTTGTCAGGATGTCCTTCTGTTACGGATTCGGAAGTAAATAATCTTTTTTCCATTTTCTTTTCTCCTTTTCTGTTAAAAATAAAAAATCCACTTATCACAAAATAAGCGGACCTGATAGGCGATAATCAAATCCTCTTATTGTTCGAACTGCTAAAAACAGTATATTCGCTCAGGCTGGCACCTTCCTTCGCAGGGGTTGCCGTGGCTTCACTGATCCTATGTATCTCCACCACTCTGAATAAGAGAAAACCTTGTTCTTAAAAAGAACTCACAATATGGAATTTTCATATCTGTACATAAAATACACCGCTTTTTTATTTCTGTCAATAGATATTAGAAAAGTTATTGCAGTTTAGACGAAAAATAGGTAAAATTGTTGTAAAAGCAGAGAAAGGGGGAATCACCATATGCGAAGAGTATATACAAGTGAATTGATTCCCGGCATGATTACCGCCGAAGATATTTATCATTATAGCAGCAATCAACTTATCCTTCCAAAAGGTTTAGTATTAACTGGTCAGTCCATTACTCGTTTAAACGACTATTCCATTATCAGCATCCGTGTAGAAGACGATACAGTTTCTATTCCGAACGCTTCTACTAACGACAATTATGTGGGTGAAACCTATTTTAAACAAATTCGTTCCAGTCAGGAATTTACCAAATTTAAGAAAAAATTCCAAGAAGAAATATCTGAAGTAAAAGACCATTTTAATGATGTTGTCCGCAAAAATGCTCCGATTGATGTAGACAACTTGATGGAAAAGTCTTTAGCACTAATTAATGAAACACATAGTTCTGTCGATTTGTTGGATATGATTCACAATATGCGTGATTTTGACGATGCCACATATGTACATTCTTTGAATGTGGGTTTACTTTGCCATCTTTTTGCAAAATGGTTAAGAATGTCTGACGAAGAGGCAAATCTTGCAATGATGTGCGGGCTATTGCATGACATTGGCAAATTGATGGTTCCGGATGCCATTTTGAAGAAACCCGGCAGATTGACTCCGGACGAATACGAACAGGTAAAAGAACATCCTACAAATGGTTATATTGTTTTCCTACACCAGAATATTGATATTCACATCAAAAACAGTGCTTTGATGCACCACGAACGTTGTGACGGAAGCGGTTATCCGATGCAACTCAAAAGTGAGCAAATCGACCCATTTGCCAAGATGGTTGCCATTGCCGATGTTTATGATGCAATGACTTCTGTCAGACCATATCGTCCTGCCTTATGCCCGTTTAAAGTTATTTCCGTATTTGAGGAAGAAGGCTTACAACGTTATGATCCGAAATATATTCTTGTTTTCTTAGAGCATATTGTAAATACATATATCGGAAATACAGTACGCTTAAGCGATGGAAGAATCGGCAAAATTGTTTACATCAACAAAGAGGCGCTTTCTCTTCCAACCGTACAGATTGGTGAAAAATTTGTTGATTTAGCCAAAGAGCGGAATTTAACGATTGAAGAGATTCTTTAAAGCTTTGAAACAAAAAAGCACTGAGTGATTTTGAATTCAACTTCACTCATGTGCTTTTATTTTTATAATCATCACATTCAGTAATTTCAAATATTTAGCCTACTTTTAATTTGAATTTCTGCAATTCACGTTCTGTTGTCACCTTGTCAATCTGTGCGCCAAGTCCCTGCAGCTTCAAATGAAAATCTTCATATCCGCGTTCAATGTATTTAATATCATCTACCGTCGTAATTCCATCTGCTGCCAGACCTGCAATAACAAGTGCTGCACCTGCACGCAAATCGGGTGCTGTAATACTTGCACCTGTATATTTACCTACACCATCTATAATAGCCGTATTACTTTCTACCTTGATGTTAGCCCCCATTCTGGTAAGCTCATCCACATATTTGAAACGATTTTCAAAAATACTCTCCGTCACAATACTGGTACCGGAAGAAAGTCCAAGTGTTACCGTAATCTGAGGCTGCATATCTGTCGGAAATCCCGGATATGGCAATGTTTTCACATGCGTATGTCCTAACGGTTTCGACGCTACTACTCTGACTGCATCGTCAGATTCTTCTACTTCACAACCGATTTCCAACAATTTGGCGCTAATGGATTCTAAATGCTTCGGAATAACATTTTTCACCGTTACGTCACCCTTGGTCACAGCCGCTGCAAACATAAAAGTTCCTGCCTCAATCTGATCCGGAATAATAGCATATTCTGTACCATGAAGCTTAGACACTCCTTTGATACGAATCACATCCGTACCGGCTCCTTTGATATTTGCACCCATACTATTAAGGAAATTCGCTAAATCTACGACATGCGGTTCTTTTGCAGCATTCTCAATAATTGTCTGCCCTTCTGCCATAACAGCCGCCATCATAACATTGATTGTTGCACCGACAGTAACCACATCAAGATAAATATGATTTCCCACTAATTTGTCTGCTTCTGTAATAATGAGACCATGTTCAATTCTGACATTCGCACCTAATGCACGAAAGCCTTTGATGTGCTGATCAATCGGTCTCAGTCCGATATTACAGCCACCCGGCAGAGAAACTTCTGCCTTTTTATATTTTCCAAGCAAGGCACCCAATAAGTAATAAGATGCTCTGATTTTTTTAATATAATCATCCTCGATTACCAATCCGTTAATCTGGGATGCGTTAATTTTAACGGTATGTCTGTCAACTTTATTGACGATAACACCAATGCTCTCCATTGCCTGCAATAACACATTGGTATCTCTTACATCCGGTACATTTTCTATCAAAACAGTCTCATCCGTCATCGTAGCGGCTGCCAAAATAGCCAGTGCTGCATTTTTAGCACCACCTATCTCTACCTCGCCGACTAACGGATTTCCACCTTTAATCGCATATTGTTCCATAATAATCCCCTGTATCATCAATGCAAACGCAAAAAAATCTCAAACAATTAACTTACAGTATACCATAAATTACGCATTTGTAAATGGGCAGATTGCTAAATGAATCTTTGTGAACCCCATGAAATTTAATTCAAATAGTCCATAGGATCCACCTGGGAACCATTAACCAGAATTTCAAAATGCAAGTGTGGTCCTGTACTAATACCAGTATTACCGCTAAGCGCAATCTTCTGACCTTGCGAAACATTCTGTCCCACTGACACCAATACTTTGCTCAAATGTCCATATCTGGTCTGTCTTCCATCAGCATGCTGAATATAAACAACATAACCATAACCACTTCCCCATCCGGCTCTCGTAACCTTACCAGCAGAAGATGCCATAACAGCCGTTCCAACCGGAGTCGCCCAGTCAATACCCTTGTGATAGCTACTCGCCCCTCTTGTCGGAGCACTTCTTCTACCAAATCGGGAAGATAATCTTCCTCCTGAAATCGGTTTCACATAAGTAGGCGGTATCTTAGTTCCTCTCTCTACGATTTTCGGCACTGCTTCATAAGTAATTTCTTCTTTCAGGATTTCTCTTCCAACTTCTTCCTGATTTCGATAATACACATTTGCCACAACAATACGATGACCTGCGGATGGTTCCTGTAAGGTTACCATATCCGTTGTATACCATTCATCATTATCTACATAAATAATCTCCGCTTCATAATCTTCTTCGTAGTAGACTTCTTCTACACGTTCTACCGAAAGCTCCGGTTCCGGCACCGTAACAATAAGCTCATCCCCTACTCGAATCATAGAATTTGCATCATCCAATGTTTCATTCATGGCAATCAACGATTCTAGCGTAAGATTATTTTTCTCTGCAATCTGAGACAATGTATCGCCTGATACTACTTCATAAATTTGCTCTTTCTCCTGCTCTTTTGTGACCTGTTCTATGGCACTTTCCAAAGAGGTAAGTTCATAATCCTGCAAATAAGCTTCTACGACCTCTACGGTATCTCCAAACTCTAACGACTGCAAACCTAATTCATAATCCGAAAAATCTTTTTCCACTTCCGGCTCTACTTCTGCAAAAACCTGATCAATTTCCGCATCAATACCGGCACTTACAATCATTTCCTGTTCTTCCTCTTCTACCTCTTCAGTTGTATAAACAGCAGTGGTCAAAACATTCAATTCACGTTCCGGATCCATAACAAGGTCTACATAGTATTCGTTCTGTGTATCATATTTATCAATGGATGCCTGTAACAAAGCAAGTACTTCTTCCGTACTGGAAAGATTTACCGTATACTCATTTATTTTCACAGTATAGGAACGATTCAGAGTCTCTTTTACACTCTTTTTAAAAACCGATATCATATTATTAGTAATCGTAGTCTCATTATCAACTTTTCCCCAGAGCACTTCCTTGCCTTCGTAAGTAATATCACTATCAGCAAGTACCATCTCGTCACTCATGCCGGCAATTTTCTTACGCGCTTTGATAAGACAAGCATCTACACTTTCGATGTCTCCTGTTATCCCTACCTGTTCACCGTTCAAATAAACCGTAAACATATTATCGCCGGTATATTCTAACTTCTGATAACTCGGTAGAAAAAATGCAAATATCATTGCAGCAAATGTCGCAACATTAATATATGCAATTTTCATTTTTTTATAATGTCTGCTTATTTTTTTCATATGATTTTTTGACCATTTCAAAATAATGGTATTATTCCCTCTTAATTTGTAACAAAAATGTAACATTTTATATTCTATCAGCATTTTTGTAAATTGTAAAGATTCGAGCCAAAACTATAAATCTATGGTAAAATATTGGCAAAGGAGAATCACGCATGGACAGAATGAACAAAATCATTTTTCATATTGATGTAAACTCTGCTTATCTGAGTTGGACCGCAATAGACAAACTGCAAAATGGATCAGACATCGACCTACGTACCATTCCGGCTATTATCGGCGGTGATATGGCCAAACGCCATGGGGTCGTTCTCGCTAAATCCATTCCGGCAAAGTCCTATGGCATTATAACCGGTGAACCGATTGTCAATGCCATGCGTAAATGTCCCGTTCTCCATATCGAGCAGCCGAGTCATCATCTATACCATCAAAGAAGCGAAGAATTGATGCAGCTTCTCTCCAATATCTGTCCGGACATCGAACAGGTCAGTGTGGATGAATGCTATATGGACTATACTCCGGTGCAGGAACATTTTTCTTCTCCTTTAGACTGCGCCAAATATATACGCACACAAGTTTTTGAACAACTTGGCTTTACCGTCAATGTTGGTATTTCTGACCGCAAAGTACTAGCCAAGATGGCTTCGGATTTCAAGAAACCCAACCTGACACATACGCTTTTTTCCTACGAAATACAGGAAAAAATGTGGCCTCTTCCTGTTTCTTCTTTATTTATGTGTGGACGCTCCTCGGTAGATGCTTTGCGCAAATTGGAAATCATGACCATTGGCGATTTGGCACAGACTGACGTAAATATTCTGACTTCTCATTTAAAAAGTCATGGAAGATTACTGTGGGAATATGCAAACGGAATCGACAACTCCATTGTCGAAACAATTCAAGCACAGGCAAAAGGAATCGGTAATTCTACCACCCTACAAAAAGATGTGGAATCGAGAGAGGATGCTTGTCATGTCTTATTGACTCTCGCCGAATCCGTAGCGCGCAGACTACGGGATGCCGGACAGGTCGCAGAAATGATTAGTGTAGAAATTAAATATAATACTTTCAAAAAAGTTTCTCACCAGACTACGTTACCAACCCCAACTTCCGGCAGCGATACCATTTACCAAACCGCCTGCGCTCTTTTGGATGAATTATGGGATGGAACACCAATACGACTGCTTGGTATTCGTTCTTCCAAATTGTTTTCTGATACCGCCCCGGTACAGCTTAGTCTTTTTGATATGCCATCCATGACGGCACCGAAAACAGCCGCTTTGTCCCATACTTCTACCAAGAAAGAAGCACAGCTTGAAAAAGCATTGGATTCTATTCGAAAAAAATATGGAGCCGATGCCATTGTTCGTGGCAGTCTGCTCCATTCTAAACCCGATACAAAATAGGTATCTTTTCCGCTATATTCATTTTTGTAACATCTACTTTTTGACACTATAACCAAAGAAGCCGATTTCTTCACCAACAGAAAGGTATCTTCCATGAGAATATACCAACGGCTTCGCATCATTTAAATGAAATCTCCCGTTTTCATCCATATACTTCTCATCCGCATGTACAGCTACCACTTCTGCCAGAAACATATGATGTGTACCAAGCTCTTTCTTCTCTGTCACCTTACATTCAATGTTAACGGGACTTTCTTTTACCATTGGTACATTAACCTTCTCACCGGGAATCTTAGTTAATTTCATATCTTTCCACTTATCTACATTTTTTCCACTTTTCACACCACAATAATCAGTAGCAAGCGCAAGCTCCTCGGTTGTCAAATTGAGAACAAACTCGCCTGTTTCTTCTATCATATGATAGGAATATCTCTCCGGACGAACGGAAATAGAAACCATCGGCGGGTCAGAACAAATGGTTCCCGTCCATGCAATTGTCAACAAATTACTGTTTCCTGCTTTATCTGCTACACTTACCAACACTGCCGGTAACGGATACAACATATTGCCCGGCTTGAAATTCTGTTTTCCCATGCTTTTATCATCTCTTTTCTATAATCATATATCAATTACACGATACAATATTATTCTTCCATATAATATACCATTGTACAGAACATAATATTATATCCCATACAATATTGTGTACTTAGAATACCAACGTAATATTGAAAAGATTCATTACAATATCAATAATAACCAACAAAATAATACAAACAGACAACGGCACAAGTGCTTTCTGCTTTTTATTATTTTCCTGCTGTTTTGCAACAATGGTTTCTGTCTGCTTATTCAATTCTTCTACCATAGCTGCCTGTACGTTCCGGTACACCTTAACATTTTCCTTATGCTGGAAATCATTGGACTGCTTAAAAGCCTCTTCTAATTGCTTCTTAACTTCTGCAACAAGTGCTTCTCTCTCTTCAGTAGAATCCGCAGCTACTTGAATTTCTTCAATTTTCTGCAAACTTTCCTGCACGATTTGCTTCACCTGTTCTGCATTTTCAACCGTTTTTAAATTCACTTTTCGCATTTCCTGAAGCAAGTTCTCATATTCCATCACCTGATTCTGCAGTTGCTCCATCTTTGCTGCATCTGCAGCAGAATTTGCTTTAATCATCTCTTGTGCATTCATTTTCTGCGCAAGTTTATCCATAAAGGTATCCATCATTTTTCCTCCAAACATAGTCCATACCACTTTCTACAAATTGTATACCGCCAAATAGCTTTATCCGACAGTTTGACTTCTGTGTTCTTGTTCATTTTATCATTTTTCTCCTCATGTGACAACCAATTTTGAACGCGCATTTTTGTGCAATATGTACAATTTCCATATTTATTTTTTTACTTTTTTAGAAATATTAACGATACATTTACATGTTGTTCATAATTTATTCATATTTTAAGGCTATAATAAGTTTATAACAACAAGCGAAATATGTAATGTTTAATCATTACACACATAGATAAATTTTTTCATAATAGCCCAAGTGCCGAAAGGTGCTTGGGCACTCCTCATTTCTGGGGATAATTCACAAAAGCGTACGTTACGGTACATAAATCAAACAAGACAGAAAACATTTCATTTCCTGCCTTGCCGCGTTTTAATTCTCTATTCAATTGTCATTCTTTACCATCTTCAAGTTGCTGGATTTCTTTATTCAAATCAAGCATTCTTTCGTCCAGATTCGATACGATTCTGGAACACTCTACTAACTGTTCTTTGATATGCTCCGGTGCATTGCCCTCAAATTTATAATGAATTTTATGTTCTAAGCTTGCCCAGAAATCCATTGCAACTGTTCTTATCTGTATTTCTACCTTCGTCTCTTCGATCCGATCTGACAAATAAACCGGAACCGAAACAAGCATATGATAGCTCTTATAGCCACTTGCCTTCGGATTCACAATGTAGTCTTTCACCGAAATAACTTTGATATCACTCTGATTGCTTATCATCTCTGCAATCTGATAAATATCCGAGGTAAAAGAACAGATGACGCGGATGCCGGCAATGTCATTGACATATTTTACCATGTTTTCAATGGTAGATTCATATCCATGCTTCTTTAACTTCTTGACGATACTTTCCGGTGTTTTAATACGTGATTTAATATGCTCGATCGGATTATATCTATGTACATGCTGAAACTCATCATTCAAAATTTCCAGCTTGGTAGATATCTGCTTCAGAGCGGAATTATAAATCAACGTAACCTCTTTCCAGCTATCAATTCCGTTTCTATCTGCACTAACTTCCATTTCCTTCCCCCAAATACAACCTTACCAATATATTACCTATCTATTTTATCACATTTTCCAAAAAATGTATGTATTTCACAAAAACTTAATCTTTTTTTAATACTTCTTGTCTATTTTCACCACTTAGTTCTGACATTGTGTCTTGTTTTGAACTAACCAAACACAATATCATGGGGACACTGACTACAAATGGATACATATATCGTATTAAAACAGTTGGTGATAATAACAATGTCAAATAATAAATCATCAGAAAAACAATCGGCAGAAGCATCTTATACTCTTTTCTCTTGCAAAAGAAAACAACATATACACATAACAGCCACCAATAAAATGCCGGTGCGAAGATAACCGATAATACCGGAATTTTCTGATATTCGTTATCGGATACTATTTTCTCCATAAATACTCGAAGTTGCGGCAGATAGCTATACTCTATAATTTCACAGCCTGCCGGCATCGTTCTGTTATCCGTGGACAGATAGCCAAATCCGCTCTCCGTACCCACACCATAAATCGTAGAATGGGACTTATCTGCCAGATACCAGTATCCAATTGAATTATCCAAAAAAGCATCCACATATGTCATAGGATATTGCAGTCCCAACTTCACCCATGTCTTAATAAGTCCAACCGGATTGTCATGGATTACCGCACGATTTTTCACCGGATCCGCAAGATAAGGATTATATGCTGCAAAAATCCACTCCGAGGACATATAAGAATCAAGCTCTGTTCTCATCGCAGCATCCAGTTCTTCTTCGTGCTGTACTCTTGTCCTTGCCATCTGCTGTAACGGCACACTAAGCATTTCACGCGGACTACCGTTTCGTGCGGTGGTTGCTACCTTCAAACAGGAGCTACATCCAACAAACAGAACCATTGTAACAAGCGCCATACAACCGATTTGCAACATTTGCTTCCTATCTTTTCTTCTGGAAAAGAGTATAATCGGTACGCTCACGATATACGCATAAACTGCATTGTTACGGAACAAAAGCATAAGTACTGATATAAGCAAAAAGCAGCTAAGAAAAAGCTTCCGATGTCCTGCCTTTCCCTGTTCATAGTTCTGACTCTTTCCATCCAGCTCTTTACTCCACTGATACATTTTTATCACGAAAAGCAAAACCAATCCGGAAAAAAGTACATCCTTCGTTGTACTCATTGCCAGAATGGAATTGGTCGGAAAAATTGCATAAAAAACAAGCAAAATCAAACGCATCACAGCGGATGTTTTTTCCTGATATAATACGGTCAGTGCATATCCGAATATCATTGCCATCAAAAGCATCTGTACGATAGAATGCACCGCCATCCCTACAGAATAAGAGCCAAGTACATTTCCACCCAGATTAAAAAATGCACCCAAAAATAACGTGTGTACAAGAGGATGATGGGTACTGTAATCATGCGCAAGCACTTGATAAAGCTGCCCTTCCGCATCATATGCAAAAACCGAAGGGTAATATGCCAAGAAAATCGGTAGATAACAAAGGAAAATAACAACCGTATAAAAAAGAAAAACCTGCCAATTACGATATTCTTTCTGCCCGATTCTTGTTTTCACTTCCCCTTCACGAAGTCTCGTCATAAATCTCATAAGCAGATTGATTATCAAGGTTGTTACTACCGTTAACAATATTACTTGAACAAGCATCCATCCAAATTCCGGCAGCGTACGGAAGGTACGCCCTTTTTCTCCCAATGTATATCCAAGCACCGTTGATAACGCAATGAATATACTGAGAACTATGTAACTTTTAAAATATTTGTCATATATTGTATATAATTTTGTTTTCATAAAATCATTGTAGCATTTCCATACTAAAAGGAAAAGATAAAAAGATTCTATTTACTTTTCAGAAATCGGTTTGTATATTGTTAATATGATATTTTACAAAATAAGCAAAAGAGGTCTGTGTTTCATGTTTCGTTTATGGGCAAAAGAATTTCAAAACAATCATATGTTAAAGGATACCGTTATCTGCGATGACAGAGAAGATACGCGAACACATAAGGTTTTTCATGCTCTGGACGAAGTCTGCTATCAATTCGACCTTGGCAAGCCAATCTGGTTAGAAGCCAATATTCAGGATTTCAAAAAACACGATAAAACCCGTTTTACACAGGACAATTTCATTGAGAAAATTGATTTCGATTATTTAGAAATTCATGTAATCGAGGAAGATTAGTTTTCTCCAAAGTAGAAATCTGCATTTAAAACCATTCCTTTGCATATTTTTCTTGACTTTGCATATTATAAGGTGTAGTATTCTAATATGTTTTATGTAGTTTTAAAAACTACGTGTTGTAACAAGGAGGAGATATTGTGCAAATAACCATTCGTGAACCCGGAAGTGCTATCACTCATTTTATTGCGATGATGTTAGCTATTTTTGCTTCTACGCCACTTTTAGTCAAGGCAAGTGCATCCAACAGCAAGACTGTTTTTATTGCACTGGCAATTTTTATGCTTAGTATGATTTGCTTGTATGGTGCCAGTGCACTTTATCATAGCGTTACTGTAAAGGACAAAGTATTAAAAATCTTTCGAAAGCTTGACCATATGATGATTTTTGTTCTGATTGCGGGTTCGTATACACCGGTATGTCTGATTGTGCTTGGCGGTAAGATAGGTTACACTCTTTTAGCCGTTGTATGGACAATTGCCATCGTCGGGATGTTAGTAAAGATGTTATGGATTACCTGTCCGAAATGGTTTTCTTCTATGATTTACATTGCTATGGGTTGGGTTTGTCTTGGCGTATTCGGACCTATATGGAACACTTTGCCGCACAGTGCTTTTTTATGGCTTCTGGCGGGAGGAATCATTTATACCATAGGCGGTGTTATTTATGCTTTGAAATTACCGATTTTCAATAACAGGCATCAAAACTTTGGTTCCCATGAGATTTTCCATTTGTTTGTAATGGGCGGAAGTATCTGCCACTTCATCTTTATGTACTTGTATGTAGCATAAAAAGGAAAATATGACAGCGTCACTTTCCTACCACCTAAAAAAGACATGAAACATTTCATATGCTTCATGTCTTTTTCTTGTTATTCATCCGTCAATCTTTTTATCAACTTATTCTTTAATCATCGTATCCGTTCGGATTGCTACTCTGCCATCTCCAGGAATCTGCACACATCTCTTTGATTCCATACTGTGCTTCCCAACCAAGCTCTGCTTTTGCTTTTGCCGCATTAGAATAGCATGTTGCGATATCGCCCGGTCTTCTATCTTTGATGACATACGGAATCTTTACTCCGGTTGCCTCTTCAAAGTTTTTCACAATATCAAGTACGCTGTAACCAGTTCCTGTACCAAGATTATAAATGCAAAGACCAGCTTTTTCTTCAATCTTCTTCAGTGCTTTCACATGACCGATTGCTAAATCAACAACGTGGATATAATCACGCACGCCTGTTCCGTCCGGTGTGTCATAGTCATTACCGAATACACCGAGTTCTTTTAACTTACCAACTGCTACCTGTGTAATGTAAGGCATCAAGTTGTTCGGAATACCATTCGGGTTCTCACCGATAGTACCGCTCTTGTGTGCACCGATTGGGTTGAAGTAACGAAGTAAGATAACATTCCATTCCGGATCTGCCTTCTGCATATCAGAAAGAATCTGCTCTAACATAGATTTTGTCCATCCATAAGGATTGGTACACTGTCCCTTCGGGCATTCCTCTGTAATCGGAATGATTGCAGGATCGCCATATACGGTTGCAGAAGAAGAGAAAATAATATTTTTTACATTATTTTTTCTCATAACATCTACTAAAGTAAGTGTTCCCGCAATATTATTCTCATAATATTCCCAAGGCTTTGCCACGGACTCACCAACTGCTTTCAGTCCTGCAAAATGAATACAGGAATCTATCTGCTCTTTGTGAAATACATCTTCCAAAGCTGCTCTGTCTAAAATGTCTGCTTTATAAAATTTAACCGGCTTTCCTGTAATCTTCTCTACCCTTTCTAATGATTTCTCACTGGAATTGGATAAGTTGTCAAGAACGACTACGTCGTATCCTGCATTCTGTAATTCTACTACTGTATGGGAACCGATGTAACCGGCTCCTCCTGTCACTAAAATTGCCATAAAGAACTCCTCCTAGTTTCTTTCTGTGTCACGTCTGTTTCTACTGACACTTTACTCTTTTTGTATCTGTTTCAGCAAGCATAGAATGTTGCGCAAACCTGTCGAAATGTTAAATTATAAAATGATTCCATTCTCCTTGCACAACGCCTGTGCACTCTCTACCGAGTCTACACCTGTTTTATTTTTAATTGGTGCAAATTCATGATTTCTAACAACCTCATAAGGCAGGCAGGAATCTAACTCATGAATCATATCCAATACAAGCTGCTCATATTTGTAACCGTTTGGCTCTTCCGGTTTCACGAGTTCACCTGCTTCATTCAAATAAGGAATTTTCTTCTCTACGATATGAAGCGGTAATTTCTTTGCTACGATATCTTCCAAAACTTTTTCTTTGAATAAATAATTTAAAATTACACCGAAGTTGTATGCGGGATCACCATTTTCATCCTTTGCATTCATCAAGTCTTCGGTCAATTCGTAATACTCTACGATGGATGGTCTGCCGTCTTCCAAACACATGACACCAACTTTTTCATCCGGTGCATTTTTGCGTACTACCTTCGCACCAACATCACTTGCCGTTACAATTGTTGCACCTACGAAACAAGGGTCTGCAATTCGCTGCAAAACATTATCTACTGCAAAAACATTCAGCCATTCAATTCCGGCTTCATGAATTTTATCAACAATACCCCATTTCATCATAGAAGAGAACCAGCCACCGTTACCGTTTGGTGAACTGGAAATTTTATTTTTGGCTTCCATATAAACTTTACCGTCATAATCGGTTGCCGGAGCCATATCTTGCATGAAAAAGGTAACGTAATCCGGATTGTAACCGAAATAATTTTTCTCTTTAAAAAAGCTTGTGGTTGCTTCATGATTCTTATCACTTGTCATAATGAATAAATGAATCCAGGTATCTGCTGCATGTACCACATCCATCAGATTTTCAATCAAACGTTGGAAAATAAACACCTCTTTAGTCAGACCGATATTATAAACACCCTTTGGTGCATCGGAACCAAGACGAGTTCCCATACCGCCTGCAAGCAAAACAGCACCTACTTTGCCAGCTTTAATCGCATCAAGACCAACTGCTGTAAATTCCTCTTTTCTTGCTTCAATTTCACCAAGCTGCATTGCCGAAAGTGGAGTGATTTTTCCCTTCTGATTCAATTCGCTTTTATGTTTACATGCTTCTACCAGCGCCAAATCCATATCGGCAATCTGCGCAAGCAATTCCTCTTTTTCTTCTGTTGCCAGTTCATCATAATATTTTAGTACGTGTAACTGTCCATATTTTTCAAGTTTTGCATATGCTTCCTGATACGTCATCCCATTTCCTCCATTTTACATCTCTTCTTCATTCCCATTCCCTTTAAATTGCCATATTGGGTGGGAAAATCAATCTTATATATTTTACCATATTCTTATTTTTTTCTCAATTGTGTATCGTATATCATATAACATTCATTCCAATGTATTTCTTAATATTTTCTTTATCCTGTACTGATTCCCGCTTTTGTATGATATACTGATAAAGATATGAATATAACGAAATGCATTGGTGTAAAAATAAGGATTGAAACAAACAGATACATATGGAGGAAATTATGAAAAAGAAACTTATCTATCCTTTGCTTGTATTCACTCTGCTATCCTGCAGTGCATGCAGCCAAACTGAAAAAAACGCTAAAAACGAAGTGACCGTTGAAGAAATTCCAACAAACGATGCTCAGAAAGCTACCGTTGAAAATACAGCAGAAAGCACAGTAAATACTAAAGTAGATGAAACGGTTGAAATCACCACAGACGAATCTTGTGTAGCCGAACAACCTTCCGATATTCAAATTGATATGCAGACAGTCGAGAATGAAATAACATCTGAAGATGGAACAGTTCTTCTCAACAAAAGCTATACTTATCCCATTGTAACGATTGCAGGTAATCCGGAGGCTGCCGCTAAAATCAACGCTGATATTCAGGAAAAAATAGATTCATTTAACGCAGATA
>JAFSHK010000063.1 GCA_017440375.1 Lachnospiraceae bacterium
AGAATAGTTCTAAGAAATATATTATTTTCGGTGCGGGGCGTTATGGCGAGGAAGCCTTGCTTTATTATGGAATAAAGAATGTTGCGTTCTTTTGTGATAACAACAAAGCCGGAAGTATGATAAAGGGTGTTGAAGTGATTTCTTTTACAAAGCTTCAGCAGATATATCAGGATTATAGAGTTGTGTTAGCAGTAGCGAATGCCGGCTATAAAGCAGAAATGCAGAAACAGTTGGAGTCTTTGGGGATAGAGTATGAGTATTTCTTTACATTGAACTCTGTGCTTACAAAAAATAATTTTGAAGGAGAATATAAGTTTATAAATCGTTCGAAAGACAAGGAGAAACTGTTGATTGTATTAGCGGGATACAAAGATTATCTATGGGATGGTGTTTTTTCTCGTCTTGAAAAATATGTGCCGAAGGATACGGACGTATGTATTATGACAGCAGGGTATGAGTCGGAAGCGTTAGAAGAAATTTGTGAAAAACATGATTGGTCATACTTATGTACTGTGGAAAACAAGTTATCATTAACGCAGAATATTACCATTAAGGTACATCCGGCAGCGAAATGGATTTATAAAATCGATGAAGATATTTTTGTTACACCGGGTCTGTTTGAGGAGCTGTTTGATACCTATCAATATGCTATTGATGAGAAAAAGCATACTGTTGGGTGTGTTGTACCAATTATGGCAATTAATAGTTACGGATACCGTCGTGTGCTGGAACTGACAAATTCGATTGATGAGTATGAACAGAAATACGGATCGGCTATCTATGGACGAGGCCCGGTATTTTCAAATTCGGATGTGGCAGAATATATGTGGGAGAAAACATTACCGCTTAATTCTTTTGCAGAAAGAGTAAGTCGCTCAGAGCAGAAATATTCTATTTGTTATCATCGATATAGTATAGGATGTATTCTTATACCGAGAGCTATATGGGAGGAATTGGGAGGTTTTCAGATTGCACCGGAAGGAGTGCTTGGTGTTGATGAAGAGCATTTTTGTATGTGGTGTATGAATAAGTCTTATGCAATTGTAGTGGCAGAGAGAGCATATGCGGGACATTTTGCGTTTGGACCGCAAACGGAAAGGATGAAAAGCCTATATAGTATGAATCCTGAAAGGTGGCAGTAAATGGAGAAAAAATCTTTCTGCATCTACGGTGCAGGCATTGTAGCGACAAGCATTTATAAAGCAATTAAAACAATATATGGCAAACGCCCCATTTTTTTTCTGGTATCTGATGCGACAGAAGGAAAGCCGGACGAGAATCCCGAGGAAATCGATGGAATTCCGGTAGTACGACTTTCTAAGTGGCAGAAGCAGATGGAGAATATGAAGCAAGTTAATGAATTTGCAGTGGGACAAGCAGAGAGTAAGCCGAAATCAGAAATAATGACTTCGGGGAAGTATTTGATTGCAGCACCGGAGGTACATCATAGGGCAATTGTTGATTCTTTGTGTGGGCTTGGAGTTTGTAAGGACGATATGATTCTGATTACCAATGAGTTAGAAAATCAGATTATGGAAGAATATTTTTGTCTGCTTCATTCTGCACAGGGACAGTCTGAACAAGAACAGAAAACGGTGAAAGCTGTTTTGGGCAAGAATCATTTAGACAAGAAATATTTTGAAATGATTCCTTGGGCTGATGCGATTAAGGATGATAATGTTGGAGCAGAGAAAGCGGTTTCAATAGAAATATTTCAAGCCAAATGTCATGTAGATAAGCCGTTAAACAAGACGGTATCAATGCCCGATTATGTTGTTCCGATTCAAGTGGGAACTGTTTTTGCAGATAAAAGGATCGCAGCGGTTCAAGATAATATAGGAGATAATATTTCTGATAAAAATCGAAATTACTGTGAACTGACCGCTTCCTATTACGCATGGAAAAATAGTGAAGCAGATTATAAAGGACTGTGTCATTATCGGCGTATTTTTGATATTACAGATGCGCAGATGCAGGAATTATGCTTGAGAAAAGAAGAGTGGGACGTTATTTTGCCGTACCCATCTATTCATTATCCTAATATTTCTACACAACATATACGTTATATCAACGATGGTGACTGGCAGGCGATGATGCAGGCTTTGGAAGAAACAGCACCGGAATATTATGAGGCATATCGGGAAGCAGTCGCAGCCGGAGAACAGTGTTTTTACAATTATAATATGCTCATTGCTAAGAGGAGCGTATTTGATGATTATTGCGATTTTATGTTTCGTGTTCTGACAAGAGCAGAAGAACTTACAACACCTAAGGGTGAGAAGCGTGCAGATCGATTTGCGGGCTACATGGGCGAAAATCTGACAACGATATATTTTTTGAAAAACAGAGAACATTTGAAAATAATCTATGCAGGGAAGAAGTGGTTGACGTAGAGGTTTTCTCTTAGATAAAGTTGTGCCTGTACTGTTATGATATAGGAGTACAATTGGATATTTGTCAGTTGGTTCTTGAAATTATTTTCGGTACGAAATTACCGGAAAACGGTTAGGGAAGAAGCAATTGACGAATTACACGAAAAGATTGTAGCATTGAAGAAGAGTCGTGATTTGGAGGCAAAGTATATGACACTTGGTGAATGGATGGACGAAGAAGCTGCAAAAGAAAAAGAGATTGGAAGGGCCGAAGGAAGAGCTGAAGGAAGAGCAGAAGGAAAAATAGAAGGAATTGCCGAGGCTATTTTAGATGTGCTTTCTCTCAAGGGAAATATCTCAACAGATTGTAGCGATAGAATTACTGCAGAAGAGAATGTAAGTGTGTTAAAAACATGGCTTCACTTAGCCGTCGAAGTTACATCTTTAGAAGAATTTATGGAAAAGATGTAATCTGTGAGCTGATATGCTAAAAGAGCATATGAGGCTTGTCAAATTATGCGCATTTCTGCGCGATGTTACTAATAACCCATTTTTTTATAAAACAGTACAGGGACTTTGTCTTTTTATGAACAAATAAGATGCGGAATAAACGCAATAAAAATAATAATTGTTTTTTATACCAATCTATGTTACACTTGTGTTAGGACGTAGAAAATTTAAACACTATTAAATAAAAGCAGATTTTCTAAATATATCTGAAGCCAATAGAAGTAAGGAGTATTATGGCATTCTTAAATCAATTCTATATAACAGCTTTCGGTGCGTTTGACACTAGCTGTTACTTTTCAGAAAATTCATGCTTTATTTCACATTTTTAGCAGGAGTTTTCTTGAGAGGGTAAGCTCCTGACAATTACATAAGGAGTTTATATGCAGAAAAGGAGAAGTAATGTGCTTCAATGGCATTCAGCATTTTATGCAGGGCTTCAGATTGAATTTGAACAAGAGGCAGCCTCGTAAACTGTTTAGACATTTAAAAAACAGAGACGTTTGAGTGTAGTTTGGCAAGAAGCAGGAATTTGTCACATAAGCGGCGAATTATTTCCTATACAGTTAATTTTTATATCGGATGTTTCAAAAGAAAAGAATTTTTGGCTGAGATGTCTGACAAATGATTTAAAGAAACAAGATGAGATTCAAGAATTGATTCAACTATATGAAATTCATAAAAATGAAAATTTATACAATTCAGTGATGAATATTGTTGTAAATGCAAACTACAAAGTGTTTGAGGAGGTGCAGTGTATGTGTGAAGCATTATTGGAACTTATGAAGGATGAATTGGATGCATGCAGAAGTGAGGGAATACAGCAAGGAATACAGCAAGGAATACAGCAAGGAATACAGCAAGGAATACAATCATTGATAGAAGCGTGTAAGAGCTTAGGGGCAACAAAAGACGTAATTTTAGAGATGCTATCAGAGAAGTTTATGCTGTCAGCAGAAGATGCAGAAGGTTATATGAAATTATATTGGTAAATGTAGAAGTGTTAAAATGTAGAAAAGAAACAGGAGAATTGTAGGTATATGTATACATATAAAGAAGAAATAAGAGCAATGTTGCAGCAAAAGTTTCCATGGGAAAAGCTATCTGGCAAGACAATAATGATTTCCGGAGCAACCGGAATGATTGGAAAATGTATGATGGATTTGATTATGTATTATAATGAGATGCTTGGAAAACAAAGTGCACCGATTCGGGTGATTGCGCTGAGCAGAAATAGAGAACGAGCAAAAGAACGATTTGAGGGATATTGGGAGAAGGAAGCATTTCAGTATGTTTCGTGCGATGTCAATGATGAAATTCCTGAATGTGGAAAAGTAGACTATATTATTCATGCAGCCAGCAATACGCATCCATTACAATATTCTCAGGATTCCATCGGTACGATTACATCAAATGTAATTGGAACTAAAAATCTGTTGGACTATGCAGTTTCACACAAGGTTGAACGTTTTTGTTTTGTGTCTTCGGTAGAAGTTTATGGAGAGAATCGAGGAGACGTAGAGCGTTTTGATGAGAATTATCTTGGCTACATAAATTGTAATACACTGCGTGCAGGGTATCCGGAAAGCAAGCGACTTGGGGAGACTTTGTGTAATGCGTATTATCAGACCCATGAACTTGATTTTGTCATTCCAAGATTGAGTAGAGTTTATGGTCCAACAATGCTTTCTTCAGATTCGAAAGCGATTGCACAGTTTATCAAGAAAGCGGCAGCAGGAGAAGATATTATATTAAAAAGTGCAGGAAACCAATTATATTCTTATACCTATGCACTGGATGCGGCAATGGGGGTCTTAACGGTATTGTTAAAGGGTGTATGTGGTGAGGCATATAATATTTCAGATACAGACTCCGAAGTAACTTTGAAACAGATAACAGAGTGGCTTGCACAGGATAATGGCATGAAAGTAATATTTGAAATTCCGGATGCCACAGAGCAGAAGGGGTATTCCACAGCAACGAAGGCGTTGCTTGATACGCACAAACTCCAAGAATTAGGATGGATTCCACAGACCCATATGCGGGAAGGATTGCGGAAGACGGTGGAGAGTTTGAAGAAGTAAAGTGGATATATGAAGTGATTTTGGATTTTCAAGATGTTCAAAATGATGATGAAAAGTAGTTGTAAAAACAAATGTTTTGTGATATTATTTCTGTACATTAAAACAAATCTTGACTCTTATATATGTTGAACACATATTTCAGATATGTGCAAGCATTGTTCTGGCGGTTCTGCCAAAGATTCATTTTTGTTTGGCAGGATTGTCAAAGAATACTTATGAAAAGATAGGCTTTCCTGCATTTTTTACAGGGAGGTTTATGTGGAAGAAAAAAGAATTATTCAAAACTATGAGGAAAAAAGAAAACTTGTTTCAAAGTTTCATCTAACCAGTGATTTATTTAGCAGCAAAGTATTAGAGGATATACAGGCGTGTCAGGAGGTATGCCGGATTTTGCTGGAAGATGATGAAATTGAGATTCGGTCAGTGAAGACACAGTATTCTATTCGTAATCTGGAAAATCGTTCGATTTGGTTAGATGTACTGACTGAGACAACAAAGAATTATTTGATTCTGTTAGAAATCCAGATGTATCCGGAGAAAAATCCATTGAAAAGAGTAAGGTATTATACTTCAAGTATTGATGTAAGTGTCTTGGAAAAGGGAGTTGCTTATGAGGATTTGCCGGATGTTACTGCGGTTTACATTACCCGGCAGGATTTTATTGGAGAAGGCAAGGGATGTTACAAAGTTCTGAGAAAAATAGATGGAAAGAAAAATACGATATCTTTGGACAATGGACAAAAGGAAATTTATTATAATCTGGAACATCCTACTGAAAATAAGGTAATTGACGAATTGTTAGATTATTTCAAGGATTCAGATCCTTATTATCAGACAGAACGTTTCCCGAAATTAGTGGAACGTGTTAGATTTTACAAAGTACAGAAGGAGGGCGTTGAAATTATGTGTGAAGTTGTAGATGAAATTGTTGCTGAAGTTGTAGATGAAATTATGGGTGAAATGGCAGATGAAATTAGAAGAGAAGGTAAGATGGAAGGTAAAATAGAAGGTAAAAAAGGTTCTGTTGTAGAACTGTTAGAAGAGTTGGGAAAAGTACCTCAACAGTTAGTGCAACGAATCCAGAAAGAAACCGATTTATCTGTTTTAAGCAGGTGGCTTAAATGCGCAGCGAAAGCAAATAGCATACAAGAGTTTGAAATGAAAATAAATAAAATTTAGCATAAAAACAATTGACATAACGATAACAAAACTCTATAATAACGATATGCAGAAAGAAAGTAAACGCAAACAAAAACAGGAGGATATCGTTATGGGAGTATTTGCAGAATATGTCGGAAATAGAAACATTCCTGAGGATAAGAGAACGGAATTTACAGAACGTGTCTTAGAAATTTTACGACAGGGTGGTATGATGAAACTGGATCAGGTTGCAATATATAACAAAAAAATTGGATTGTTACAACTACCTATGCTTAATCGGGAAGGGGAAGTAGAATTTCGTTATAATTATTTTGAAGATGATGCCTGGGAGGTGGCTGGATATTGCAGTCAACAGAATCACTTCTGGTCAAATAAAATAGGTAGTTTAGAGTTTAATTCTGTTATACTGGCAGTATATGTTTTATATGAGTTCTATACAGATGATTTCGGGATGGCTACTGAATGTGGAGCAATTATTGATGCAAGGAAGATAGTTGGTTGGCTCAATTATTTATTTCATGAACAATATACCAATGCGAGGGTATCTGAACCGTGGAAGGTTTATGAATGGATTCATGAGAATGAATGTACTACTGAATATATGCTTGAAGCATTCGATGTGGAAGAGGTGAATCTATTATCATTGCTCCAGTATGCGTATGTTGATATGGGATTTAGGGGATTGGAGAATATTAATCGGAAAATAAGTAGTGAACAAGATGAAAAAAAGGATAAAGTACTTCGGATAATTGGACTTGTTGAAAAGGTAGAGAATGAAATTAGAAGAATAAAGGAAACATCGGAATTATCGCGAGAAGAAGAGATAGATTTTCTTTTAGAAGCAATAGCAGTAAAACTGAATTCTCAAAAAGAACAAGAAAGTTCAGAGAAATACAATCAATTCCTGTCATTTTGTGTTATGCTTCCGCCAGAGATAATAATAAAGTCTATTACGCAGGCATATGAACTGGAGTTTTGGGATGTATGGGAGAAATTTAAAGATATTGCACCACATGAAGAGATTGCTTCTGGAGAATCGGCAGAATGTTGTATGCCGGTTTTGCCTGTGAAAACAGTTGAATTTTTAGATATGCACGATAGTATGTTTTTTGCTTACGATGAAAAAGGTAATCTTGGTGGAAAAGGATTTCGTATATCAGATGACGACAGAGCATACTTTTGGGCAGAGAATGGAGATGTCCATTTTTCGGAAAAAATGAAATGTTGGTTGAAAGATTTGAAGGTAAAATATGATGAAATTATGTGTGAAGAGTGGATGCTATTGTCTGAGAATGAGTTTATGGACAAAATGATAACACTTCTTAATGAAGCAGACGAAATTTATAAAAGGATTTTTGCTTTCCAGGATATGTTTTATAATTTTCTTATGCATGCAAATGAGAAACCTTTTCAGACTGCGATTCTCCTGCTTGAACATTTGATAAATAGTAACCGAGCTAAAGGTGCTATCATTAATGTATGTCGCCATTCTTGGGAATTTACTAATCGAAAGATTACATTTAATGAAGGTAGGCTTGCTATTAAGAGATATTTGGCAGTATTAGCAAACCAAGAATTACGAAAAAGAATATTTGGATTTTAATTGAACAAGTTGGTATACTAACGGGAGAAGGGATTTGGTACATGATTTTTCTTTTATGAATAGCATAATCCACGGTAAATGTCCAGTACTGCGGATTTTTTGCCTATAGTTTGACGTCTACTGTTAGAATATAATAAAATAAAGCTTTATTATAAAGCACAGTATACGGAAAGGAAAAATATATGAAAGCATTTCAACTGTAAGCGCCTAATTATTAGGCGCTTACTTCCCAAAGAAGTTGTTGATGTTTATAATGTTTTAAAAGGCAAAGAATTTGATGAAAAGAGAAAGAAAATCAGTTTTCTTTTGTGTTGCTTGAGAACATCAGGCATTTTATATGGAATAGTGCCGTTTGGCATTTTCATGAAGATAGTAAACGCAAATTCAGATTTGCATTTATCGGAAAATGAGGTTAGGGAGGAAATAAATAACATACCTCCGGAGTTTTCAGATTATATTTTAGTGAAAGATAAAATCTATCATAAGGAGTTATATCCGAACGATAGGGGTATACTTCAAGCGCAAGGAGATAAAGAGTATTATATTCCAAGCAAAGATGAAATTATTGATTTAGGAACAATGGGTTACCTTCCAAATAGCAAAGAATTAAAAAGATTTGAAAACTATCTTGTTAGAAGGTTGGATGCTATGCAGGATGAAGCAGAGTTCGTGGGTAGAATTATTCAGATGAAAATTTGTGGTGATTGCAAAATGCAGGAAATTATTGAGGTGCTGGATGATTTTGGACTCATGGTTGAAAGCGAAGTACTGCTGAATCAATTAGTAAGGCATGTTAACGAGTTATGGAATGACACAAGAATGTTATTAAATCGCGGTTTTACGCCAAATGAAATGGCGCAGTTGGAGGGACCGAATCCGCTTTTGGGGCTAAATCAGACTACAACAACAAATGTGGTGTCGTTTGAAAAGGCTAAGAAAAATAAGATATATCCAAATGATCCATGTCCGTGTGGTTCTGGAAAAAAGTATAAGAATTGTTGCAAGAATAAGGAATAAGTTTCAATATTTTCCAAGCGGGAGCACCTACAGCTCCCGCAATCTTATCTTCGCCATTTCATACTCGCCACATTTTCCATAATATTTCTTAGCTTCTTCCTTATGTCCGGTACATTCGTAGATAACACCGATATTATAATTTGCGCGGTAAGAATTAATTCCTTCCGTAGAAAAACGTGTCATAGTGGTAGATTTTTGGAATTCTTGAATTGCATTGTCAAATAGACCATTATTCATATAAATAAGTCCCATGAGGAATACAAAGTCAGCAGTAACGGCGAAAACATCGTAAATATTGAGAAGCTGTAAAGCTTCCTCATAACGTTTCAAGTCTAACAGGCAGTAGCCATAAGATTCGACCATGGTCTGTACATAATCCAGTTCCGGATTGATATCCATAGAGAGTCCCAGATTAAACCATTCATAAGCTTTTTTATGATTTTTCAATTTCATACAGCTTTGTCCGAGCTGATAATACAAATAGGCATCGGGGCCAGTGCGTTGCAATTCCTGTTCCAGAAGTTCTATGTTACGAAGTGATTTCGCACGCATTTCTTCTTCAGAGCCATCATAGCCGACATGCAATACGGTAATCGGAGCCGGATAGGTTTGCTTGGGCGATTTTGCACCAACGTAGGCATCAGCGGAATCAGATAAAAGAGCATCTAATCTTTCCACTTGCTCATGAATAGCTCCTTCAAAGTGAAAATATTTCCGGTTAAAAAATCTGGTAACGCGTACTTGTTCATAAGAGACCTGCCCGTGTTCAGTGAGACGGTTACGAATCAAAATTCGTCCGGCACTTTGCGGGCATTGATTCATTAGCTTCTGTAAGGCAGGTTCGTCTATTTTTTCTGCATACTCATCACAGTCAATAGAGAGAATCCAGTCATTGGATGCCTTGCTTATTGCGAAGTTTCTGGCGGCACTGAAATCGTTAACCCAGTCAAAGTGATAGATGTTGTTTGTATACTTTGAGGCAATTTCAAGAGTTTTATCGGTAGAGCCGGTATCGACCAAAACAATCTCGCAATGGTAGTGTTTCAAGCTGTTTAAACATTCTTCAATATGCTGTTCCTCATTTTTGGCAATGATGCAAATGGAAATCGGTAACATTATGCAAGTTCTTCCAATCTTTTTACAGCGGCTTCAAAATCACCACATTTTTTATAATATTCTTTGGCTTTCGCGGTATCATTCATTCTTTCATAAATCATGCCTATATTGTAGAAAGCCCGATAACTGTTAACCCCTTTTCGGGAATAGCTGTTTAAAGTAGTTGCTTTTTGGAATTCGGCAAGCGCATTTTCAAGCATATCCTTTTTGAGGTAAATCAAACCGATTAAGTATACGAAATCGGCATGTTGTGAGAAAAGGTCATATTTATCAAGTAAGGTCATGGCGTTATCGTATTTTGCCAGTTCGATTAAGCAATAGCCATAGGTTTCTGCCATACTTTGAACAAAAGCAGAATGTGGGTCGATATCTAAATCGAGACCAAGCTTATAATAGTGAGCAGCTTTTTCCAAATCATTGAGAGATATGTAATTCTGACCAAGTTGGAAGTATATATAAGGATTAGGACCTTTAAGCTCCAAATCGCGTAGTAGCATTTCCAGATTTCTGGTAGCACGCATCCGTTTGTCGGATTCGGCTACATACCCTTCATGATAGAAGGTTAGTGGAATCTGGAATGTTTCAGGTTCTCTACCGGATATGGTTTTTACCTGTTCATGAATCATTCCTTCATAATGACAGTGCTTTCGATTAAAAAGTCTGCCGATATGTTCTGTCATAATAGAACGCACACCTTGTATGCTGTAAGGATTGTTGCGCAGAATAATGCCTACAGAATCTACATTTTCATCCAGAGAAATTTGATTTTCAACATCGGCTAGATTGACATTTTCCAGATATTCATCGCAGTCGATGATGAGAACCCAGTCATTGGACGCTTGTTTAATGGAAAAATTTCTTGCTGCACTAAAGTCATCACACCAGTCAAAATGAAAAACTTTGTCAGTGTATTTGTGAGCAATTTCTATAGTACGGTCAACAGAACCGGTATCAACAACGACAATTTCAAATTTGCATGGACGAAGTCTTTTCAGACATTCTTCAATGTGATTGTCTTCGTTTTTGGCAATCATACATACAGTAATAGGTATCATAGGACAATCAAGCCTTTCTTTTTAGTATTTATTATATTTTCATTTTATCATTTTCGTAGAATTCCTACAATAAGGATATTTTTCGAAATTTCGTTAAAGTTATCGTTTAAGTGTTCCTTTTTTGGAAAATTTGTGGTAAAGTATAACTAATCAAAAAGTAATAAGGGGTACAATCTTCACGGAGAGTATGAATATTTAAATATTTTAGGAGGAACTGGCATGACTAAGGCAGAGATTTTAAAAGCAGAAATTTTATCACAGTACAAGAGCGTAAGACAGTTCGCAATCGAGATGGAGATTCCTTATTCCACACTTGTTACCGCATTGGATAGAGGAATTGAAGGAATGGCATACGGAACTGTAATCAGAATGTGTGACAGATTGAATTTGAATCCGGTAGATTTTTCTCCACTTGACAAGAAGAGTCCGCTCGGAAACAAAATTCTTGAGAACAGAGTAATGCAGTATTATATCAAGCTGAATAAAACAGGACGTAAGAAAGCATTGGAATTAATGGAAGATTATGCACAGCTTGAAAAATATCGGTCTACAGAGCAGTAAGATAAAGAGATAAGAAAATGAGATATGACTATTTAGTTGTAGGCGCCGGACTATTTGGTGCGGTATTCGCCTATGAAATGAATAAAAGAGGCAAGAAAGTGCTTGTCATTGACAAGAGAGACCACATAGCCGGAAATATTTATACGGAATCTGTATTAGATATCAATGTACATAAGTATGGTGCACATATTTTTCATACATCCAATCAGGAGGTGTGGGAGTATATCAATCAGTTTGCGACTTTTAATCATTATATCAATTCGCCGATTGCAAGATATCATGAGGAACTATACAATCTTCCTTTTAATATGAATACGTTCAGTAAAATGTGGGGAGTTGTAACTCCGGCGCAGGCGAAAGCAGAGATTGCAAGACAGATTGAAGAGTTGCACATTGAGGAACCTAAGAATCTGGAAGAACAGGCATTATCCCTAGCTGGTCGTGATGTATATGAGAAGCTAGTCAAAGGATATACGGAGAAGCAGTGGGGGCGCGACTGTAAAGATTTACCGGCCTTCATTATTAAAAGACTACCGCTTCGTTTTACTTATGACAATAATTACTTCAATGATCCTTATCAGGGTATTCCGGTTGGCGGTTATACAGCTATAATCGAGAAGATGTTGGAAGGGATTGAAGTGAAGACGGGAATCTGTTATCAGGAATATGTGGAGATTTCCGGAACTGGGGCAGAGAAAACGTTTATTGATAAAGAAGGAAATGATTTTGCAAAAGTACTGTATACTGGTATGATTGATGAATATTTCGGATATCGGTTGGGACATTTAGAGTATCGCTCCTTGCGGTTCGAACAGGAAGAGATGCCGGAATGTGAGAATTATCAAGGGAATGCGGTTGTTAATTATACGGACAGAGAAACGCCGTATACAAGAATTATTGAGCATAAGCATTTTGAATTTGGTAAGCAGTCTGGCACAGTTATTACGAAAGAGTATCCGGCAGAATGGAAACCGGGCGACGAGCCTTATTATCCGGTGAACAATGAGAAGAACAATGCATTGTTTGAGGAGTATCGTAAACTGGCTCAGGAGGAAACCAATGTATTATTTGGTGGCAGACTCGGACAGTACCAGTATTATGATATGGACAAGGTAATTGCTGCAGCATTGCAGATGGTTGAAAAAAACAGTTAGAGAATATTCTCTAGCTGTTTTTTTGTACTCTAATAATGGGCAAGAACAGTTATAGAAATTATAGAAGGCAAACTATTTTTTGTTGTAATCATATTGACAATTCATGATACTTTGATATAATTCTGAATGAATAGTTTGAAACTCAAAGTATTGGATTGTCAAACAATATGAGTTTCGAGTAAATGTTGTAAATGGTTTTGGAAAAGATTGGATAAAATCAGGAGGTTTTACAATGAATTGGGATGAAGCGATTCAGGAGTTGGACATAAGAAGAAAGAAAGCACTTATCGGTGGTGGTCAGGCGCGTATTGACAAGCAACATCAGAGTGGAAAAATGACAGCCAGAGAAAGAATTGAAGTGTTATTGGATAAAGATACTTTTGTAGAGGTAGATGGGTTTGTTGAATCCAGAATCAATGATTTTGACTTGGATAAAAAACGCGTACCGGGTGATGGCGTTGTAACCGGTTATGGTGAAATTGACGGTAGACTTGTTTTTGTATGTAGTGAGGATTTTACTGTTATCGGTGGTACTTTGGGAGAATATCATTCTTTCAAAATCTGCCGTATTCAGGATATGGCAATGCAAATGAAGGCACCGCTTATCTGTATCAATGATAGTGGCGGAGCCAGAATAGAAGAAGGTATTTCTTCTTTAAGTGGTTACAGCGGAATGTTTCTTCGCCATACACAGGCATCCGGCGTAATTCCGCAAATTGCCGTTATTTTGGGACCGTGCTCCGGTGGTGCTTGTTATGCACCGGCGATTTGTGACTTTATTTTTATGGTAAAAGATATCTCTAAGATGTTTATTACCGGACCAAACGTAGTAAAAACCGTTATTAACGAGGAAGTATCCGTAGAAGAACTTGGTGGCGCAGATGTTCACGCCAAAAAGAGTGGTGTTTCTCACTTTACTTACGATACCGAAGGCGAATGTCTGATGGGGGTTCGGAAATTGCTCTCTTATTTGCCAAGCAACAATACAGAGAAAGCACCGGTTGTCAATACCAAGGAAAGACAAAGCCATTTGCCGGCAGTTGGCAGAGTGTTTAATAAATTAAGTAAAGTAGAAATTGCAGCAAAAGCGAAAGCTGCTAAGATTAAAGACATTGTTCCGGATAATTCCAGACACGCATATGATGTAAAAGAAGTAATTGATTGCATCGTAGATGAAGGAAGCTTCTTTGAAGTGCAGAAAGAGTTTGCGACGAACGGAGTTGTAGGCTGGGGACGTATGGAAGGCAAAGTAGTTGGCTTTGTTGCAAATCAGCCAAACGTTATGGGTGGTTCTTTGGACTATCATGTTTCTGATAAGATTGCCAGATTCATTCGTTTCTGTGACTGCTTTAATATTCCGCTTGTTACATTGATTGACGTACCGGCATTTTTACCGGGAACAGAGCAGGAGCACAATGGTATTATTCGCCATGGAGCAAAGATTTTGTATGCATATTCCGAGGCAACCGTACCGAAGATTTCCTTGATTATGAGAAAAGCTTATGGTGGTGCTTATATTGCCATGAACTCCAAGGAAATGGGCGCGGATATTGTCTATGCATGGCCAATCGCGGAAATTGCAGTTATGGGTGCTGACGGTGCGGTTAATATTGCATTCAAGAGAAAAATCAAAGCGGCAGAAAATCCGGAAGCAATGCGTGCACAGTGTAAGGCTGAGTATGAAGAGCGCTTTTTAAATCCTTATGTAGCGGCAGCAAGAGGATATGTAAATGAAGTAATCAAACCGGAAGAAACAAGAGAAGCACTTCTTAAGGCGCTTCGTGGATTGAAAAATAAGCAGGTGGAATTACCGAAGAAAAAACATGGAAATATTCCATTATAATTTCTGAAAAAAGGTGCAAAATTTGTGCACCTTTTTCTTATTTATATACTTGTCGCTTGAATTGTTTGATGCTAAAATATAAGTAGTTATAAGTGTTTCTATTGAAAAGCATATCGACTGCAAGGAAAAGGATATCCGGCAGTATTTTACATGATAGCGAATTTCAAGGAAGAAAGGAGGAGCATCATGGCATATAATAGCATTCATAGTCTTTCCAATGTTTACAATTTTTATATGACGACTTATGCGCCGAAATCGAGTACGCCTTATGATACGCATAAGAAAAGTGAATTGCGTAGTGTTTACAATTCGATTGTTAAGATGAATAAAGAAGCTCCTTTGTATATCCTTGATACCAGTAAGGAATCACAGAAATTTGCAATTGGCATGAAAGAGAATGCAAGAGAACTTCGAAATACGATTGCATCACTTGGCGGTCTGGATGAAGATGAGCTTTTAAACAAGAAGGCAGCCTATTCCAGTAATGAGAATATGGTTTCTGCATCATTTATTGGAACTGTGTCAGATGGGGTGGAAGTTCCAAGAGTTGAAGTAGAAGTACATGCACTTGCTTCTACACAGGTTAATATGGGGAAATATCTTCTTTCAGAAGAGGCGATTGAACTTGCGGCAGACACCTATTCTTTTGATATTAGTATTGATGATTTGAATTACGAATTTCAATTTAATATTAAAGAAGAAGATACAAATAAGGATGTGCAGGAACGTCTTGCCAGACTTATTAATAATGCCAATATTGGTATTACAGCACAGGTGATAGAAGACGAAGAGAATAATACTTGTCTGCGCATGGAATCAAATGCGACAGGTTTAAAAAATAATAAATCCATGATTTTCAAAGTTTCTGATAATCGTACGAGTAAGACGGCGGGCGTGGTTGACTACATGGGACTTGATTATCTGGCGTCAGCGGCATCGAATGCAAGATTTTCTGTAAATGGGGAAGAACGTACTTCGACGTCTAATCATTTTATAGTGGGTCAGATGTATGAACTTACATTGAATGGAGTAGGAAGCGAAGACGGGGAGAAGGCATCGATTGGTTTAAAAACAGACGTGGAGTCTTTGACAGAGAACATCAATACGTTAGTAAGAGGATATAATTCTTTCCTGCGCGCAGCGGCAGAATATAGCGACAGTCAGCCGAAGAGTAATCGACTGGTGCAGGAAATGAGCAGCATTTCCAAATTATATGCACATGGACTTACGGCAGTTGGTTTGAATTTGAATTTAGATGGTACATTGGAAGTGGATGATGAGACCATTCAGAAGAGTGCTGCAGGAGAAGATGCGAAGGATGCTTTTTCCTCTATAATGGATTTTACGCATTCGTTGGTGCGGAAATCAAATCAAATTGCGCTAAATCCGATGAACTATGTAAATAATACGGTTGTGGCTTACAAGAATCCGGGCAAGAATTTTGCAACACCATACATAACCAGTGCTTACAGCGGGATGATGTTTAACAGCTATTGTTAAGCCAATGTGTATGAAAAAACAAATTGCTATCAGATATATTATTTTAGATATCTTATTATGACATTTTATTATACATATTATATATAGAGAAGAAGAGGGAGAGATTGACTTGAAAAAGTCGATCTCTCAATTGTTTTAAATCACTGCTTTTTGGAAAAAATCTGTTGACGAGTATAGTTGGTTATGATATAGTATACAAGCGAGATAAAGATTTAGGTCTTTTTTTTATGCTCAAAATTAGGGTATAAATTAGAAAATAAGAGCAAACATACACTTGGAGGTGGCAAAGATATGCGTACAAAAATCACTTTAGCATGTACAGAATGCAAACAGCGTAACTACAATACTACAAAAGATAAGAAAACTCATCCAGACAGAATGGAAACTAAGAAATATTGTAGATTCTGCAAAACACATACAATGCACAAAGAAACCAAATAATTGTTTCGTCATTTTTGAAAGGAGTAGAGCATGGGAGATTCTGCAAAAACAGAAAAGACACCAAAGCTGGCTAAATTTTGGGGCGGTGTGAAATCTGAGTTTAAGAAGATTTCATGGCCGGATCAGAATGACCTTCTGAAACAATCCGTTGCGGTTGTTGCTATTTCAGTTGTAGTTGGAGCAATTATCACCATCTTGGATTTCGCGCTGCAGTATGGCGTTGACTTCCTGACAACATTATAGAGTGAGGGTTAATCGTATGGCAGAAGCAAATTGGTATGTTGTTCATACTTATTCAGGGTATGAAAATAAAGTAAAGGCCAATATTGAAAAAACGATTGAGAACAGACATCTGGAGGAAGAAATTCTGGAAGTCCGGGTTCCGATGCAGGATGTAATGGAAATGAAAAACGGAGCCAGAAAGAATGTTCAGAAAAAGATGTTCCCAGGTTATGTTTTGATTAATATGGTAATGAACGATGACACTTGGTATGTTGTTAGAAATACCAGAGGTGTTACCGGATTCGTTGGTCCGGGAAGCAAGCCGGTACCACTTACAGAAGCTGAAATGAAACCACTCGGCATCAAAATGGAAAATGTTTCTGTTGATTTTGACGAGGGAGATACGATTGCAGTTGTTGCAGGTGTATGGAAGGATACAGTTGGTGTGGTTCAGAAGATGGATTACAGTAAGCAGACTGCAACGATTAATGTAGAATTGTTCGGAAGAGAGACTCCGGTAGAAATCAGTTTCGCGGAAGTAAGAAGCATGTAGTTGATATTTATTCCGCTTCGGCGGTTTAAGTTAGTCTATTTGTACTGCTTGCAGTATGAGTAGCAGTGTGGGAGTAACATTTAAGTTGCGCCCGTACCACATTATATTAGGAGGTGCCATTATGGCAAAGAAAGTAGAAGGATATATTAAGTTACAGATCCCTGCTGGTAAAGCTACACCAGCACCACCGGTTGGTCCTGCACTTGGACAGCATGGTGTAAACATCGTTGAATTTACAAAACAGTTCAACGCAAAAACAGCTGATAAAGGTGATGTTATCATCCCGGTTGTTATTACAGTATATGCAGACAGAAGTTTCAGTTTCGTTACAAAAACTCCGCCTGCTGCAGTTCTTTTGAAAAAAGCTTGTAACATCAAATCAGGTTCTGCTGTACCTAACAAAACTAAGGTTGCAACAATTTCCAAAGCAAAGATTCAGGAAATTGCAGAGCTTAAAATGCCTGATTTAAACGCAGCAAGCCTTGAGGCAGCTATGAGTATGATCGCCGGTACTGCAAGAAGTATGGGTATCACAGTAGAAGAGTAATGGAGGAACGGATATGAAACATGGTAAAAAGTATACAGAAGCTGCAAAGCTTGTAGATCGTACAGTACAGTATGAGCCGGCAGAAGCAGTTGCATTAGTGAAGAAAACAGCTACAGCTAAATTTGATGAGACTGTAGAAGTTCATATCAGAACCGGTTGTGATGGTCGTCATGCTGAACAGCAGATTCGTGGCGCAGTTGTATTACCAAACGGTACAGGTAAAGACGTTAAAGTTTTAGTATTTGCTAAAGGTGATAAAGTTGCAGAAGCAGAAGCTGCCGGAGCAGATTATGTAGGCGGCGACGAGCTGATTCCTAAGATTCAGAACGATGGTTGGTTAGATTTCGACGTTGTTGTTGCTACACCTGATATGATGGGTGTTGTTGGTCGTCTCGGTAAAGTACTTGGTCCTAAAGGTTTAATGCCAAACCCTAAAGCTGGTACTGTAACAATGGACGTAACAAAAGCAGTTAACGATATCAAAGCTGGTAAGATTGAATACAGACTTGACAAAGCTAACATCATTCATGTTCCTGTAGGAAAAGTTTCCTTTGATGAAGCTAAATTACAGGAAAACTTCGATGCTTTGATGGAAGCTATCGTAAAAGCAAAACCTTCAGCATTAAAAGGACAGTATTTAAAGAGTATTACTCTTTCCACAACAATGGGTCCTGGTGTAAAGGTTAGTACAGCTAAATTCTAATAGAAATGAATTAAAATAATAAAGAGCATTCTGAAGTTTATGTTACAGGATGCTCTTTTTGCATGAAAGAAAGGTGTGCAAAAGCGATACATTTTTGTGATAATGTGTTATACTGGTATCTATGAGTAAACAAAGACGAAAGAAAAAACAATCTAATTTTATATTACCATTTTTCATTACACTGACTTTTGTTGTATTGATTGGTCTTTTCTTCATGTTCTCCTATTTGTGGATTATGACGGATACCAAAACGCGACATAGTAATTTTCAGTTAACCAAAGAACAGATACCGGCAGAGGAACAAGTGAAAGAAATTATTGGTCAGAATGACAAATATGCTGATGTTTTGCAAGATGAAGAGTATATGATAGAAAATAATATTTATGCAAAAGAGGCGGCGAGCGAAGAATGTGTGACAATCAGTTTTGCAGGGGATATTCTTTTTGATCCAAATTATAGCGTCATGTCTACTCTTTTACAAAACGGCGGACATATCAGCAACGGAATCAAGCCGGATGTCATTGCGGAAATGGAAAGCGCAGATATTATGATGCTTAATAATGAGTTTCCATATACGAATAGAGGAACGCCGACGGCAGGAAAACAGTTTACTTTTCGTGCGGATCCATCTACCGTTTCACATTTATATGACATGGGTGTAGATATTGTTTCTCTTGCGAATAATCATGCATATGATTATGGAGAACAGGGCTTTTTAGAGACCTTGGAAACGTTACAAAACGCAGGGATTCCTTATGTGGGAGCCGGTGTGAATGAAGAAGAAGCACTGAAACCGGTTTACTATATTATGAATAATATGAAAATTGCGTTTGTTTCAGCAACACAGATAGAAAAGGGTGACTATCCGGATACGATTGGAGCAACAGTAGATTCACCGGGCGTTTTTCGTTGTTGGAATGTAGAGAAATTATTGCAGGTAGTGGCAGAGGCAAAAGCCAATAGTGATTTCGTCATTGTATATATTCATTGGGGAACGGAAAATCAGGAAGGTACTGATTGGGCACAGGATGAACAGGCACCACAGATTGTTGCGGCAGGTGCAGATTTGATTATTGGCGCGCATCCGCATATTTTACAAAAAATAGATGTGATTGATGGCGTTCCGATTATTTATAGTCTGGGCAATTTCTGGTTTAATTCGAAAACGATAGATACCGGTATTGTGAAAGTAACGCTTACCGAGGAAGGTTTACAAAGCTATCAGTTCATTCCATGCCTGCAAAGTGGCTGCAAAACAACCTTGCTCACCGGAACAGAGAAAGAACGCGTGTTGAATAAGATGCAGGCGATGTCAGGAAGAGTACAGATTGATTCGGAAGGATATGTAACTTGGTAAAAAAGCCATGTAATTAGGTAAAAAAGTAGTTGACAGGCATTTTGGTCTGTGCTATATTTGATAAGGTTGTTATGACCATGCCGAAGACAGTAGGTGCCACGAATGTGGCGTAAGCGGAGACCGCCTACCGAGGAGAAGAGTTTATGAGCAGATTCGAACCTTCCTGTCTTTAGGGAGGTTTTTCTTATATAGAACTCCTATCGGCGTAAAATCTATAAGGAGGTAAAGAAATGGCAAAAGTTGAATTGAAGAAACCTATCGTAGAAGAGATTTCTGCTTCTATCAAAGATGCGCAGTCTGTTGTTTTGGTTGATTATCGTGGACTGACAGTAGAACAGGATACAGAACTTCGTAGACAGCTTCGTGCAGCAGGCATCACTTACAAGGTTTACAAAAACACAATGATGAATTTCGCATTCAAGGGAACTGATTATGAAGCACTTGCTCCATATCTGGAAGGTCCAAGCGCAATTGCAATTTCTACAGACGATGCGACAGCTCCAGCAAGAATTCTTTGCAAATTTGCTAAAACAGCAGATAAGCTTGAAGTTAAGGGCGGCGTTGTTGAAGGTATTGTATATGATGCAAAAGGAATTGAAGATGTTTCCAGAATTCCATCCAGAGAAGAATTACTTTCCAAATTACTTGGAAGCATTCAGTCTCCTATTACAAACTTCGCTCGTGTTATGAACCAGTTAGCGGAGAAAGGTGGCGCATCTGAAGTTGAAGCAGCAGCTCCGGCAGAAGAGGCAGCACCGGCTGAGGAAACAGTTGCAGAAGCAACAACTCCAGCAGAAGAATAGGACAAAAAGAATTTCTAATGCGATACAAGACGTCGCATAATAAATTCTATGTTTTGTCCAAAAGAATGTCTTGCAACATTCTTCCAAGTGAATCGATTGTGATTCAAAATAATTAAAAATAAATCAGATGATTAAATTTAAAATGGAGGTAAATTATAATGGCAAAATTATCTACTCAGGAATTAATTGATGCAATCAAAGAGTTAACAGTATTAGAATTAAATGATTTAGTAAAAGCTTGTGAAGAAGAATTCGGTGTATCCGCAGCAGCAGGCGTTGTAGTTGCAGCAGCAGCAGGCGATGCAGGCGCAGCAGCAGAAGAGAAAACAGAATTCGACGTTGAATTAACAGACGTTGGTCCTAATAAAGTTAAAGTTATCAAAGTTGTTCGTGAAGCAACAGGTCTTGGCTTAAAAGAAGCAAAAGACTTAGTTGATTCTGCTCCTAAGATGTTAAAAGAAGCAGCATCTAAAGAAGAAGCTGAAGACATCAAAGCTAAATTAGAAGCTGAAGGTGCTAAAGTTACTCTCAAATAGGGCGAAAGAAAAAGGTAAAACCGCTTGCAAGGAAACTTGTGGGCGGTTATTCTGTTATTAAATTATTCGATATATTTTCTCAAAACAACAAATTGTGACAAATCTTTGCATTAAAAATTTCCATATTTAAGAAAATAATCATTGACTCATCTTGTCCTTTGTAGTAGAATGGATAATGCACTATTGTGGTGTGGTATGCTTATTTGAAGTATAGTTTCCGATAAATAGGCACTAAATCATAAAGAACGGGGTGAAATTGTCAATGGAAAAGAACAGAATCCGTGCGACTGCTGCAGGCAAGAACACGCGTATGACTTATGCACGACAGAAAGAGGTTCTGGAAATGCCGAATCTGATTGAAGTTCAGAAGAACTCATATCAGTGGTTTTTGGACGAGGGATTGAAGGAAGTTTTTGCTGATATTTCTCCGATTTCAGATTACAGCGGACATTTAAGTCTGGAATTCGTAGATTTTGAATTGTGCGAAGACGATGTTAAATATTCTATTGAAAAATGTAAGGAAAGAGATGCAACATACGCAGCACCGCTGAAAGTAAGAGTACGTCTTATTAACAAAGAAAAAGACGAGATTACAGAGCATGAAATTTTCATGGGTGATCTTCCTCTTATGACAGCAACAGGAACTTTCGTAATTAACGGCGCAGAACGTGTTATTGTTAGTCAGTTAGTACGTTCTCCGGGTATATATTATGCAATCGGTCATGACAAGATTGGTAAGAGACTATTCTCATCTACAGTCATCCCGAATCGTGGCGCATGGTTGGAATATGAAACAGATTCCAATGATGTGTTTTACGTGCGCGTTGACAGAACTAGAAAAGTGCCGATTACTGTATTGATTAGAGCACTGGGAGTAGGCTCTAACGACGAAATCAGAGAGCTGTTTGGTGACGAACCGAAGATTGAAGCAAGTTTTGCAAAAGATACTTCTGAAAATCATCAGGAAGGTTTGTTAGAATTATATAAGAAAATTCGTCCAGGTGAGCCTCTTAGCGTTGAAAGTGCAGAAAGCTTAATTACCGCTATGTTCTTTGACCCTAGAAGATATGATTTGGCAAAAGTCGGTAGATATAAATTTAACAAAAAACTGATGCTCAGAAACAGAATTAGAAACCACATTCTGGCTGAGGATGCAGTAGATGGATTAACGGGTGAAGTGATTGCGAAAGCAGGCGATGTTGTAACATTAGAAATTGCCGATGCTATTCAGAATGCAGCTATTCCATATGTATGGATTCAGACGGAAGAGAAGAATGTTAAGGTGCTTTCCAACATGATGGTAGATATCACTAACTATGTTGAGTGTGAACCAAAAGAACTTGGTATTACAGAACTTGTTTATTTCCCTGTATTACAGCAGATTCTGGAAGAGTATAGTGAAGATCCGGAAATGCTTGCAGAAGCAATTCAGAAGAATGTACATGAACTTGTTCCGAAACATATTACAAAAGAAGATATTCTTGCTTCTATTAACTATAATATTCATTTGGAATATGGTATTGGAAATGATGATGATATTGACCATTTGGGCAACAGACGTATTCGTGCGGTTGGGGAACTTCTTCAGAACCAGTACCGTATCGGTTTGTCCAGATTAGAAAGAGTCGTTCGTGAAAGAATGACAACACACGATGCGGAAGAAATTTCTCCACAGGTACTTATTAATATCAAGCCTGTGCAGGCAGCTGTAAAAGAGTTCTTCGGTTCTTCCCAGTTGTCCCAGTTTATGGATCAGAACAACCCGCTTGGTGAGTTGACACATAAGAGACGTTTATCCGCACTCGGTCCTGGTGGTTTGTCAAGAGATAGAGCGGGATTCGAGGTTCGAGACGTTCACTATACACACTATGGTAGAATGTGTCCTATTGAAACACCTGAAGGTCCGAACATCGGTTTGATTAACTCTCTTGCATCTTATGCAAGAATTAATGAATATGGTTTTGTGGAAGCACCATATCGTGTGATTGATAAGAGTGATCCGCAGAATCCACGTGTAACAGATGAAGTTGTTTATATGACAGCAGATGAGGAAGATAACTACCATGTAGCACAGGCTTCTGCGCCGCTTGATGCAGAAGGATACTTTACACGTAATAATGTGTCCGGCCGTTACAAAGAGGAAACACAGGAATATCCTAAGGCTATGTTTGATTACATGGATGTATCTCCTAAGATGGTATTCTCTGTTGCGACAGCGCTGATTCCGTTCTTACAGAACGATGATGCGAACCGTGCGCTGATGGGATCCAACATGCAGCGTCAGGCAGTGCCGCTTTTGTTTACAGAGGCTCCGGCAGTAGGAACAGGTATGGAACCGAAAGCAGCCGTTGACTCCGGCGTATGTGTAGTTGCTAAGAAGTCCGGTACCATTGATTACGTATCTTCTAATCTGATTAAGATGACATATGATGATGGAGAAAAAGATGAATATCATTTGACGAAATTCTCCAGAAGCAACCAGTCCAACTGTTATAACCAGAAACCTATCGTATTTAAGGGCAATCATGTGGCACAAGGCGAAGTTATCGCTGATGGTCCTTCTACAGAGGGGGGTGAACTTGCACTTGGTAAGAACCCACTTATCGGTTTCATGACTTGGGAAGGTTATAACTACGAAGATGCTGTACTTCTTAGTGAAAGATTAGTACAGGAAGATGTATATACGTCTGTTCATATTGAAGAATATGAAGCAGAGTCCCGTGATACAAAATTAGGACCGGAAGAGATTACTCGAGACGTTCCTGGTGTCGGTGATGATGCACTCAAAGATTTGGATGAAAGAGGTATTATCCGTATTGGTGCGGAAGTTCGTGCCGGTGATATTCTGGTTGGTAAAGTAACTCCGAAGGGAGAAACAGAACTGACAGCAGAAGAAAGATTGCTTCGTGCAATTTTCGGTGAAAAAGCAAGAGAAGTTCGTGATACTTCCTTGAAGGTACCTCATGGTGAATATGGTATTGTTGTTAATGCCAAAGTATTTACCAGAGAGAACGGAGATGAATTATCTCCGGGTGTAAATCAGGCAGTTCGTATTTATATTGCACAGAAGAGAAAGATTTCTGTCGGTGATAAGATGGCTGGTCGTCATGGTAACAAGGGTGTTGTTTCTCGTGTCCTTCCGGTAGAAGATATGCCATATCTGCCGAATGGTCGTCCGCTTGATATCGTGCTCAATCCTTTGGGCGTACCTTCTCGTATGAATATCGGTCAGGTACTTGAAATTCACTTATCTTTAGCTGCAAAAGCACTTGGCTTTAACGTAGCAACACCTGTATTTGACGGTGCTAAAGAAGGTGATATCATGGATACTCTGGATTTAGCAAATGACTATGTTAACTTGGAATGGGAAGAGTTCGAGAAGAAACATAAAGAAGAACTTTTGCCGGAAGTTATGGAATATTTATCTGAGAATAGAGACCACCGTGAGTTATGGAAAGGTGTTCCAATTTCCAGAGATGGTAAAGTAAGACTTCGTGATGGTAGAACAGGTGAGTATTTTGATGCACCGGTAACAATCGGTCATATGCATTACTTGAAGCTTCACCATCTGGTAGACGATAAGATTCATGCACGTTCAACCGGTCCTTATGCCTTAGTAACACAGCAGCCACTTGGTGGTAAGGCACAGTTCGGTGGACAGCGTTTCGGTGAAATGGAAGTTTGGGCATTGGAAGCATATGGTGCTGCCTATACTTTACAGGAAATCTTGACTGTTAAGTCCGATGATGTTGTTGGTCGTGTTAAGACATATGAAGCAATTATCAAGGGAGATAACATCCCTGAACCTGGTATTCCGGAATCTTTCAAGGTATTATTGAAAGAATTACAGTCACTTGGTCTGGATGTCAGAGTGCTTCGTGAAGACCAGACAGAAGTTGAAATTATGGAAACAATCGATTATAGCGAGAATGATTACCGCTATGAAATCGAAGGTGATTCCAGAAGCTATGATTATGAGAAAGAATCTCTTGGCTCCATGGGATACCAGAAACAGGAATTTGACGAAGAAAGCGGAGAACTTGTCAACAGTGAAGACGAAGATGAATTCACAGAAGATGACATGGGAATGGAAGTTGATTTCGAAGAATCCTATGACGAATAGGCTGAAAGGAGCATAGCTAAAAATGGCAGAGATGAAACAGGAAGCATATCAACCTATGACATTTGATGCGATTAAAATCGGCTTGGCATCACCGGAGAAAATCAAAGAATGGTCAAGAGGTGAAGTATTAAAACCGGAGACCATTAACTACAGAACGTTAAAGCCGGAAAAAGACGGACTTTATTGTGAAAAAATCTTTGGACCAAGCAAAGACTGGGAATGTCATTGTGGTAAATATAAGAAAATCAGATATAAAGGCGTTGTCTGCGACCGTTGTGGTGTAGAAGTTACAAAAGCAAGTGTTCGTAGAGAGCGTATGGGACATATCGCACTTGCAGCTCCGGTATCCCATATCTGGTATTTCAAAGGAATTCCAAGCCGTATGGGACTTATCTTGGATTTGTCCCCAAGAGTGCTTGAAAAAGTATTGTATTTTGCAGCTTATATCGTATTGGATGCAGGAGAGACCGATTTGGAGTACAAACAGGTTCTTTCCGAAAAAGAGTATCAGGATGCAAGAGAATCCTATGGCTCCAAGTTCCGTGTGGGTATGGGTGCAGAAGCAATCAAAGAATTGCTTCAGGCTATTGATTTGGAGAAAGAAGCAGTTGAATTAAAAGAAGAGTTAAAAGACTCCAGCGGACAGAAGAGTGCACGTATCATCAAGAGACTTGAGGTGGTGGAAGCATTCAGAGAATCCGGAAACAAACCTGAATGGATGATTATGGATGCAATTCCGGTAATTCCGCCGGATTTACGTCCTATGGTACAGCTCGATGGTGGTCGTTTTGCGACTTCTGACTTGAATGATTTATATAGAAGAATCATTAACAGAAATAATCGTCTGAAAAGACTTCTTGAACTTGGCGCTCCTGACATTATCGTTCGTAATGAGAAGAGAATGTTGCAGGAAGCAGTAGATGCGCTGATTGATAACGGTAGACGTGGTCGTCCGGTCACAGGTCCTGGTAACAGAGCACTGAAATCTCTTTCTGATATGTTGAAAGGTAAATCCGGTCGTTTCCGTCAGAACCTGCTTGGTAAACGTGTTGACTATTCAGGACGTTCCGTTATCGTAGTAGGACCGGAACTGAAAATTTATCAGTGCGGTCTGCCGAAGGAAATGGCAATCGAGTTATTCAAACCTTTTGTTATGAAAGAGTTGGTAGCAAGAGGCATTTCCCAGAATATTAAAAATGCTAAGAAATTAGTAGAAAGACTGGATACACAGGTATGGGATGTGCTGGAAGAAGTTATCAGAGAACATCCGGTAATGTTAAACCGTGCTCCTACA